>CALLUQ010000105.1 GCA_938010565.1 uncultured Flavobacteriales bacterium
AAGGTAAGTTTGTCGTAGAAAACATCGCAGGTTTCCTGATCCATCAGCTTAATGTCGTATCTGTATTTGTGGGGTTCGTTTTTTCCTTCATCAAATACAAAATCAAGAATGGCGATGGTGTAAACAGCATTAAATTGATAATTCCAATCGGCTCGTTTGGCTTGTTCACGTATCGGAAAAGTAGAGTAATAAACGGTTCTGTCTTTGAAAAAATTCTGTTTTGTTTTCTGTAGTTCAACGATAAATTTTTCTCCTCGTTCGTTGGTGCAGTAGAGATCAAAAATTGCTTTTCGGTTCAGATCCTGATCCAAATGTTCGTTTTTGAGGTAAGTTAGTTCTGTAATGGTGCCTTGCTCTTCTTTGAGCAGTTCATTTAGAAAGTCTCGCAGCAAATCCTTGTTGGGTTCTTCTCCAAAGAGTTTCTTAAATCCAAAATCGGTAAAAGGGTTGATATATTTCTCCACAAATTCTGCCATTCGTTTTTTTTGATCTTGATAAAAGTACAAAATCCAAAACCGGGTGTCAAAATTTGCACCTTATAGTCCAGAGCAAACGCAATTAATTTTTCATCTTTATAAATCAATTAGTTACGACTCTTGATGTGTAACATTTAAACGATGAAAAAAACGTAAAACCCTGAAAACGAGCGCGAATCTATTTTAAATGCGTTTATCCTACTTTATATCTAAACTTTTTACCATACCTTTGGCTTGGCGAAAAATTGTATAAACCTGCCGGAAGCAAAATAAATTTCAGCTTTCCCGGTTTAAATTTTAGCACGGATCAAAATAGCATAATGTGTTTAGGTAAAATGAAAAAAATCCTGGGAACAATAATGACGGTTGGTTTTTTAGCCGCAATGCTGGCATCTTGTCATCGCCATGGGGGATGCCCTGCCTATGAGGCCCACACAATTAAGGGTAAAGTCGAGAAAAACGTTTGACCCTTTTCTCTCCACAAGAAGTTTACAAACCATTTATCGGAAGAACAGCATATCCTCTTGTTGTTCAGGGGAATTGTATTCCAGCCTTTTCAGAAACATCTGGAACGTATTTCCTTTGCCATCTGTAGGTTTTGGTTTTTTGCTACCGGAACTATTCCCCGATGCGGTTGCTTCAGACAAATTCCATTGCTCTCCGGAGCATGACCTTCCGAAAACAAGCGTGATTATGGCTTGCTATGCAGTTGGTTGTAATACCCATTGCCCTGCCCATACCATTTACCGATGCCTTGGCCCATGCAAACTTGCAGCACTCCACTTTAGAACAACCCAAAAAATAAACCCACATCGCCTCCCATTCCAAAACTTTTATTTCACCAAAAGCAATTCCGACCACATAAATTTTAAATTTGTGTGCTATGGCCGGAAATACCTTCGGACACGTTTTTCGCTTAAGCACCTTTGGTGAATCCCACGGTCCGGCTTTGGGTGGAGTAATCGATGGATGCCCCTCCGGGTTAGCATTGGATCAGGAAGCCATTCGGCACGAAATGAACCGCCGCAAACCCGGGCAATCCAACATTGTAACCCAGCGGAAAGAAGGCGATGAAGTACGGTTCCTTTCCGGAATTTTTGAAGGGAAAACTACCGGAGCCCCCATAGGATTCATCATCGAAAACCAAAACCAGAAACCCGGCGACTACGACCACCTGAGATCTACCTGGCGCCCTTCCCATGCGGATTATACCTGGGAAGCCAAGTTTGGCCTCCGCGATCATCGCGGAGGCGGAAGAGCCTCCGCCCGCGAAACAGCATCGCGGGTAGTAGGAGGAGCCGTAGCCCGGCAAGTTCTGGCACAACAAGGCATTAAGATCTGGTCTTATGTTTCATCGGTAGGCGAGCTGCAATGCGCCCAATCTGCCGAAGAAGTAAATGCTGCTTTGATCGACAGCAACACCGTACGCTGTCCGCACCCGGAAAGCGCAGCACGCATGATCGAACTGATCCGCACCGTTCGCAAAGCCGGCGATACCATCGGAGGTACCATTACCTGTGTGGCAGAAGGCGTACCGGCTGGCTTGGGCGAACCTGTTTTTGACAAGCTGCACGCAGATCTGGGCAAAGCCATGCTCAGCATCAATGCAGCAAAAGGAATTGAATTTGGTTCCGGTTTTGAAGGCACCGAAATGCGGGGAACACAACACAACGACCTCTTTGTAAAAGAAGCCAACAAATTGCGAACCCTCACCAACCATTCCGGAGGCATTCAGGGAGGCATTTCCAACGGCGAAAACATCGTTTTTAAAGTGGCTTTTAAACCCGTAGCCACCATTATGCAACCCCAGGCAGGTGTGGATAAAGACGGGCAACCCACAACGGTAAAAGGAAAAGGACGACACGACCCCTGTGTACTGCCAAGAGCCGTACCCATTGTCGATGCCATGGCTGCAATTACATTGCTCGATCATTGGCTAAGAAATAAAACATCAAAGCTTTAAACATGCAGAAAGGAAACAAACTTGCCCTTTACATTATGATCGGCCTTCTGGCCGGAATTATTTTCGCATTTTTTGCCATTCAGGCAGGCTGGAGTGCACATGTGGTAGATTGGGTCAAACCTTTCGGTGATATTTTCATCCGCTTGCTCAAATTTATTGCTGTACCTATGGTGCTCTTCTCCATCATTACCGGAGTAATGAGCCTGGGAGACAATTCCGTACTGGGGCGGATGGGATTAAAAACCCTCGGCATGTACCTGACCACTACCGTTACGGCAGTATGCATAGGCCTGTTGGTGGTCAACCTCATTCAACCGGGCACATACATCGATGCCGGGCAAGTAACGGAAAACAGGGTCCGTTACGAAATCTGGGTTTCGAAAACGCCCGGTGTAGAACTGTTGGACGGAAAAAACTTTCTCGATGACCCGGCCTACGCAACCGTGGTAGCAAAAGTGCGCAACGATCTGGCCGGAGAAAACGATGCAGCCAATAGGTCCGAATCCGAACACCAACGCGCCAAAAAGCTCTCCGATAAGGTCAAAACCCTTAAAGCAACCGACGATAAAGGACCATTGGGGTTTTTGGTAGATATGGTGCCGGATAATATTTTTAAATCATTGGCCAACAACAAATTGATGTTGCAAGTCATCTTTTTTGCCATTTTTTTCGGAGTCATTTTGCTGGGCATTGATAAAACCCGTGCCGCACCTGTAAAACAGGTCGTTCTGGGCCTGAACGATATTTTTGTGAAGATGATCCAAGTGGTCATGTACGGTGCTCCGTTTTTTGTTTTTGCCCTGCTCGCAGGCACCGTATGCGATATGGCAGGCAATTCCGTAGACGAGATGCTGGAACTGTTCAAAGGCCTGGCCATGTATTGCGTTGCAGTAGTAGTGGGATTGGCAATCATGGCTATGTTCATTTACCCTTTGCTTGCCCGCCTTTTGGCACATGTTTCCGTTCCCCGGTTTATGAATGGGATTTTGCCGGCGCAAATGATGGCATTTTCTACCTCTAGTTCCGTAGCCACCCTTCCGGTGACCATAAACAGCGTCAAAAAAAACATCGGTGTATCCCATAAAACCACCAGCTTTGTACTGCCCATCGGAGCCACAGTAAACATGGACGGCACCAGTTTGTACCAGGCCGTTGCCGTGGTATTTTTGGCACAAATGCACGGCTTGGGTCTAACCATGGATCAACAACTCATGATCGTGCTTACCGCAACACTGGCTTCCATCGGAGCCGCAGCAGTACCCAGTGCCGGCTTGGTATTGATGATGGCCGTATTGGAATCGGTAGGATTAAATCCGGCCTGGATCGCAATAATTTTTCCGGTCGACCGTATTTTGGATATGTGTCGCACTGTAGTGAATGTAACCGGCGACGCTACCGTAGCAGCCGTGATCGCAAAAAGCGAAGGTGAAAAACTGACGCCTGACCTAGAGGCATAAAAACCAAAACTGAATACGTGCAAAAAAAACTGCTGATCGGACCTTCTTTCATCTTGTAGCCTATGAAAAAATTCATCTCAAAAACCCTCAAATGGCTGGGCATTATGCTTTTACTCCTCCTTACTTTGCCTGTTGTTCTGGCATGGGTATTCGAAGATGAAATTGTACAACAGATCAAGGATGTGGCCAACGAAAATGTAAATGCCACCATCGATTTTGGAGCTTACGACCTCAGCGTTTTTCATGATTTCCCTAACTTCTCCATCACGGTTGAAGAGGTTTCGGTAACAGGAACAGATACCTTTGCCGGAACCCACCTTGCCAAGATCGGAAAGCTGGAGATCACCATCGACATTCTGAGTATATGGAGCGATAAGTACAAGATCCGGAAAATTGGTTTTACCCGGCCGGAGATCCATGTAAAGGTACTCCCGGATGGTACGGCCAATTATAACATTGCCCTTGCCGATACCACCGCCACCAACGAACCGGTACCAGAAAAAACAGAAGCATCCGGTGGGTTTCACCTCGCGTTAAGCGACTATTTTATACACGAGGGCCTGATCATTTATGAAGACGCCGCAGGCGACATGCACACCCGGATCAGCGGCCTTCATCACGAAGGAAAAGGCGATTTCCGATCCGAACTGTTTTTGCTCGAAACGCAAACCCATATCACCGGTTTCTTATTCGACTTTGGTGGCATCCCTTACCTCAATCATGCCAAAGTAAACCTCGATGCCGATATCGATATCGACCTGAATCGGATGAAGTTTACATTTAAAGAAAACGAATTGAAGATCAATGAAGTAAAACTGGGGATGAACGGCTGGCTGGCGTTAACGGAAAATGATGTGGATATGGATCTCAGCTTCGGTTCCGGCGGAAGCACCCTGAAAGATCTTTTATCCCTCATTCCTGCTATTTACAGCAACGCCTTCAGCGATCTTACGGCCAATGGAAAAATAGCATTTGAAGGCATGGCCAAAGGAAAATACAACGAAAGCACCATGCCGGCTTTTGACCTTCAACTGAATGTTGACCGGGGAAGCTTTGCCTACAAAGGCCTGGAGCAATCTGCGGAAGCGATCTACATCGATGCGCAAGTAAGCAGAGAAGAAGGAGGCGACCTGGATAACATCGTAACCGATGTTCGGCGTTTTGCCATGAAAATGGCCGGCCATCCTATCGATGCCCGATTAAAACTGACCCGCCCGATTACCGATCCCAACCTCGATTGTTCGGTAAGATCGAAAATCGATTTGGCTTCTCTCCAAAAAATGATCCCCATGGAAGAAGGCGAGTCGTATACCGGGGTCCTAACCGCCGACCTGGACTTAAAAGGCCCCATATCGGCCCTTACCGAAGAACGCTACGCCGATTTTGATGCCCGCGGACAAATCATATTGACGGATGTTGTTGTCACATCTGCCGGGATAGACTATGCCACTGAAGTGAAAACGGCTTCCCTGAGTTTTTCACCGGAAACGGTGGAACTGAGCCGGTTTCAGGCAAATTTTGGTAAAAGCGATGTAACACTCAACGGACGGCTGGACAACCTGTTGCCCTACCTGCTTCAGGATGAAGTATTGCGCGGCACACTCACCCTGCGATCGCAAAACCTCGATCTCCGCGAATGGATGACCGAAGATGAAACCGTTGCAGATACCGGCAACGGCAAACCTGACCCGGATGCGGAAACGAATGCGGAAAGCAACACCCAACCGGCAACAGAAGAAACATTGGAAGCCATTGAAGTACCCCACACACTCCACTTAAAAATGAACGTCGGCCTGGCCCGCGTTGTTTACCCCTGGGAAACCGACAAAAACCTTGTTATTAACCAGGTAAAAGGAAACATCACCCTCAAAGACGGAGTAGCCCGTTTGGATGGAACAGATGCACAAATGCTAGGCGGATCGATCCATGTTCAGGGAGAATACAATACCCGGAACCCCAAGGCTCCTCAAACACGATTTGCATACCGCATTAAAAACTGGGACATCCGGCAAACCGCAACCACTTTTAACACCCTTGAAAAAATAACACCGCTTTTGAAGAGTTGTACCGGCAACTTTAGTACAAAGCTGGACCTGGCCTGCACATTTAACCAACAGTTTGAGCCCGACTTGAACAGCCTGAATGGCGATGGCGATGCCACATCCGACAACGTTTTTATCGAAAATGCGGAAGTATTCCATAAACTGGCCCAACAGTTAAAAACGGATCGCCTGTCGCAACAAAATCTCAAAGATGTAAACCTGCGCTACCACTTTAAGAACGGCAGGGTAACCGTGGATCCGTTTGACGTGAAAATGAACCAATATACTGCCAATATTCAGGGGTATTCCACTTTTGAGCAAGACCTGGATTATGAAATAACCATGGATATTCCGCGTACTGAATTTGGGGGAGCGGCCAATGAGGCATTAAACAACCTGGTAAGTGCGGCTGCCGATAACGGAATGGCTGCTCCGGTTGGAGAGCAGATCAAAATAAATGCTTCGGTAACCGGTAAAATGAATGATCCGAAAATCAGGATCCGTTTGGGTGAAGCAGGGAAAGATCCGGTGGATGCCCTCAAAGATCAGATCAGAGATCAGATCAGTACGAAAGTAGACTCTGTAAAACAGGAGGTAAAAGCCAAAGTAGACGAAGCCATAAACAAAGCCAAAGAAGAAGCTGCGGCCATTATGGCAAAAGCACAAAAAAGTGCCGATGAGATCCGTTCCAATGCAAAAAAAGCAGCGGAAACCATCCGCCAACAAGGAAATACCCGGGCAAACGCACTTGAAAAAGAAACAGAAGGCAAAAACATTATTGCCCAAAAAGCGGCGAAAAAAGCAGCCGAAAAAATCCGCAAGGAATCCGAAGAAAAAGCAAAAAAACTGATGGCCGAAAGCGATAAAAAAGCAACCGCTGTTTTGGCAAAGGCACAAAAAGCAGCCGACGCCAAATGGAGTGAATAACCGCCGGAATTATGATTACGAAGCACAAAAAACGCCGGACAGCCTCCTTAAAGCGGATCGTATTGCTGGCTTTGCTTTTATTTTCGAACCCTTGTTTTTCACAGAGCGAAGATGATGATGAAACGTGTGCCGAACCCACCCATAAAAAGATCATCAAGCTTCTGGAAGCAGCAACAGATAAGAAAAAGCAACCTACAGATCGTTTTCATGCCTTGCTGAAAACCATTGAAATAAATGATCGGTGTGCCCGCTGTTATTTTGAACTCGGAATGTCGGCCTACCGCAAAGCCAAAAGTAGAAATACCACCTACAACCACGCCATCGGGTATTTGGAAGAAGTATTGACCATCTGCCCTAAATTTCACTCCGATGTGCAGTATACTCTTGGTGTGATGCACTATGCACAATCCGATCATGAAAAAGCACACCAACGGTTTACCGAATTTCTGGCCTTTACCGATGGCGAAGATTGGCGCCATTCCAAAAAGTGGGCACAAAAAACAACCAATGTAAAAGAGATTTTGCCAGAACTGGAATTTTACAAAGCATTTTACGGCAACCCACAACCCTTCGAACCTTCGGCTGTAAACGGAGTATGTTCGCCATACGACGATTATTTGCCCATGCTTACCCCCGATAACGAATTTATGTATTTCACCCGCAAAATGGAATACAAAGACAAAGGAGGGATTGTGCCCCGGAAAATAGAAGAACTGACCGTAAGCTCGCGCAAAACAAACGGTAAAAACTTTTCGGAAGGCACCAAAATGCCTCGCCCGTTTAATGTAGACAACAATTACGGAGGCATTACTTTTTCAGTCGATAACAAAGAAATGTACATCACCATTTGTAAACCCGTTAAGCTGGAAAAAGGGGGCACTTACAACAATTGCGATATTTATTATTCCCACTACACCCTGGTAAACGGACGTTACGAATGGACAGAGCCGGAAAACCTGGGCGATGGCATCAATGGAGAAACAAGCTGGGAATCACAACCCACCCTTTCGGGAGATGGAAAAACACTTTTTTATGCCAAAGTAAGCAACCATACCGATCAGACGGATATTTATTACACCACACGCGAAAACCATCGGACAGATTGGACAGCAGGACAACCTTTATCGGCTGTAAATACCAAAGGAAATGATAAAAGCCCCTTCATCCATTCGGACAGCCAGACCCTTTATTTTTCGTCGGACGGCCATTGGGGAGCCGGTGGCCTTGATGTGTTTTACAGCCGGTATGAAAACAACACTTGGACCGTGCCCCAAAACATGGGTTACCCCATCAATACCAAAGAAGATGAAGTAGGTATGTTTGTGAGTACGGACGGCCGTTTGGCTTATTTTTCATCCTCCCGGTTAAAAGGGGCAAGAGGCTACGACGTATATGCCTTTGATTTATACAAAAAAGCCCGACCGAAACAGATCCTGATGATGAAAGGAGCCATCAGAAACGAAGAAGGCAAAGTGGTAACCGATGCCAAAGTGGAGCTCAAATACACTCAGTCGCTTGAGGTGCAGGAAGTTTCTACTGACACCCTGGACGGGCGTTACGTAACAGTGATCAACATGGCCAAAGGAGAAGATGTGATCATGACGGTGAAGAAAAAAGGCCACGTATTTAATTCCAGGTTGATCTCCGTTGAAACGCTGAACATAGATACGACAAAAACAGTGGTTGCCGAAATGGAAGAGATCAAAGTAGAAAAAGTAAAGGTTGGAAAACCTTTCCGCATCAACGATATTCAATACGAGACCTCCAGTGCCTTGCTTACGCGGCAAGACAAAATTATTCTTGATGCTTTTGCCGGTTACCTCAAAGAAAACGAGCGCATGCAGGTGGCCATTCACGGACATACCGATAACCGGGGCGACGATGTTGCCAACCTGGTACTCTCAAAAGAACGTGCATTTAACGTAAAAGAATACCTGGAAAAACAAGGAATCGACGGTTCGCGGTTAAAATGGGAAGGCTTCGGAGAAACACACCCCATTGCTGATAATGAAACCGCTGCCGGAAGAGCTAAAAATCGCCGTACGGAATTTGTGATACTGTCTGACTAACCTTCTTTTTCAATGAACAATGGAGAAGGAAAACGGACCCGTATTGAGGGTACTTTAAAGTGAAGCAGCAATTCATTTGCCCCTTCCGTTTGTACGGCCTGTCATTCATTTAATTTTCAATCACTACTTTTCCCATAGCCTGTCCGCTTTCAAGTCGTGCATGTGCTTTTCCCACATCTTCAAGTGAAAACATTTGTGCATCCAGAACCGGTTTTAAGCCTCCGCTTTCTACGATTTGTGTCATGTTTTCAAGTATTGCTCCGTGTTCTTCGCGTTTGTAATTATGCAGCATAGGAATTAACATAAACACTACATGCAACGACAAACCTTTAAAATGGGCTATGGTAAGGTCTAACTCGCACATGGACAACGTAGTAGCCACATGCCCGTTAAGGGCTGCCGCATGAAACGAATGGATCAGGTTTCCTGCTCCTACAGAGTCGTATACAATATCAAAACCGGTACCGTTAGTATGTTTCCGAACGTAATCTTCAACGGCTTCGGTTTTGTAATTAATGCCTGTTGCCCCCAATTGTTCAATGAGTTGAATTTGTTTTTCACCTCCACCGGTAGAATAAACATCTGCCCCAAAGTGTTTTGCCAATTGCAATGCGATATGTCCGACACCACCGGAACCGCCATGAACAAGTACTTTTTGTCCTGCTGCAATGCCGGCCCGCATCAGTCCTTCATAAGCGGTAATGCCAACCAATGGAATCGCCGCAGCTTCCCGCATCGTAATATTGTGAGGTTTTTTGGCTATTAACTTGCTGTCTGCTGCAACATATTCTGCCAACGTTCCGGATAGATCTGCCAGACCACCCACACAGCCATACACCTCATTTCCAACTGCAAAGCCGTTAGCATGATCCGCAACCGCTTCAATTGTTCCGGCAAAGTCCATTCCGAGTATTGCCGGAGCGTCTGGCGATAACGGCAATGCTTTTCCCATTTTTCTGATCATGGTATCTACGGTATTTACACTGGATGCTGCTATTTTTATCAATACTTCTCCGGGCTTTAAGGTTGGCTTTGTCACTTCTTGTTTTTCAAATACGGAATTTCCCCCGTATTCATTGATAATCATTGCTTTCATAACGACATTGTATTATGTTCATAAGTATAGCAACAAAACTAATTATAGTGCTTTATCTTTGCAATAACGGTCAAAAATGATAGTGTCGGTCTTATGAAAGAAAAAGAACCCAAAACACTCCGGTTTGGAGGCCATGAATATCCTTGTTGTACCAGTCTGACAATGGGAGTTATAGGTGGGAAATGGAAAACGGTGATCCTCTACCATCTGATGGATAAAAAACGGAGGTATAACGAATTGAGAAAATCGATGCCCACAGTAACAGAAAGAACATTGAGTTTACAACTCAAAGCTTTAGAAAAAGACGGTTTGATCAAAAGAAAAGTGTATACTTCAAAACCCCCTTTAAAAGTTGAATATTCATTAACCGGTTTCGGAAAAACCTTAATTCCGCTCATTCAAGCTATTGCAGATTGGGGGGATGCTGTCGTTGAAAATTATTCCCGGTAGTTTTTTCAGAAGGCTGCCACAGCTCATCATTATGCCGGCCTGAACAAGTCACTTTGTACAAAACCAAACAACCAGACTGAGTTCCGGGTTGTACAGCTTATACACATGAAACAGCCCCTATCCGATGAGGCTTGGTTTGCTTGGAAAAGTGGCAAATGATCAACGAATACCATTCGACCCGAAGCGGCTACTCAAAGCTGAAATGCTGCCCTGTAACGGCATACCGCGCAAATGATTTTCACGTTATTATTTCATACCTTTGCTGCATTCATGATCCGCAACACCTTTACAGTTGTTCTCCTTCTCGCTTTCATCTCATCCGCTTTCGGACAAGGGGGATCGCCATCCGTAGGCGAAGGAACCGTTCTTTACAAAAAAGAATTGGCCGGCGGAATTATTTTACATACCAATGGATGGGGCGGCCTGTTCAAACTCGGCAGGCACAAAACGGCACATCTCCGTACCGAGTGGGTTTTTCAGGCAGCAAACATGAAACATCCCAAAGAACTCAAAACATTTAATCCCAACTACGAAAATTCCAAAGGGTACATTTACGGCAAGGAACATAGTTTTTTTGTATTCAGAACAACCTGGGGGCAACGGCATGTGCTTTTTGATAAAATGCGCAACAGAGGCGTGGAATTTGGATTTAATTATGCCATCGGCCCTGTTTTGGGTTTAACCAAACCCATTTATCTGGAGATCGGTTATCCGGGCATTCCTTATGTTACCGTTGAACGTTATAATTCCGAAGAACATTTTATCGACAACATTGCAGGTAAAGCACCAGGCGTAAAAGGGTTGAATGAATTAAAACCCCGCCCGGGCGTTCATGCCCGTTTTGGGTTGCATTTTGAATATGCCAATGCAAAAGACCGCCTCAAAGGCCTGGAAGCCGGAGTTGCTTTGGATGCCTACCCGGATGAAGTGCCCATTATGGCACTGATCGCTAACAAACAAATGTTTTTTACGTTCTACATTAATCTACTTTACGGAAAGAAATACTTCAGATAATGAGCGAAGTACATGTGGAAAAAGCACCTGAGCCACGGGTAAAAAAACCCAAATGGTTAAGGGTTAAGTTGCCCACCGGAGAAAACTACCGGAAAGTTCGTAACCTCGTTTCGGAACACCGGTTGCATACCATCTGCGAAAGCGGAAATTGCCCGAATATGGGCGAATGTTGGGGGGCGGGTACAGCTACATTCATGATTTTAGGAAATGTGTGTACACGATCTTGCGGCTTTTGTGCAGTGGCGACCGGGCGGCCCGATGATGCGGATCCGTTTGAGCCGGGCCGCGTGGCCAATTCCGTAAAACTGATGGAAGTAAAACATTGTGTCATTACTTCCGTAGACCGAGACGATCTCAAAGACGGTGGCTCCGGAATATGGGCACAAACCGTGCGTGCCATCCGAAAAAACACACCGGAAACGACCCTCGAAACCCTGATCCCCGATTTTGCCGGGAAGTGGGAAAACCTGCAACGGATCATCGATGCAGCACCGGAAATTGTTTCGCATAACCTTGAAACCGTTCGCCGGCTCACCAAAGAAGTACGGATCCAGGCAAAATACGACAGAAGCCTCGAAGTTTTGATGCGCCTGAAAAAAGGAGGCATGAACACCAAATCAGGAGTCATGCTTGGATTGGGCGAAACCGAAGAAGAGATCCTCGAAACCATGGATGACCTCCGAAGCGTAAACTGTGATATTCTAACCATGGGACAGTACCTACAGCCTACCCCTAAACACCTGCCGGTAGCAGAATTTATTACCCCGGAAAAATTTCAGGAATACAAAGGAATTGCCCTGGAAAAAGGTTTTAAGTATGTCGAGAGCGGACCTCTGGTACGGTCATCCTATCACGCCGAAAAACACCTCCTCTGATTTTTGAAAGGCCAACATTTTTTAACGATTTACCCCTTGAGGTTCACTAAATATTTTTACTTTTCGCGCTTGCTACGGTAAAACGATCTGCTTTTGAGAAATGTTGCAGGCATTTCAGACGCAACGGGAAGTAAAACCCTTATTCTGATCCAACCCGCCCTTTCATTCAAAAATCAGGACCGGGAGTTGCATTGAGAAACCGGAGATGTATAAATTTCCCTAACTTTGTTAAGCCTTGGTGAAAACATCAAAATATGGTTTATTTGCACACCAAAAGCTGGGAATAATTGCGTACCGAAATAACTTTACTTATGAAGAAATCTTTACTGATCGGAACAAGTGTTGCAATAATGGCTGTTGCAGTTTTTGTAATGACCTCAGGTCAAGAAAAGGAGGACACAGCCACTTATACACCCCGGACTGTGGCCATGAAAGCGCAATCGGCTTCTGATGCGCTCTCCTACCGAAACAGCCTGCTTGTAAACAACTACACGGGAAAAGTAGAGCCGCTTGATCTGGTGAACGGCCTGAAACAAGCGAAAAAATGGGGAGCCACCCATCGGGCCAAAGCCATGAACCTCACCTGGCAGGAAATGGGTCCGGATAACATAGGAGGCCGTACCCGTGCCATTGAATCCATCAGCGGAGCTGCAAATAAAGTATATGTCGGTGGCGTAACCGGTGGGCTTTGGTACAGTGTCAATGGAGGCAACTGGTGGCAACGTGTCCGATCTTTTGACGACAACAACTCCGTTTCATCCATCGCACAAACCGGAAATGGCCGCCTGTTTGTTGCTACAGGCAATGTTTGGGAAACACCCAACTTCGAGGAAGGAACCGGCTCTATTGGCAACGGGATTTACTATACCGATGATGTTGGTTCGACCACTGCTGCGTTTACGCAAATTTCAGGCTCCGAGCCTACCGTAACCAATCAAGATCCAACAAATGTTGAAAAAGTATATTGGAACAGAATTAAAGCCGACCCCAACCAGGCCGATAAGCTTTGGGCAGGTGGTAACGGCGGCCTCTGGACCTATACCAATGCCAACGGGTTTACGGAAGTACCCCGTGTAGATGCGGTTGATGGCTCTACCTCTGCTTTTGGCAACATTACCGATATTGAAATTTGCCCCTCCGGCAACAACATGGTGGTTTCCGTTCTTTCAGCCGGTATGCACACCCACATTTCTACGGATGGCGGAGCTACCTGGACCCATGTTTCCAACAACTCCTTCCCTGGCATTCCTTTTGGCGGGGTAGGGCGTATTACCTATGCTTACTCCCCGCAAGATTGTAACTACCTTTATGCAGCAGCAGCCACCAGCACAGAAGTACTTAAAGGAATTTACCAATCGACCAATAAAGGACTTACCTGGACGGAAATTGCACCTGGCGGAAGCGAGGAGTTTGATCCTTTTATAATTGCAGGGGTTTCCAATCAAGGCGAATACAACAACTGCATTACCGTTGATCCGATGAACAAAAGACGCATCCTTGTGGGTGGGATCATGCTTTGGGAATGGGAACAAACACAATCCAATCCTTCTTTTGGAAGCTGGGAGCAAGTTGCATATAACTTCCCCGTAGCTGGCGGACGTTATATCCACTCGGATTTGCACTATTTCCATTGGGACGATCTGAACCACCTTTACATTGGTACCGATGGAGGAATTTTCAAATCGCTGGACCGTGCAACCAGTTTTTATGCCGCCAACCGCGGATACAATGTTACACAAAACTATGCCATTGCTTATTCGGGCCTGGATGAAGTAACGGCGGGTACGCAGGATAACGGAACGTATTACATCAACTACAAAGGAAACACTTACATGGAAGCAGAAGAGATCTTTGGAGGCGATGGTTTTGAAACAGAAATTTCAGGAATAAACCCCGGAGTTATTTTTGCAACCTCCCAATATGGTACACTTGGCCGTTCCGATGATAATGGCGGAGGGTTTCAGGAGGCAAAAAACGGTGGCTGGTACGGCGGCATAATCAATGATTTTGCAAATGATATCGGCCGGATAGGGCCTTTCTATACCACTATCGCACTGTACGATACCTGGAACGATCCTCTCTCGAAAGACAGCGTTATAGTAGTTGTTAACCAGAACATTGCACCCAACGATACGATTTTTTATAACAGTACTACTTTAAATGAAAAGCTCTGGGAGATCTCCGTTGCCCAACTCGACAGCGGCGATACCGTGACCTTGGTAGACCCCATCCAATCTTTATTTGCCGTAGGGTTTGACAATACAGTCGGAGCCTGGATCACACGCGATGCCATGCGTTTTTCCGTTAACCCGGCTAAATGGATCAACGTATTGGGCTACAATGCCCCCGTACAATTCTCAGGCAACGTTCACTCCCTCGAATTCTCAAAAGACGGGAACAACCTATACATCGGCACTACCGCAGGCAAGGTTTACCGGGTTGGCGGCCTGGATTCCGTATACTCACAAACCGATTTTGATTCCCTCGCAACGGGTGCGGTTCAAATTTATGACGGTTCTTCCTATATCACCGACATTACCGTTGATCCGAACGATCCGGGGCACGTGGTGATCACTACCGGCGGTTTCGGCGGAAGCCACATTTTTGAATCGTGGGATGCAGATGCCACCATAGGTACTTCTTCCTTCGTTCCAATAGATGGCAACTTGCCCAGCAATCCGAGCATTCCGGTTTACAGTGCCGTAATTGATCGTGAAAACGATCAGATCATCATCATCGGAACAGAGTACGGTGTTTATGCAACCGACGATGGGGGAACCACCTGGACCGACCAGAACGCAACTTTTGAACGGGTACCGGTTTTCGATATACGCCAACAATACCGCGAATGGAACGGCAAAGACGTGTTCAATCCCGGTATGATCTATCTGGGAACACACGGACGCGGGATCTGGAAATCGGCAGACCTTCTCAGTGCCAGACCGGAAGACCCGAATGGCGGCATCGCTAATTCTACCACCTCCGGAGCTTTAACCGTTTATCCAAATCCCATGGCAGAACGCGGAACCATTGCATTCAATTTATCAAAAGCATCTGATGTTCAGGTCAAAGTATACGATCTGCATGGTCGGCTGGTTCAGCGGACGGATCTTCAGGGCCGGCCCGCCGGAGAGCAAACAGCAGAGATCAATGTAAGCCAGCTTTCTGCCGGCAACTATGTGATTCACTTCCAAAGCAATACCGAGCGCCGTGTAGCGAAGTTTATCAAGAAATAAACTACTTTTACGCAATAATATAAAGCCGTTTCGGGTTGATCCGGAGCGGCTTTTTAACGGAGGGCATTGGGGGAAATATTTTTTCCGGAATTGCCTTAACTTGCACCCGAAACTAATTTTGAGCCCTTTTAAAGATGTCGGAAATACGTGTAGCGATTAATGGGTTTGGCCGGATTGGCCGGGTATGTACCAAAGCAATGCTGCAAAACGATAACATTCGGATCGTTGCGATCAATGATCTTGCCAACATCGATACGCTTACCCATCTGTTCAAGTACGACTCCATTCACGGACGGTTTCCCGGTACCGTATCTTGTGATGGTGCATCGATGTTTATCAACAACAAGGAAGTACATGTTTATGCCTTCGAAAGCCCTGAAAACCTTCCCTGGAACGATCTGAATATAGATGTCGTGATCGAATCCACCGGTGTTCTCAAATCAAAAGCCAATGCAGGAAAGCACCTCAGGGCCGGCGCTAAAAAGGTAGTGATATCGGCCCCTCCCGAAAGCGATGATGTAAAAATGGTAGTAATGGGCATCAACGATGGCATCATCGACGGAACCGAAACCATGCTTTCCAACGCAAGTTGTACCACCAACTGTGCAGCCCCCATGGTGAAAGTGATCGACGACCTTTGCGGTATAGAAAGCGGGTACATTACAACCGTTCATGCCTATACAGGCGATCAGAATATCCACGATGCTCCACATTCAAAAGACCTCAGAAGGGCCAGAGCAGCTGCAGAATCCATCATTCCCACCACCACCGGAGCGGCCAGAGCTCTTACCCGGATTTTTCCGCATTTGCATGGAAAAATCGGAGGAGCAGGCATCCGCGTACCCGTTTCCAACGGTTCTTTAACAGATATTACCTGCATTGTAACACATACAAGATCGGAAGAAGAGGTGTTGCGGGTTTTTAAAGAGGCCAGTGAAGGAAAAATGAAGGGCATCATGAGTTATACGGAAGACCAGATCGTATCCCGCGATATTATCGGTGATCCCCATTCCTGCATCTTTGATGCTGATCTGGTATCCGTGATCGGGAACATGGTGAAAGTGGTGGGTTGGTACGATAACGAAGCCGGATATTCCCATCGGTTGGTCGATCTGGTGTTAAAAATCGGTTAAAAACCAACGGTTGAGTTCGCCCCGAATGAAACGGGTATGTTTTTTTTGATGCCGGACTTTCGAAAAGGTTGGATTTCCGACCGGAAACCATCTGTGGCGACCAACATGTGGGGCGATTTTGCGCATTAACCGCCCATAAAACACAACGGAAAATAGTGTTAACCTGAGTTCGACCCTAAAAAAGTACGATTTGATCCGACTTCACCGGCTGATATTTGATGGCCGGTTTTTTTGGGAAAAATGAGTATGCCATGAAAGCCACAATCGTATTACAATGGATCCTGTAAAAGGTAGGGTCGGGAACTGGCGCACGCATCTTTCGATCATGTTTCCAGCTCCCGCCACCTCAAACGCAGCATGCGGTTTTCCCCCACTACGCTTTCCTGTTCACTTCGCCTGATTGCTTATGGAACTATTGGACTGGAAATCACTTTCGGTTCGGTTTACTCTGGAATCAGTAAATACCCCTGATTTCTCGTAAACCAAAGCCCTACTCCATCTTTTCCAACCAA
>CALLUQ010000106.1 GCA_938010565.1 uncultured Flavobacteriales bacterium
GAAACCAGATCGAAGGGAAATTTGGACAGGGAAAAAACGGTTACAACCTCAATAAAATAAGAGCCACCCTAAATGAAACCTCACAAAGCTGGATCGCTTCGATCTTCTTTGTAATGAATTTGATACATTACCAAAAAACCAGGCCTTCGGGCTTTATTTTCGAGAAAGTAAACCGGTTCATGCCAGCTTGTGCTGCACTACTGCATCGAATACAACAAAAAATCCGAAATTATCTGTTGGAGTGTAGGTACAATTTTTATTTATCGGAAAGGTGAGGCCCTTTTTTCAGCAGACCCTAAATTAGTTCAACCTTATTCAGGCAAGGACAAAAGCGACGGCAGAAACAGGTCTTTTTGGTTTTGATCCGAAGAAAATCCCATCATAAGCTGCAAGGTTTTCATACAAGACAGGAACAAAACTTGCAATTTTGGATCTTTGAATTCACTTAACACAACAATTAATCCGTTGATTATTAACAATATGAAGCAACATTAAGGAGCGACTAGCTATTCTTAGGGTTGAAGTAAATAATTATTTTGGCATTAGAATGGGTTACTCTTCTAAAATCAGCTTCTATTTTTTCAAGTATCTGCGACCAGTTTTTTGGTTTGGGTGCATCAACACCTATATCCAATTCAAAATTTAGAGAGGGATCTGATCTACTAATGGGAAAATCAAAATCATACTTTTCCTTATTCGTTTTTCCATCTAGTCGGGAATAATTATTCCAATTATTTCTAAACTTTTTATAAGAATAGCCATTGAAGTTTCTTAGCTTGGGTGAAATGCAAACAGATTTAATTTTACTGGCAATGCGTTCAACGTTCCCCACACGTAAGGTACTAATCAGTCGTTTATTTGTGGTGAAAAAGTGTTGACGAAAAGTAAGTGATCCGTTGCTTTCTTTTTGATTTTTAACAAAATCAAATGCTGGAGATCCAGTGGCTAAGCCCTCATAGTCAGGTAATTGTTTTAATCGATTAGCCTCTTCTTTCATCCCCCTTGCACCAATGCGTAATTTCTTCCGTAGAATTGAGTTTTGTTCTTCTGCAATTAGTTTTTTTCTTTTCTTTTCTTGCTTTTGCAGCTTTCTCAATTCTAGATCTAACTTTTTCACTTTTTTCATTAGGGCTCTATGTTTATCAAAGGCCGCCTTTTGTTTAGGATCTGTATACTCTTTGATACGCATAGCTTTAGCATTACAACGCTCTTCCCTGGCAATGTCGCGCTTTTCCTTGAGTATACTAAGTTCGGATTGTATAATTTCAATTGTTGGATTGAGACTAGGTTGTGTGACTCTCGATGGTTCATCAATTCCTTTCGCTGAGGTATGCTTGTCTTCTATTCCCCGACTAAATTTTGGAATACCAATATCACTTTCTCGAAGATCTATTGGTTTTTCAAGAGCAGCTATTAATGCTTGTTCCGGAGTTCGAACTTTACCATCAAGATTGCTTGCTAAAGAATGCGCAGTACTTGCTAAAGAAGAGCTTACGATTTTACTTGAGGCTTGAAAAAAGATGCTTTCAACTGCAGCTTCCATTTCTTCTTTTGTTGCAGGTCTGGTAACACCATCAATTGTTATATTTCCAGATCGTATAATTTTCAAAGCGTCTTTAATTTCATACGTTGTCTCTATAAGGCCTGCAACATCAGTTCCAGTTATTAAAGCCTTAATGAAAAATGTTGCACGAGGGCCTATGTGAAGTATTTTCCCAGTTTTTTCCAAAGCAGAAATCAACCCAGATGACTTAGAAATTGCAAGTAATGGCCCTGTAAGACCAAGTCCAACACCCATTTCCATTGTTTGAGCGTTTTTGTTTCCCCAATTAGTTTTGTAGCCTATTCTTGCAATTTCTAACTTAGCATGTGTCCAATCTTTTCCTCGAATCTTTCCAACCACATTTGGAATTAATAAAGGAACTTCTGCTAGACCTTCTACCACACCCACCAATCCATTCCAATGAGCGATATAAAAATCAACAACAAATAATGAGGATCTTTCACGACGGTTTTGCCAATAAATAGCTGCTTCTTTTAACCGTTTTGATTCATGTTTAAGTAACCTTCGGTAAGCTCGATCAAGTTGCGGTACAGTCTCCGTAGAGTATGTGATTGTTTTCTGATTCAGTAATAATCGTGCCTTAATTATTTCCTTTAATGTAGGAATATCCAGATCCATTTTCCAATTACTAAATTTATATAAATCTCGTAAGAGGTAGTCATTTCGTTTAAAATGAGCGTGGAGGGCCAATTTGAAAAAACGAATGCTAAGGTTAATTCTTGGATCTTTAGCTCTTAACAATGATTCATCTATAGGAACATCAAATGATAAAAATTGAACGGGCGTATCGGCTTTAGGCGTATGGCTATCAATGATTTGAGCCATTGAACGAAAGAGGCGGCTAATTTCTGATGACAATTGAATCGTTAGTTCATTCGGTTCAACCGCACCGATTGCTTTTTTAGATGTTTGTTTTTTACCGGAAACAGGAGGCGAGACATTTGAAAGAGGACGTGTCGTTCCTCTCGCCCCTGCTGCAAGTCCCTTCTTTTCGGGTGGTATTTTATTTGACATTATAAACTCAAGTTGATCAGTACTTCTAACTACATAACCTTTTAAGTATTGACATTTAACCCATCAGTATCGCCTTTTACTACGATAGTCTTTTCAACATCTGGATCTTCAAATTCATTATTTATTAGCCGAGCAGCCAAACGAACATTCTCAAGCTCCATCTCACGTACCTCTGCTTGAGCCTTTTTCACATCTACTGCACGGTGCTTCAATTTGAAACCTTCTAAAAGAGAATTAAGTCCGACAAGGGCTTCTATATACAAGGAACCGCTAGGAACAATAATTTCTTCTTCAGCTCTTCGTGGAGAGCTGATCAATTTCTTATACTGTTCTGCAAGCTGACTTTTTATTAATTCAAATTGAGCTTCTTCCAAGTTTTCCTTAAGGCAATCAACATAATCTGCAAATTCAGAAGGAGTCCAGTTACCAATATCGTCGGGATCATGCAGGCCTAATTCAGAATCTACAAAAGGACTCATCATAAAGTCAGTCAATGGATTAGATTCTTTAAGTGGGAAAATCATGTAGTTTCCTTTGAAACCTAATGGATTGTCAAGATCAGCAATCTCTTCTAAGGTTTTAAAGTCCTGCTCTGGATCTCCAACAGAATCTAAAGCCATGTTTGTCTCAACCTCCAATGCTGTTTGGTCTGGACCAACAATAATGTTTGCTGGCGTAGGGCTTGGTTCAGTGATGTTATACGTCGTATTCGAACTGGTGAGAATAGGTACTTTGATTTTATGTAATTCAAAGAAAAGATGATCCTTAAAAGTACTACTCCAGATAGCCTGCATATAGTAAAGAATATTCTTTTTAATATGAACTCTTAGTCGATCAATTTCTACTTTACGATTAAGGTGTTCAGCGTACATCTTTGAATAAGTTTGGGTAGCATCATTCATTGCAGTCATTTCTCTATCCAGACGACGACGCATTTGCTTTTCCTCTTGAACTGCTTTTTCGTAAGCCGTTTGAGCTGCCTCCTCGCTTAAGCGTGCACCTTCCTCAGACTCATCATTACTACTGCCAATAAGAACGTCCTTGGTGGCAGAAATAAAACCTTCTGTCTCTTCACTTGCGGTTGTCTTTATTCGTCTTAAAACAGCTTGCTCTAGGTTTTTATATCTCTGTTTTGCCTCTGCATGATACGTGCTAAGCTGATCTTTCATCTCTTTTACAATCGATCTAATCGTCTCCAATGTGACTTTCATCTCTTGAAGTGCTATATCGTCTCCAACCATGCGTTTTGAAAGATAGTCTAACGGAGTTCGAAAAGAATCATCAAGTAATACGCGATTAATTATCCAACCATGAGTTAGGAGCAACGAATCAATTGATTTACGACTAGGAGTTGGAACATCCATAGCGACGAGAATAACAGGAGTAAGGCGATGAATTTTTTCAGATACTTTGAAACGGCGTTGTAACTCATAAAAAAGATACGTTACGGTAAGTTCATTGTTGGTGTTCTTAATTGTTGTTGTTTCGATTCCTTCATCTAAAAAAGAATCTTTGATATCGACTTCTAGTTTTCGTTCATCCTTATATTCTTGTGAAGCCTTGATAACGGCTTCACGAAATGCTTTCTTAGTTTCTGATGAACTCGTTGAAGCATCTTTCCCGAATACGCTAGTTCCATCGCCGCTTGAGATTCCAATATCATACGTTCCTGAAGCAGTCATGCTAAAATTTGTTTTGGCTTCGGCTTTTCGTATTATTTCAGCTTCGGCGCGTGATGTTTCAGTCGAGTCATTCTTGTTGATACGGAGACTATTCTCCATTTCTTTTAAATTTCGATCCTTTCTAATTACAACCTTGGAAGTTACCTTTTGCTCTTCACCAGGTGTAAGCGGAATTGATTTTATTAGATCTCCCACTTGATAATTGATTGGATCCCATTTTTGGCGATACGTAGTAAGCAGACCAAAATTTGTACTCTGTGGGGCAAAAACAGTAAATGTATACTGTTCATTCAAAAGCTCGTCTAGATAATCCAATAACTCATGAGCTTTTGGTCGAACAGTTGGATTAAATGAAACTTGTCCTCCAGGAGCTTCTGGGCGTTCAAAGCCGGGTACATGAGGTTTATTAGATCCTTTATCAGATGAGGCATTACTAGATCGCACAAACATCGTACTAGGAATTTCATTTGAGGATTTAGCAGCTCTCTCAACTATCGAAAATTCCTCACGTAACGCTTTTATAGGGTCTGTTCCTGAAAGTATGGCAGGAAGAGGATCTCCTCCATTGTCAATCAGATGATGATACATTTCTTCACTAGCTTCAAGAATACCTTCGTCAATAGCATTTTGCCATACATAATCAAAGGCTATTTGTAAATTATGGAAATCGTAAAATGCTGGAACATCTGCCGGGCCACTTTTCAACTCAAAGGCTGATAAATCTTTATCTATGTCATCCTGATTAGCTTGTGCGCGAACTCCAAAAGCGACAATCTCTTCCGGAGAAGTTATATTTTCCATTAATCGAGCAATATATTCGGGAGGGTCTTCCAAAGTCGCCTTGGCAATCGTATTTCCCAGTATGGGATCAATCTCAGGTTGGGGTGAGTTTTCAGTGGCAGGGCCTTCCTCAGGAATAGCAGGTGTATCTTGTAAAGATTCAAGAAGTGATTCTGATCGACAAAGTGATGTCACAGGGTCTTCACGCAATAGAAAAGAAGAACGCTGATTATTGTTTTCACGTCCAAAAATAAATGGAGCTATTTCGTTGGCAGGTATATTGGCTCTATACGCTCCATTGGGTTCCTTAAAATTATCAAGAATAGAATTAGGAAGAACTATATATGCCGAATTAGCCTCCATCGGATTTATTGAACTCGCAATGTTCTTGTTAAAGGTCTTCCAAACAGATTTTTCAATGCTATCTTCTGGTAAGACGTAATTTAATTTTTCAGCTTGTGCTTTATTTACATTCGTTAATTTTTCGATTATACGACTTTCGAGCTCAGCTTTAATCTGTCGTGATTTTGTTCTTACCTCTGAAACTTTTTTAGCAGCCAGGGTTTGAGCCTCAGTTTTAATTTTCTTTTGCTGCTCATTAACGATATTCATCGTATGAATAATAGAGCTTGAATCAGTAGGTATTCCATCTGAAGCGGTAGGAATCGCAATGCCCTCCTTTTTCATCTGCTCTTCAAATAATAATATTAAGTATTGTTCTGACCGTCCTGCGTTTTGTCGAATATCCGTTGAGAAAAATAAAATCCCTTGGTTAGACTTTTTATTGGGTTCATCAGGAGACATGACGATAAGAAATAGGTCCGGTCTTTTTTCTTTAGGACTCCCTATTTGAAACTCTGAATCTTCATATTTAAATTCAAAAGCACCGTTTTCATCTGTTAATGCAGAGCCAATTCTATCACCTGGGAATCCCTGACTTCTTGCAAAAAAACCTGTGTTAGAATTGCTGATTCTAATGATCTCTTCAGGCTTAGAATTTGGATCTATATCATAGACAATTACCAATAAATCAGGTATTCCTATTCGATTTTCTTTTAGAACGATTTTTCCATAAATTCGATTCATGATATCCCTTAGTTTATAGTGAGTACGTTTTTTGGTTTAAAGGATCAATTCCATACAGAAAGTCACCCGATTAAATAACTTAATTTGTTTAAGTTAATAAGAAATTGATAGAACGATGCTGTCGTATCTATTTTTAAAAGAGTAACCAGGTCTTCTTTCATTCTCTCCTGGGTAAGCCCCCTACCAAATACGTATTGATTCTTACCGGAATGGATCAGGCTTTTGTAACAAAAAAATAAAACTACAATACCCCGTATGTTCCGTTTGATAGAAAACTGGCACAGCAGTGGCCAGAAAAAAGCCGGCATTTTTAAAAGACAAAGGAGTGAGTTTGCCGAAGTTTGGCTATTGGCTTAAGAAGTAGAAAACCCAATGGAAATACTTGCCCAATACACAGAGCTGCGGGAAGCAGAAAAAACCTTCAGGGTCAGCGAACATGACATGAAAGTCAGGCTCATTTACCATTGGACACCCAAAAGAATAAAGGCTCACCTGACCATATGCTTCATGGCACTATGCTGCATAAGGCAATTACCATACAGGATAGAATTACAGTTCAAAAGCATTCGGCGGAAGTGATCAGAAATGAACTCGTGCATCAACAAATCAGCACCTTAAAGCACATAGATAACGGAAACTCCTACGCCATACCATCCCAAAAAACAATGCCGGCCAACAAAATATACCGGATCATGGGGAGCAAACTCTCTGATACACCCTTCCGGATCAAATAAATCCATAAGCCGGATTAAATTGTAGAAAAATAGGCGTAGTGCCTACCCAAAATCGCATTTAATTGATTTTCAGATGAATACGAATTTAAACTAACGAAGTCAGGGGCGCATCAGTTGATGAACAAAATTTTGGTCACCATGGTTTTATCTCCGCTGCTGTTGCTGAGGTATACTACATACACACCGGTTTTTACCCGGTTTCCCGTAAGGCTCCTGCCATTCCAGGTGGCGGTTCCGCCCTTGGAGGTGGTTTCGTAAACCAGGTTTCCGTTTACGTCTGCAATTTTCACATTGGTATCGCGGATCAACCCACGAATCGCAATTTCTCCGAAATAATTTTCCCGCACCGGATTGGGAAAAGCATATACCTCCCCGTAGTCGCTCTCAAAGCCGGTTGCATCTCCCTGGTAGGCAATAATCCCTATATCCGTTGCTATAAATACTTCACCGGTGGAGTGGTTGATGGCAATGTCGTTGATGTTGTCCGAGATCAAAGGACTGTTTGCTGCATTAAAAGCCTGGATCTGTTCCGTTCCATTGGCCGACATCAGAAAAACGCCTCCGCCTCTGGTCCCGATCCATTTTCGATTGGCTCCATCAATGGTAATACAGGTAATGATCTCCGTTTCAAGTAGATTCTGAAGATTGCCATCCTGTTCCAGTAAAATTTGCCGGGCATCCGTACTGTTGTTGCTAAAAATAACCGAAGGGTTATAAAATACGGCTGGGCCTTCGTTGGTACCTACCCATATTTCTCCGTTAAGATCTTCGATGATGCAATTCACCTCATTGGAAGGCAAGCCTCCGTTTCCTGTGGTGTTTTTCAGGTGTTTGAACCGGTCGTCGTTTTTGTTGGCCGGCGTTCCGTTGTCGTCAAAAACAACCACGCCGCTCCCTTTGTTGATGAACCATTTGTAATTGCTCTCATCTACCAGCATTCCACGGATGTTGCGCAGGTTGATCTCGGAATTGAAGGTATAGGATTCCCATTCTCCTTCGGGCGACATGGAGCTTACCGGGTTAACTACTCCGGTATTCGACATCCAGATATAACCGTTCCGATCGAAGGCAAGGCCGCCCACCCCAATGCGACGGCTCGCGGCACCCCAGGCAGGATCGTACTGCAGGGTACTGTTGTGTTCGTTGAACAAACGAAGCACCTCGCCGTTTTTCATTTCGACCACTCCATTGCGCCAGGAAGAAACAAAAACGTGTTTTTCGTTGGCAGGATCTATGGCCACGGAAACAAAGTCGGAAAGTGTATCGATGGCCGTGGTATTTTCAGGCGTGTAAGAAACCCAGGAACCATCTACAAAAGAAGCACAACCATAAAAGTTGCCATTGGTATTCCAGGTACCCGAAGCAAAACCACCGGTGGCTACCCAAACATCTTTTTCGTAAACCTGAAGATCAAAAGCAGCTGCATGTGCCGGGCCATCCGGCAAAACGGACATTCCAAAACCGGGGCTGTTGGTTCTCACCAAGCCGCGCTTCGAATCTGCGATCCAAAAATGAGAACCATCCCAAATGGCGTCTGAGGGTTGAATTTCGCTTGCCGAAGTGCTGTAAATATTTCGTTCTACCGTACCATCAGTGAGAAAAGACCGAACACCCAAATAGCTGGTAATGATCATTCTGTCGTTTTCCAAGTGCATGTTTGGAATCACCATGCCTTCCGCTTCGCCAAATCGGGTCCAAGCATCATTTTCATAATAATAAACCGTATCGGAATTCCAGGTGTTGCCCTGGTATTTTACATAAACCCGGTTGCCATAACTGATAATGTTCCGAAACGGGCCGTTTACATTGGGCACATCGGGTACCTGACCCCAGTTGTTGAAATTGGCCAGGTTGGGCGAATGAATATCGGCCCGGAAAAGTCCGTTTTCTTCGGTGGCCGCCCAAATGTAAGCATTGTTCATCGCAATGGAGTTCACCCGCAATTGCGATTCGTTAGGGCCAATAATATAGGTGTCGGCTACTTCCTCTTTATCGGTATCTATTACTACAATGCCAAACCCCGTGGCGATATAGGCCAGTTTGCCACGGAAAACAATATCGTAGATGGTTTTATTGCCAATGAGGTTGTCGCGTTTAATTTCAGGCATGTTCACCGTGGCGTTTTCCTTCAGCAAGTCGATGTTGCCGTTTTTGTAGCCAACCACCACCGTTTGGTTGAAACCGTTGTAACGAACAATGTTAATGCCCACATCGGATAAAGCATTGGCTTTGGTAAGCCGTTCGATGCTGTTATCCTCGGTATCGTATTTGATGATGCCCAGATCGGTAGCACAGTATATTTGTTTGCCTGCTTTGGTGACGGATTGGGTTCGAGCCCAGGGGAAATGGTCGCGCCATTGACTCAAAGCAATTTGTGCCCGGGTGGTTTGCACCAAGGCTATAAGGAGAAAGAAAATGCAAAACGTTCGCATAGTGGCATCCGGTTTTCATACAAAGCAGCAAACGCAATTTATAAGGAATTCATATAACGATCCCTATAAATGATCTGATTTCCGATCCATGCCTGTATGTTTTTTGTGATGTTTTTACTTCAAAAGCGTTCTGCACCTGCCAAACACACCCAAAGGCAGTTTATGTCCGCCGGTGGCCTGAAGATAAAGCTCGCCCGTTTCGAGTTCCGCTTGCGGATAAATGCTTTTGATGATGTTTTCGACAATCAGGGGTGAAAAGCCAAGCGAATAGGTATTCAGGATTAAAAAATGTTCTTCCGGATCCAGCAGTTGCACCACGTGCTCCATCATTTCCTGCACCTTCTCTTCCAGTTTCCATTTTTCGTTTCTGGGGCCATTCCCCCAGGCCGGAGGATCAAGAATAATGCCGTTGTACCTGCGTCCCCGTCGCACTTCCCGCTTTACAAACTTAAGGGCATCTTCCACGGTCCATCGGATGTTTTCCAGTCCGGAATATTCCATGTTTTCCCTGGCCCAGTGTATTACTTGTTTGATCGCATCTACATGTACCACATCCGCACCCGCATACTTTCCTGCCAAAGAAGCTCCGCCCGTATAAGCAAACAGGTTGAGCATTTTGGGCACCGGTGTTTTCATCTTTTTCAACGAATCGTTGATGTATTCCCAGTTTACCGCTTGTTCCGGAAAAATACCAACATGTTTAAAAGCGGTTAACCCCAACCGAAATTGCAGGTTTAAACCCGGACTTTTGTATTGAATTTGCCACTGGTCCGGCATTTTTTTTAACCGGACCCATTTGCCCCGGTTGTTCGAATCCGGAATAAAACGAATGTGGGCCGCTTTTTCCCATTCTTTTGCAGAAAGAGCAGGAGCCCATACGGCTTGCGGCTCGGGTCGGATGGTAATGTACTTTCCAAAGCGTTCCAGCTTTTCAAAATCACCAATGTCGATGAGTTCGTAATCTTGCCAGTATTCGGGAGTCAGAAATAACATGCAAACAAATGTAATCCGGAAATCCGGAATATCGGCTAACAAACGACAGCCCTTTTTTCAGAATGGCAGATCAATTGCCATCATCACATAACAGATAAACCTGACCATGTTCAACAACAACCCCATCCGGCCAACGATTAAACCTACATTTGGCTTTAAGTGCGCATCCAACTTTAATACATCAAAAACCAACCCCGCTCAGACCATTTCCAAAACAACGATCCGAAACAACGGATGAGGCGATCGAAATCGGTGGGGTTGTATACACTTTCATTACCTTTACGCAAATTTTAATTTACATGTCGGAAAGAAAAGTACGTGTACGTTATGCACCCAGCCCCACCGGGCCACAGCACATTGGTGGTATACGCACCGCATTATACAACTATCTGTTTGCTAAAAAGATGGGGGGCGATGTTATCCTTCGCATCGAAGATACGGACCAAACCCGTTTTGTTCCCGGAGCGGAAGATTATATTGTCGATTCCGTTCGTTGGCTGGGGTTTGATTTTGATGAAGGCGTTCACGTAGGTGGCGCATATGGTCCATACCGTCAATCCGAGCGGAAAGGCATTTACCGCCAGTATGCCGATCGCCTGATTGAAAACGGCCATGCTTATTATGCCTTCGATACTTCCGAAGAACTCGATGCAGTACGCGAACAAGCCCGAACTGCAGGCATTGCTTCGTGGCAGTACAACAACATTACACGGAACAGCATGAAAAACAGCCTCACGCTGCCGGAAAGTGAAGTGCAAAAAAGACTGGCCTCCGGAGATCCGTATACCATTCGCATCAAAATGCCACGAAATGAAGAGGTTAAAGTAAACGATATCATTCGTGGTTGGGTAGTGGTGAATACCAACCAGCTCGACGACAAGGTACTGTTCAAAAGCGATGGTATGCCAACTTATCACTTGGCCAACATTGTAGACGATCATCTGATGGAGATCACCCATGTGATCCGTGGGGAAGAGTGGTTGCCATCGGCGCCATTGCACGTGCATTTATACCGCTGCCTGGGCTGGGAGGAAACCATGCCCCGGTTTGCGCACTGTCCGCTTCTGATGAAACCCGACGGAAAAGGCAAACTTTCCAAACGCGATGGCGATCGTTTGGGTTTTCCGGTATTCCCGTTGGAATGGACCGATCCGAAAAATGGCGAAATTTCCAGCGGCTACCGGGAGTCCGGCTACTTTCCGGAAGCCGTGATCAACATACTGGCCTTTTTAGGGTGGAACCCCGGAACCCACCAGGAGTTGTTCGGTATGGACGAACTCATACAGGCTTTCAGCTTGGAAAGGGTAGGTAAAGCCGGATCAAAATTTGACATGGATAAAGCCCGATGGTACAACCAACATTATTTGCGTGCCAAATCCGATGCCGAACTGGGTGCTCTGATGCAACCTTTGCTGAAAGCAAAAGGCCATGATCTAACCGTTGATTATGCCTCCAAAGTGGCTGCTCAGATGAAAGAACGTGCTGTATTTATAAGCGATTTACTGGATGGCGACTTTTTCTTTCTTGCTCCAACGGTTTATGACGCAAAAACAGTCCACAAAAAATGGAAGGATAAAACGCCCATGCACATGGAAAAGCTGTACGAAGCTTTGGATGGGATAGAAAAATGGTCCGCCGAAAACATTGAGACACGTTTCAAAGCTTTGCTGGAACAACTGCAAACAGGCATGGGGGCCATGTTGCCTAATTTTCGCGTACTGGTTACCGGAAGTGGGATGGGGCCATCGATGTTTGCTATTTCGGAAATCTTAGGGAAAGAAGAAACCCTGCTTCGCATCCGGAATGGCATTGCTGCGATTGTAAAGCTAAAAACGGAAGCAACACAAACCTGATGGTGCATACGGTAGAAGTAAACGGCATCCGGGTATATGCCTACCATGGCTGCATGAAAGAAGAAGCGATCATCGGAGGCCATTATGTGGTTGATGTGGAGCTGACAACGGATTTTTCCGCTGCCGCTGCCAACGACGATTTATCGGAAACCATCGACTATGTGGAGGTGAATCATATTGTAAAAGAAGAGATGGCCATTCGTTCCAAATTGATCGAACACGTGGGCCAACGTATTGTAAACCAGCTGAAACAAACCTTTTTAACCTTAAAAGGAGTAAAGGTGAAAGTGCGGAAGATCAATCCACCCATTAACGGGCATGTTGAAGAGGTAGCGATTGTAATTGCGGAAAACAGGTAGGCACAACAACCTGGTTTTCAATGCTTATCTATCTGATCGGTGTGAGGGCGGATAAAGGGTCATATTCCTGCGATGAATTCAGGGAAATGGCGAAGCAAATGGATCCTGTTAAGAAAAAGTGGCTTATAAGATCTATCATCGTTTTGGGGGTTCCGGGGGGCATTTCCTTTGGAAAAACAGCCTACAAGGTGTAGAACGATAACCTTGGCTCTCAATGTTATATCCATTTTACGGATGCTTACTTCTCTAACAAAAAAAGCACTCGGATCAACGATGCTTTACTTATGTATCAAGCGCTCGGGAGCGTAACTCTTTAAGTAAAGTTCTTTTCAACAACTCCGACTTTGCAAAAGTTATGCTCATAGATACTTTTGGTTGTAATTGCCCCAAAGGGGAGCGAGTGCTTGTAGTCGGTAAATACTTAAAAGAAACTGTTTAGCCCTTACGTAGAAGGCCTATTTGGATTTCAGATGTATTGTTCGATCTCTATAGATAAAATGCTACATTTAAGAAAAATACCCCCCTTTTATGATCCACCTCCCCACCGGCGAACTTGCCATCCACGAGGAGGACTTTACCCTTAACGGCCCCCTCCCCTTTCGCTGGACACGCAATTACTTTTCGCACATCGAACGCGAACGCTGCTAGGCAAAACATGGCACCTGAACCACAACCAGGCCGTCACTATCGATCTCGAAACCGACAGCTTCTTTTGGACCAACGACAACGGAAATGAGTTGGAGATCCCTTACCTCGAACCCGACGACGAAGCCGTCATCACCTCCGAAAAAATACGCTATCGACACGATCCCGGAAAAGTGCTTATTGAAGACTATGAAAATGCCCTGTTTTATCACTATGCCAGCGTATGCAACACGAAAAATTGCTACCGTTTAACTAAAATTACCCGGCACTGGTTTAGCATTCAATTTTTTATACCCCTTCTAGGAGATTGTGCCGTATTATCGACTCCGGAAACCGCACCTTGCGTATCGAAAGAGACGATTTGCAACCCCTCTCTCGCAAGCGTCTCGCTTGTGAGATGATAGCTATGTCGTTCCAAGCAAATGATTGAAAAAATACCATTGGGCTAGTGAGCCGTCATAAATAGTGTTCCAAGCAGACGCTTGAAACAGATACGGTAGGAAGCATAGCCAACACCTTCAAACAGTTACCTTTACTTTATGAGCAAAGTAACCGACGCCAACGGCCTGGAAACCACGTTTGCCTACAATGCCGAAAATACCTTAGAAAAAGTAACAACAAGTCCACGACACCAAACCCGACAAAACCCCAACTCTCTCGCAAGCGTCTCGCTTGTGAGAGAGTTGGGTACGGAAGTCTGGTTCCCGTAGTCGTCGTAACCATAGTAGGTATGCCCTCCGGCTTTGTCGGTATAACACATCACCCTCCACCGCCTATATTGTATTCCCAGTATTCGCTGTGGCCCAACGGGTCGGTAACCGGGTAATCTCGTTATTTTTGAAGTGGTGGGTGGCCGTATTTCCTTCGGCGTCTGTAACCAGGGTTTTGTCGGGCTTGGTGTTGTGGGTTTGTTTTACGGCGAGGTTCCACCTTGCACAACAAAACCCAACGTGCGGTCAACTACACCACCTACGATGCCTCAGGCCGGATCATCAAAACCGAACAGCATATACCAGGCGGCAAGCCCCCTTGTTCAGTTAGAAAAAGAACTTTACCTGATACAAGTTTTCCACTCCTGTTTTTTCCCGGCCAAATATCAGGAGTCGCCAAAAGCTTTTTCAGCATGGGCTAAAAGCTTCTTTTTCCGGGAACTGATCTGGTTGGGATGTAAAAAAAACAGGATGGGATCATCCATCTCCGGAGAGACAGCTCAAAATTTAACTGCGTTTGCCCTACCTGGTTGTAAAGATAACTTGCGTTTCCGTGCACTTTTTTTAATTTTGTCTTCACGTAATCATTAAGGTCGCGTGGCCGAGTGGCTAGGCAGTGGTCTGCAAAACCATCTACGGCGGTTCGAATCCGCCCGCGACCTCAACACAAAAAAACTTTCCGGATCTGATTCGGGAAGTTTTTTTCGTTTGCGGGCATTCTCCGGTGTGGTGTATCAAAAGCATGTACCATCTTACCGAACAGCACCCCCATCTGAAAAAACCTTTCCCACATCTACTACTTCATCTTTTTCCTGGCTTCGTTGGTTTATCAATCTTATTAAGCATTGATCTTCAATAAGAAATGCTTGATATGTTCAAATCGTTGAATCATACCGCGATGGTGATAAAGTCAGACAAAAAGATCGTTCGCCATGTTGGGTACACCATGGGTGAGGATGAATTGATTCGTGTGAAGAGTTTAGCCACATACCTTGTTGATTTCTATAGAGACCAAAGCACCGTGTTTTCACCCTTTTTATCGCAATGCTAGTTGAAGGGAAAAGATAAAGGCCAAATCCCATCCTTGCCTGTTTTCACACGAGGAAATGGCAACCCGGACCATAGAAACCCGCAAAAAAAATGCAACTCAGGAACTTTTATAGCGCAACAATGCCCGCAAACTTTTCTGCGGGCATTGCTGAAGGCTTTACAAACCAATCTGGTTGCGACAGATCTTTGATGTAAAACAGAAAATCATGATTAAAAGTGAGCCAAAGTCACTCCTACATTAAAAGCATACAATTCCGGGCCTTTGTCTTTTTCGAATACAGGGTTGAGGCTGTAGTTGGCAAACAAGGAAAATTTTCGGTACCCGACGCGTGCCGAGGCTGCAATTTTGAAGGAGTTGAGGTGATAATGGCTTTTTATTTTGTTAGAAATTTGTTCGTCGGGTGTATCGTACTTGTACTTCCATTTGCTGTTGATCCTCCAACCCACTAAAACACCGGTAGCAAAATGAAAGGATTTTTCCTTTTTGCGACTTGTATTGAACTCCAGCATCAACGGAAGATTGAGGTAGGTAGCTTTTAATTTGGATTTGCTAAAATCGATCACCGTATCCAAGGTAGCCATTACCGTATCCGGGTCCACCCATAAATTCACATCGTTTTTAAAAGCATAGGCATTGTACTCCAAACCCAAACCGGTAAAAAGGCCCACAAACTCTTTCCGGATGGGGATCTTTTTCTCCATGAAATTAAAATTGAAACTAATGGATCTGGCATAATCCAGCTCCCATGCTTTATGTTCCGAGCTCATGGCAAGGGATCTGTCCGGAGTAAACCATCCATTTACACCGATATCGATCCCGGCCCAGTGGGTTAGATCGTCTTCGTCAGGATCGTCAGCCGCAGTATCCTTATCGGCAAAAGTTTGCGGATGTATGATAATTTCGAAGCCATGGTCCCCAAAATTGAAGTGAGCAGTGTCGGGCTTTACATAGACGCTGTCTGGTCCGAGTTGAGCAAAAGCGGTTGTGCCTAATAAACATAAAATGGTAAAAAAGCATGTTTTTACAAGAGTAGTAAAAGTCGTTTTCATGCGATCCGTATTTAAGAATGCCTGATTCATATTAATGAGTCTGTGATTAAAATTATTGAGGTAAAGTTGATGTTATATCCGGATTTAAAAATGTGACGGTTAAAGCCTCCGGTTTGTTACAAATTAATTTGAAATTGGTTTGGATCGGGAGAAAGAGAACGATCCGATCCGAAACGACCACGTATTTCCGTTGGCTTGTTTCCGGCTTTCAAAAGCAATGCGGGTATCCATTACTTTGTCCAGTTGATCGACCATCATTGCGGCTACGTCGCTTACTTTAACTTTTTCTTCGGCTGTTTTTTCTCTGCCCGTTAACAGTTGGGCAACTGTGGTATGGATAAATTCGCCTGGCGAAAGCACATCTTTTGGATTTTGAAAGGCAATGCCCTCCGGGTCCTTTTTTTCAGGAGGCAGAAATACCGGCGCCCCGGTGCTATCGGGTTTAGGATGGTTTTGTGCTATGCCGCCCAAGCCCGGAGCATCTGGCACAGGAGAAACCGGCGGAGTAGTTGTGGCGGAATCGTTTTGAGCGATTTGCGGTTGGAGTTGTTTTTTCCGGAGCGGAATAAGATCCGATCGCTGTTGTAGTTCTTCTTGTCGGGCAGATGGATCCGGCAAAACCCCACCGATCTTCCATGCGGGCATTTCTTGTTGCGGCAAACGGAGAGGAAAAGGTGTTTGAGGCTTTGTTGCAACAGGAGGCCTTTGGCTTTCCGCCAGTGGCCGTATCGTTTTATCCTCCGGTGAGCCCGGGTCTCCCCCATTCCACCATAATAAAAGCAAAACCACGGCAGCTGCTGCGCCATAATTCCACAAAGACAGCAAAATACCTTTCCGTTTTTTCCGATGCAAACGGGCTTTGTCAGGAAAAATCACCGCCGGTGCTTTCAACCGAGATCGGCGATAAATTTCCAGTTCAACTTTGGCCATCGGGCGGGTGGAGATCAACCGCTCCAGTTGGGTTTGCTCGTGGGGGTTCAACCCTCCGTCTGCTGCGGCTGCCAACAAGTACGCTTCTTGTTCGGTAAACGATGGCGGGAGCAGTACTTCCTTATCGGGATAACGCACACTTGCATCGGCCTGAAGGTAAACCCGGCGATAGGCAGCCGCTTCGTGTTCCAATTGCGGGTGGCGCACAAGAAATTCATGCATGGCCCGGGTCTCCTTCTCGTTGAGCTGACCCTCGGCACAGGCAATAAAATACGCCGAACAGTTTTGGGGGGTAATGATAGGCAGCTCGATTTTTTCAGGTTTTTTCAAAGCCCCTTTGTTTTTAAAGGAAGGGGCTTTATCCGTTGGCAATCTAACCACTTCAAAAGCTTCCAACTCCTCGCGAAGCTCCGGATGTTCCGAAAGAAAATGCAAAAGCTTATGCACCTCCTCTTCCGGTAAATTGCCTTCGACATAGTCGAGGAAAAAAGCTTCATAATTTTCTATGCAGATCGTCATTACAATACCGCTTCTATACTCCTTAAATATTCTTTCAGAAATTTACGGGCTCTGAAAATATAAACTTTTACTTGTGATTCGTTTAGCTTAATGATCTCGCCAATTTCTTTATAACTGTACCCTTCGTAGTCCCTCAGCAAAACTGCCGATCGTTGTATTTCAGGTAGTTTTTGAACGGCCTGATGCAAAATTTCATTTAGATCGGAATACTGCTCGGTATGAGCCGGCTCGTGTACCGCGTTTAAAGGTTGCTCCCTCTTGTCTTTCCGGATCTGATCGATCATGGTATGATATCCGGTCGAAAAGAGGTAAGATCTTGCTTTGGAAAAACGGACCTCCCGCACCTTTTCCCATAACTTAAAATAGGTTTCCTGTACTATATCTCTTGCTTTTTCCTGATGGCGGATGTTCTTCAGTATAAACCGGTAAAGGTTATCCGAAAATTTGTCCACACAAACATTGTACTCGTCTACAGTCATCGTTTCTGGCGCAATCCGATCCTATGACGGATGACCACTCTCAAATGTTACTTCTGCGGCAAATATTTCTTCCTATTCACCCATTCATTGGTAAAAGGAGAATAAATGGCGGATCTTCCATATGCACCCACCCGAGAATGCGCCGGTGATCTTTCCATGGTATGTGGAGAACTGTGGTCAATTCCGTACTTTTAGCGTAAGCATTGGTTTTCCGCAGAAGAAAAACAAACGATTATTATATTTCTAATATACTTTTAGCCCATTGAAAAACAACATCTTTCACAACCTTGAATGCCGGGTGTGAAATCATCAACGTTGCAAGGTTATGGAACATACGGAGTACGTGGTATTGGTGGACGCTAAGGACCGGGAATTGGGACTTATGGAAAAGATGGAAGCGCATCGGAAAGGATGCTTGCATCGTGCATTTTCCGTTTTTGTATTCAACTCAAAAAACGAACTGCTGTTGCAACGCCGGGCTTTCTCCAAATACCATTCGGGTGGCCTCTGGACCAATACGTGTTGCAGCCATCCCCGAAAAGGAGAATCCTGTACGGAAGGAGCGCACCGACGCTTGCAGGAAGAAATGGGATTTACGTGTGCCCTAAAACATGCGTTTTCTTTTACCTACAGATCTGCATTGAACAACGGCCTTATCGAACATGAATTTGATCATGTTTTTATGGGCCATTTCGATGGCGAACCCGCGATCAATAAAACCGAAGTAGAAGAATGGAAACCCGTAGCCATGGAGGTTGTGCGCAAAGACATGCACCAACACCCCGACCACTATACGGTATGGTTCCGAATTGTTTTTGATCGGATGGAAGCCTATATCTCCGGCCAAACCCGCTGAACCATAAAAAACACAGGCTGCGGCATTGCGAAAGTGGCATTTCTCAAAGGCAAACTCAGGGCCCAACCTACAGGCGGCCCCCGAGAACGGCCACGCGCTTATACGAAGTAACGTTTCCGCTGGTGCCGAACACTTCGAAATAAACCACGTAAGTGCCGATGCGGGCCTTTTCGCGATGGTCCGTGGTACCATCCCAGGAAAAAGCTCCGCGGGTGGCAAGCAGTTCGTTTTGCAACAACTTGCGTATTAAACGGCCACGTACATCAAAAATGGCGATGCTCCCCACATAACCCGGTCCGTCCAATTCGTAATTGATGTTGAGCACATCTTGAAAACCATCGTTGTCAGGAGAAAAAACAGGAGGCTCCAGAGTCACTGCGTCTTCCGGTAAAGTGGCTGGAAAATACTGTGAATTTTCAAACCCGGGAGTAGCAAAACCAACATTTTCAGCAGCCGAATGCCAGTTGGTTGCATCGTTGGTTGGCCGGTTAAAGTCGATCCGCTCAAGCGAAATACCATCCGGATCATTGAGCAGGCCAAATTGCATGCCTTCATGGTAGGAAAAATGATCGGAAACCCGGTTCAACGCATTGATCAGGTAAACCGTAGATGAGTCGTTGCCGTAGGCAGGCAAACCGGTCATTTCAAGCACACGGGCCCATCGCGTATTGGGATATTCGGCCACAATGTTGGCACCGTTGGTTGTCAGCAGGAAATACGTACCCGGAAAAAAAAGCAAAGGCTGATGGGTAATGCTTTTAAAATTGGCAATGGTATCGTTGTCGAAATTAGCAAGCTGCCAGTTTTCGAGGTTGAGCACTTTGTTTGAATGATTGTAGATCTCTACAAAATCTACCCCATTGTTGCGGGGGTTAAACAGCACTTCATTGATGATGACATCGCCGACCTCCGGTGTTTGAGGCAAAACAAAAGTGCCTTCTGTTGCAAACAAATGATTGCCTGTACAGTCTGTAATTCCGGTGATGTGGATGGTTTGCTGCACTCCGGCCACCAGATTAGGGCTGATGGTCAGATCAACCCGATCGTAACCCGGCTGCACCGGACTGGCCGAAACAACCGTATATCCATTGGTGATGGCATAGGTGGAGCGGATCACACTCGTGGTGTCCAGTGGCTCATCAAACACCAGCAACAGACGGTCGGCAGCCACTGCCATTGCCTGAATAAGCGAAGGACCTTTCGTGTCGGGAAAAGTGTCGTAAACCGAATTTTGTATACCCGGTGTTCCGCCATCTTCATTGCCGGAGGCCATCCAGTTAAAAGGGCCGCTGCATGGGAGATCCGGGTTGATCAACTCCAGCGACCACCCTCCGTCGTTTTTGGCATCGTCCCGATACCATTCGCTGCTGTAGTTCACCTGATCCACCAACAACCCTGTGCCATTACGCAAAGTGAGATGATCTTCGGCATTGTTCAGAGTAGGAAAGGAACTTACCCCTATGGTATTGGGAGCAACATGGTGAATGAAACGGGCTGAATCCGTCGGATCTACCACCACCAGATAAGCACCCGGAGCCAACAAATAGGGAGAGAGCCGAGCAGTAGAAGAACCATCGGAAAACGTCCAGCCATCAAGTTCAAAATATTTGTTGGTGCGGTTGTGGATCTCGATGTATTCCACATCGGGCAAACCCACTTCCGGGGTTTCATCGGCCATAATTTCGTTGATCACCACATCGCGGTATACAGCAGTATCGGGCACGAAATACATAAAAGGATGGGGATAGGGAACGATGCTATTGCCGGATAGATCTTGCACGTTAAAGACCTGAAGGTGGTGGACCACTCCATTCTGAAACGCAGCGTCGAAAGTAAGGTGGACCAAAGTGGTATTGATCTGATCGAGTTCCGCCAAAACAGGAGCCCCCAAATGGTTATCGGCCAGGTAATGGTCGGTGATTTCCGCTCCGGCCCGTAGGATGGGCTCACTGAAATAAACATCGAGTTTCCGGTCAGAAACCACAGCTGTTGAACGGATCACAGGCGCAACCGTATCGGTAAAAGCGGTGCCGGTAACTACAAACGCATCGAATCCAAATTTATCCGACCGGCTTGCGGTATATACACAATAAACGCCGCTGTAAAAGTTTTGTAAGTATGTGTTTTCAAATACCGTGCCTTCGGAAAGGTAAGCAGAACCGCCCAGGCTGTCCACCCGAAGTTCCCAGTTGCCGATATGATCGCGGGTTACCAAAACGCGCACATGAACACTCGGCTGACGGATGCGATCGTGGGCACCTTCAATCAACAAAAAATCGGCAACTCCATCTTGCCGGTAGAGGCTCACATTGTCGTGTACACCCCCCATTTCAACATAATACCCGTTTAAAGCGCCTTTCAGAACCGGCTGGTCCGATACCAGATAAACCCTGGAAAAATTGTTACCGGACGGGTTAAAATCCATGGTGACCAAAAACTCCCAGCTGGCATTTTCAATGGCCTGGTTATGGGTAGAGAGGTATGCCTCGGAAGCAACAGGCGAAGCAACCAAATGCAACGTGTTGGCTGTGGCATCAAAAATGGTATCGTCTCCAAACCACGGCGGATCATGGGTAAAATTTCCGTCGCTAAAATCGTCGCTGAACTGGGCGCAGGAACAATCTGCCCAAAAAACGGAAAGCAAAAACGCGCACCCCCCAAAAAATTTAAGCATAGCAGAAAAAGATACAAATGGTATGAACATTAAATATACTATTTTTACAGGCATCGGAAACCCTGGTGAGTACATCGGGCAAAAAGGATAACATTTTAACGTGGGTTACAGATGAAAGTAGCAGTAGTTGGAGCCACCGGAATGGTGGGGCAGGTGATGCTCGGGATATTGGAGCAGCGCCGGTTTCCCGTAACCGAATTGATCCCTGTGGCGAGTGAGCGTTCTTTGGGAAAAAAAGTAACCTTTAAAGGCGCTGCTTATCCGTGCGTATTGCCTCAAACGGCGATAGATAGGGCACCACAGCTGGCTTTGTTTTCTGCCGGAGGCAGCACTTCTCTCGAATGGGCTCCCCGGTTTGCCGCTGCCGGAGCTACCGTTATCGATAATTCTTCGGCCTGGAGGATGGAACCGGATATCCCGCTTGTTATACCCGAGATCAATGCCGGAGTATTGCGCATGGCGGATAAGATCATTGCCAACCCGAACTGTTCTACCATGCAGATGCTCATTGCTTTGGCTCCACTGCATAAGGTGTATGCTATCAACCGGATCATTGTTTCTACTTACCAAAGCGTTTCGGGAACGGGCGTTGCAGCGGTACAACAACTCGAAAATGAAGAAAAGAACACTCCGGGTGAAATGGTATACCCTTACCCGATCCACCGCAATTGTTTGCCACATTGTGATGTTTTTCTCGACAATGGCTACACCAGAGAGGAAATGAAACTGGCCAATGAAACGCGAAAAATTCTCGACCCCGCTATCCGTGTTACTGCCACTGCGGTTCGCGTTCCGGTAGTTGGCGGCCATTCCGAAGCCGTAAACGTAGAGTTTAACAACCCTTACGAACTTTCCGATGTGCGCCGTTTGCTCTCAGAGTCAGATGCCATAAAGGTGGTAGACAACACCGATGTGAACCAATACCCGATGCCCGTTTATGCAGCAGGAAAAGACGAGGTTTTTGTAGGTCGGATACGGCGCGATGAAACCCGAGCCAATGCTTTGAACCTTTGGGTAGTTTCGGATAACCTGCGCAAAGGCGCCGCTACCAATGCGGTACAGATCGCCGAATACCTGATAAAAGAAAATTTCCTGAAAGGAACCATTCCTGCCTGATCCGATCGCCCGCTCTGCCGTTTGCAATGCCAACGAGAATAAAGTGGCTTTTATGGGCACATCGTTCTGCACTTTTTACCGGCGAATGGATGTCAGTTCTGTGATTTTCCCGTTTTTTGTATGCGATGAGAAAAATGCGATTAATTTTTCCGGTGTGTTTTACTTTGATGCTGATCGCAAGCCAGGGTGTCGCCCAATATGATGGTTATGAAGTGATCCGGAAGGTATATTGGAGGATGGGAGGAAGTCTGATCATTTCCAGCAACCTGGATCACGATTCCTTGGCATTGGGCGTTGCCTATTTCGGAGGAGCCGGATGCGATACCCGCTTTCAGGTCAAAGACCATTTTTCGCTCAAGGCAGGATTGCAATTTAACCAGGTGGGAGGTTTGCAGAAAACCCCGTTTGTAAAAATACAAAACCGGCATATACGCCTTTCTTTGCTGCCTACTTTTCAATTGGGAGCGGAAAAAAAAGCCTTTTTCTCCGTTGGGCCTGCTTACAACTATCTGGTCAGCGCCAACTCCAAACGGATTGATGGGAGCCAACAGAGTGGTTTTCGTTACGAACCTATCAATGACTACCAGTCTCAGCTCGAATTGCTGTTCGATGTGTCTTTGCCTCTGACCAACAGGTTGGATATGGTGGCCCGGTCGGCATGGCCCCTTTCTCCGGTTTCAGCATACGTTTATACCGAAATTGGTTTTCACTTCAAGTTGAATCATTAGCCTTTTTGCAAGGATGGTAAAGTTTGGAAAAACGTTTACCCGTTTCTTTCAACGGATTTTTCTTTCGGGTTTTTAAGTCAATACAACGCGGCTTATTCGTTGTCGTTTGCTTTGTGGCGAATGAACAACCCCTGAATGCTCTGGCTAAAGAAATTCCCGGAAAAAGAAGACAAGCCCCGAAAACCAAGTCGGATATTGCGACCGTCTTTGGGAATATAAATGGTTCCGAACAAATAATCCCAACAACTCAAGGATAAGGCAAAATTAACGCCGTAACGCCTTGGTTCGGGCAAATTATGGGCATGGTGCCAGATGTGATTGGCAGGCCCGTTGAAAACATATTTTAAAAAGCGCCCCAGAAAAAGGGTAAACGCCGCCGTGAATGCCGCTACAACAGCCCAGGCCCGCCAATCGTTCCACCATCCGCCCATAGCGGTAAAAGCTACAAACATCCCAAGCAAAGTACCAAAAACAAAACCCTGCATGCGCCAGTGTACCGACAGATTGCTGTGGTTATAATGGCCCAGGGCCAGTGCAAAAATGTGTATAATGAAAAAATCGTGTAAACCAATCCCCAACAAAGCCAAAGGGAGGTATTCGAGGGTGCGGTACACTACATTTTCCATCCAGTGATAACGCAAATGTGCTGCAAAACCCATTTGTTCAACGGAGTGGTGCACTTTGTGAAATTCCCAGAGCCAATTTACCCGGTGTAACAAACGATGGATCCACCATTGCGTAAAATCCCGGATCACAAAGCCCACTACCAAAATGGCCCAAAATGGCAGGTTTTTTATAGGGTTATGATCTTGAAAATTAAAGCCTGTAAGGTAAATGAGCCCATCGTTGAGCCCTTTTACCACCACCTCGGAAGCTGCATTGTAAACAATCAGCCCGAAAAGAAAAAAGTTGAAATACATGTAAAAAAAATCCAGCCAGAAATCTTTTCGGAAAACGGGTTGATCTTTTCGCCATGGCCGGATGATCTCCACCACAAAGAAAAAAACGGAAACCATGCCCAACCAGAGGTAATAATTATGCCAACCGGCGCCATTGGCAAAAGTAACCTCACCCCAGAGCCAGTCTTTATTGCCGGTCCATTTCTCAACAAAAAGCTTTCCGTATGTCAAGGTATCTCTATCCATTGTTCATGGGTTCAACTACTCCAGATCCGTTTCAAAGGGAAGGTCTTCAAAATAACTCCACTCGCTCCAGGAACCATCGTAATTCCGCACATTCCGAAACCCCATCAATTCAGACAACACAAACCAGGTATGGGAAGAACGGGTTCCTGTATGGCAATACACCACGATTTGTTTTTCCGGCCGAATGCCGGATGAACTGAACTCATAGGCAAGGTCTTTAGCAGATTTGAAACAAGCATCCGAATCAAGGCTCACCGCATTTCCCCACTCCCACAAAATGCTGTTCGGCAAACGGCCTGCTTTGGTGGCTCCGCTTTTTAACCGTTCTCCGGTGTACTCATCGCGGGTTCGCGTATCCACAAAAATAACATTTGTATCGTTCATCAAAGGCAGGATCTCTTCCTTACGGATAAACATTTCGGGAGCGCCTTCCGTTGCAAAGGCATACGAAGAGGGCTTTACTTTAACAGGCTTTTGCGCTACAGGAAAACCTGCTTTTTTCCAGCCAATTAACCCACCATCCAACAACGAAATGTTCGGATGGCCATAGCATTTCAAAACAAACCAGAACCGGGCCGCATCGGATCCCCCTTTTGCATCGTAACAAATTAAATGATCGTTGGGGCGGATCCCTAAGCTCCCCAGCAGATCTGCGATGACTTCGCGTTGTGCCGCCATTCCTTTGTAAGGAAAATTCGTGTGGTCTCCAAAATCGGATCTTGAAATGCAAAGCGCACCTGCTATGTGTCCTTCGAGGTAGGATGCCGCCTTGCGTACATCTACCAACCGAAAGGGAACAGAGTCGGCCTGCATTTGCCACAACGAATCAATGCTGACCAGATGTTTCAGGCTGTGATAAACAGGGGCAGGATGTTGCAGTGCTTTTTTCTTTTCAGGCATTGCATCGGGAGTGGGTTCGCAAGCCGAAAAAACAACTGCCAACAGAGCAATGATCTGGTACACTCGTTTTGTTTTATTGCTCCAATTCATACCATTCGATGTTTTTAAGGGCAGACCTCCGGCCGGCAACCTGAGGGGCATAATGCTCCGAAAGGTAATCCAAAATGGGGACTTCATTTTCTCCCAGATCCCACAAACCTTGTGTTTTCTGCATCCATGTGATCATTTCTTTCCAGCCTTCGCGTGTGGCCCTGTTCTGGCTTATCAATTTGCCCGAATGGCAGGCCATACAGTTGGCCTTTATGATGTTAAAACGATCATCGGCGATTAAACCGCTTGAAACATGAATGCCATCGATCACCAAGGTGTCTGCAGCCATAGCATCAAGAACAGGCCGATCGGCCAACTCCGGCTTTTTAAACCAGGATACCGGTGCCCAGCGCATGGCAAGGCTCAATCCGATCAGTACCCCGATGAATGCTGCCCGGTTGAACAGGCGAGATGCCTTGGAAAGCAATTCGTGTTCTTTTTGGGTATACGAGCGTTTTGCCATCTATTTTACTTTTACGGCAATGCGATGGCATGCATTATTCAGATAACCTTTGGGGTTCCAGCCGGGTACAACCATGGGCTGAGCACGACCTCTGGAATCGGTAGCACGTGCCCAAACTTCATAATACCCCCTTTCCGGAAATTTTACTTCTGCTTTCCATTGCTGCCATGCTAAACGGTTGGCAGGTGGGCCGAGTGTGCATTTTTGCCAGGTAGATCCAAAATCGATGCTGATGTGCATTTCGGCTACGCTTAAATCGCCGGCCCAGGCATGGCCATTCACTTTGAGGAGGCGCTCCGCCCCGATGATGGCCCCCGTTTTAGGGTAAGTAATGAGCGATTTTACCGGCATCCCTTCAATGATACACATGTCCTCATCGGCCACTTTTTGGCCGGGTGCAACAGGGTTGCAGGGAACGCGGTAGGCCGTGCCTGTCATCTTAGGCCCGTCGTGTACTTTGTTACGCACGGCAATTTTGTACAACCACTTACCGGAAGTGGAGGCCGGCCAACCTCCGAATACCAACCGTAACGGATACCCATTGGCCAGGGGCAGATCTTCGCCATTCATGCTCCAGGCGATCAGCGATTCTTCTTCCATGGCTTTGTGCATGGGCACCCCCCTGGATATCACTACTTTGTTGGGATCTCTGCTCAGATGTAGGTCTTTGCCGTAATATCCGATGTAAACCGCATCCGGTTTCACCCCCACATGCTCCAGAACATCTTTGAGGCGCACACCCGTCCAGGCAGCACAACCTACCGCTCCGACAGACCATTGATTGCCTTTGGCGGGCGGGTTAAACTCACTTCGCCCGTTGCCGCCACATTCGAGTACCAATTGATAGGTGTAAGGTTTGAAGGTTGCTTTGAGGTCACTCAGGGTGAAAGTAACCGGTTTTTCAACCGATTCCCCTTCAAGGGTCAGCGTCCAGTTGTTGCGGTTGATGTTTTCAGGCACTAGGCCGTTGTTGCGAACAAAAAACTTATGGGCCGGAGTAATAGGATCGTTGAGCAAATGGGGAGGCGTTTCGGCGTTCCATGGTTTATCATTAAGCACCACCAATCCGGCATGTTTTCCGGGGATCTCAAATCCGGTCGGATGATCGGTAAAAGCCACGGGAATAAGGCCCGCCGGCATTTTATCGGCAAACACAATACGGCTTCCGAACACGGTACCGATCAAAGCCAACCCGGCAGTCCGGATAAATTCGCGGCGCGTATCGGTTTGCATATCCTCTTTTGTTGCCGAAATTTTTTCTTTATCGGTCCGTTTTTTATCCATCCTTTTCCAAAATGTTATCGTCTGATGTTGTGATCTATCGGGTGCAAATTTGGTATTTCCTTTGGATACAAAGGCTTTGCATCCATACCGCAAAACGCCAAGCTAAAGTAGAATTCCTTTTGTATTTAGCAAAACACGATGATAACCGTTTTTCCGTTTTGATAAAAACCGGCATAAAATCGGTTCCTTTACCCGGAAAATGATCCGTTATCTCATTACCACTTTCTTTTTAGCGTGCAACCTACTCACTTTCGGGCAATTGCAGGTAAATACCCGCCACCACCATTTTGGCGTGTTGCACCGCGGGGCCACTACCACAACAGACTTTTACTTCAAAAACACAGGCCCCCAAACGCTCCATATTTTACGGGCCGATGCGCCGGAAGCCGTGCAGATCCGTTATTCCAAAACCACCCTGGCCCCGGACAGCACGGCCATAATGCGGGTACATTGCATTCCGAATGCCAAAGGACCATTCCGCCACCATTTCCCTTTGTACATTAGCACCAGCCCAACCCCCATCTGGTTTGAGGTTACAGGCACCGTAAACTACCGGCCAACAGGCCGGTTTACTCCCTGTCCGGATTTTAACAGCACGGATCCGTACCGGGGCCTCCGTTTTCATCTTGAACTGCAAACCCTTGACAGCACAACGGGCCAAAGGCTGGGAAACTCCAAGATCCGCATCCTCAGCAGAGGCGTTCCCTACCCTACCGTTTATACCGATAAAAATGGCGAAGCCTATCCGGAAGTGCGCACCGGATCTTATTATTTTGTGGTTACCCGCAAAGGATATGACCCCAAGGAGTTTTCCCGTTATTTCAACAGGGCCAACCGGGTGTTGCGCATCCATCTCGTTCCGGAAAAAAAGGACCATCCGGCAGAAAAACGCTTAACGGATGTGCCCGGCTTCGTGCCGCCTGCGGTGGTTGCTGCTCCCGCACATACCGATACGGTGGTAGAAAGTACGGTTCCCGAAGACCCGCTTTTGCTTCCGCGCAAAAGGTATTCGCCCAACAACATTGTTTTCCTGATCGATGTTTCTTCCTCCATGAAACAAAAAGGCCGGATGGATCTGCTGAAAGCCGCCATCATTGAATTGCTTGCTCCGCTTCGAGATATTGACCGGATCGCCGTGGTAACGTATGCATCGGGCTCTCAAGTAGTACTTCCCTCACAACCGGCCAGCAACAAAGAAATGATCGTGGCAGTAATTCAAAGCCTTAACGCCGGAGGCCGTACGGAAGGGGGAAAAGGGTTGCGCCGGGCTTACGCCGAAGCACGAAAAAATTTTATTACCGGGGGCAACAACCAGGTTTTTATTGCTACCGATGGTGCGTTCAGCGATACCGACACCAACCACAACATGATCGTCAAAAAAAACATGAAACGGGGCATTCGGCTCTCCGTAGCAGGCGTTGTGAATGAAAGCCGGACCGAAAAATCGATGATAAACATGGCCCGGTCGGGAAATGGCCGTTATCTTCACATCGAAAATTACGATCAATCGAAACATTTGTTGTTGGAAGAGATCAAATCGAACTCGGTCAAAAAGTAAAAGGAGGGCCGTTCGGTTGGTATTGTCCAGCTTCTGTTGTGGATAATTCCCCGGATCGTTCTTGCGTTGATACAAGTTTCGCATTAGTTTTATAAATTGGATAAATCTGGCCGAATGGAAGATAAAAAACAAAAAGGCATTGCCATTCTTGGGAGTACGGGTTCCATCGGAACGCAAGCACTGGAAGTGATTGCCGAACAATCGGAACACTTTCGTGTGGAGGTGCTTACGGCCTTTCACAATGCGGATTTGCTGATCCGACAAGCGATAAGACACCGCCCAGATGTAGTGGTGATAGGCAATGAAAGCAAATACCGGCAAGTAACCGATGCTTTGTGGGACCACGGCATTAAAACCTACGCCGGTGCTGCTGCACTCGAACAAGTGGTGGCCATGGAAAATGTTGATATGGTACTCACTGCTTTGGTGGGATATGCCGGCCTGAAACCTACATTGGCGGCCATTCGGGCAAAAAAACCGATTGCACTGGCCAACAAAGAAACACTGGTGGTGGCCGGCGAGTTGATTACCAGAGAGGCCGGGCACTATGGCGTGAATATCTATCCGGTAGATTCGGAGCACAGTGCTATTTTTCAATGCCTTGCCGGCGAATTTCACAATCCGGTCGAAAAGATCTACCTCACGGCTTCCGGCGGACCTTTCCGCGGGATGAATGCGGACGAGCTGGCCCAGGTAACACGGCAGCAGGCTTTACAACATCCGAACTGGGACATGGGGGCCAAAATTACCATCGATTCGGCCACCATGATGAACAAAGGCCTTGAAGTAATTGAGGCGCGCTGGTTGTTTGGTTTGAAACCCGATCAGATCGACGTAGTGGTTCATCCCCAATCCATCGTACACAGTTTGGTACAATTTAAAGACGGATCGATAAAAGCCCAAATGGGGTTGCCCGATATGAAATTGCCCATTCAGCATGCCCTAAGCTACCCATACCGGCTACCCAACGACTTTCCTCGTTTTAATTTTACGGATTATCCGCAACTTACATTCGAAGCACCCGATTGCGATACGTTCCGGAACCTGGCATTGGCTTTTGAAGCCTTGCAACAAGAAGGAAATGCCGCTTGTGTAGTAAATGCAGCCAACGAAGTGGCTGTTCAGGCTTTTTTGGATGATGCCATACCCTTTGCTGCCATTGCCGGCATCAATGAACAAACCTTACAAAAAGCGCAGTTTGTAGCCCAACCGACGCTCGATGATTACATGGCATCGGATGCAGAAGCCAGAGCAATTGCAACGGAATTAACACGATTAACCGGGCAGTTATGAAAACCAATGCTTTTACGGAAATGCGGTTCACAGCATGCCTCTATCAATAAAAACCAGACCTTATGGAATTTCAAGCCATTTTTCTCGCATCTAAAACACCTTACTATTCTGTGATTGCGATTGCCGTTGTGGTCATCATTTCTTACCTGTTCAATCTGCTTTCCCAAAAAACCAATATTCCCGGTGTTTTGATGCTCATTGTACTGGGTGCAGGCATTAAGATCATGCTGGAGGCCATGCACATCCGTTCCGATCAGTACAACGATTATCTGGAAATTTTAGGCATTGTAGGGTTGATCATGATCGTGCTGGAGGCGGCCCTTGATCTGGAGCTTTCGAAAGAAAACCGGCCCATTATCTGGAAATCGTTTATGGTAGCCCTGCTTTCGTTGGTCGTTTCGGCACTGCTGATCGCTGTATTGATCATGGAATTTGGCATCCAAAATTATTCGATCGCTCTGATTTACGCCATTCCGCTCTCTATCATGAGTTCGGCCATCATCATTCCCAGTGTGGGAGGCCTTTCGCACGAAAAGAAAGAGTTTATGGTGTATGAAAGTACATTTTCCGATATTCTCGGCATCATGTTTTTCTTTTTCCTTACCGGATTTAAAGAATCCAGCAGTGCCGGAGAGATCGTCGGAGGAATTTTCCTCAACATTACCCTTACCATAATCATTGCAGCAGTTGCGAGTTATCTGCTGGTGTTTATTTTCCAGCGCATCACCTCACACATCAAACTTTTCCTGCTCATTGCCGTTTTGCTTCTGCTTTATGCAACCGGAAAATTGCTCGGGCTTTCTTCGCTGGTTATCATTCTGGTGTTTGGTTTGTTGCTCAACAACCGGGAGGTTTTTTTCCGTGGCAAATTAAAAGAGTGGCTCGATCATAAAAAAATTGAGGCCATAGAACACGATTTTCGTATCGTAACGCTGGAAACCGCCTTTGTGGTGCGTACCTTTTTCTTTGTGATCTTTGGCATGAGCATCGAATTCGGCACCTTAAAAAACCCCCGGGTGGCCATGGAGGCCATTTGCATTGTGGGGGTGCTTTTTCTGGTGCGTTTTCTGGTGCTCAAACTGTTTATGCGTAAAAACATATTTCCGCAGGTTTTTATCGCCCCGCGGGGCTTGATCACCATTCTTCTTTTCTTCTCCATTTCTCCGCATATTACCCAAAACCATCCCTTCGATTCGGGGGTTTTGCTGTATTGCATTATCATTACGGCTATTGTGATGACCTGGTCGCTGATCAAACATGCCAACGGATTGCACCATGTGGATGAAGCTTACGATCAAAACCTGAAGGACAATGCAGGAGGAGCCCTGAAAGCGGAACGGACCCAACCGCAGGAAAGCCACGAAGGTGTCGAAACAATGGAAGAAACAACCGGGGAAACAACAGAGGAAGCAACAGAGGAGACAATCGGGGAAACAACAGAGGAACCAACCGCCTCCGCCGAAGCAACGGCTCCGGCAGATCTTTCTCTGGATGTAGAAGATGCAAATGCTGAAACAGCAGCCGGTAAAAATGAAAAAGAAGCACAGGAAAAACCACAGGAGGAAGAAAGCGATGTTTTGCCTTCACAACCGGAGAAAGAGGGTTAAAAGGAGAGGAGTGTGATGCAAGTAAAGAGGTATCCACTTTTCGCGGATGGATTAAACATGGAAAGGGCTGAGTTGAGCTTTATTCATAAAACCGGACTACATGCTTTTTTCATAAAGCAAAAATAATCGCTATTCTATTTTGTGCTTTTCTGGTTTTATTTTACCAAATGTTTAAGCGACTACGAGCTAAAAAATCGTGGCAGCGGGGACCAAAAGGAAACTGTAGTTGACCTGGGGCATAGAAAGGATATTTATGGAAAAAGCCCCCGCTATTGCGAGACTTTTTCCATTTTCACTAATATTTTCTCAGAAAGCGAACGAATTTGTTCCCAAGGAGGTGTAGTCAGGGGCTTAACATCCCAAATGTCCGAGTCCTGTTCTTCATTCAGGTTGTCTAATAAAGAATTTAAACTCTCTCGTTCGTCTATTGACTCCTTTAGCTTTCCCTACTATATAACTTGATGATATAGTGCTTCAGCCATATCGTCAAAAGACGGAATTCGTGAGAACACAGGTTTAAACCATCAAAGAAAAGTTATCTTTCCCGATATTCAAGGGGAAA
>CALLUQ010000107.1 GCA_938010565.1 uncultured Flavobacteriales bacterium
AAAAAGGGCGGCCCCGCTTCGGCTCCTCCTTTTACTGAGAGTTTTTCCCGGTTAGTAGTGATTATAAAAGTAGTTGATTGTTATCTTCCTAAGATGCTAAAAGCCACTGCTTTTTTCAACCTTTTTAATAATAAAATATTGATTTTCAATAAGTTGACTTTTTGTCCTATACTAAAGTTTGCACCTAACGATCTGACCTGCATGTTTGGATATAACCCATTTTTTTCGTAACTATTGCGCCTTATCGCTATTTTACCATAAATCATTAAAAAACAACAATATGAAAACAATTTTATGGAGCATCGCTTTGTGGCTTGCTTGTGCGAACGTTGGTTTCGGACAACAGTACAAAAACATGATGTACGACAATGCCTACAATTTTTATGAGGTTGTAAGAGAGGCCGAGGCTTATTTTACAGTCCATAGAAAAGAAGGAAAGGGGTCGGGTTGGAAACAATTTCAACGATGGCGTCATGACAACGAATACAAATATTATCCGGATGGAGACAGAAGCAGGGAAAACCCTTACTTTGCCCAGATGGGTTACGAACGGTTCGTAAGCAACAACCCAAACACAAGAGCTTTGTATCCGGAAGGATGGAAAGAGTTAGGACCTGTATCGCCGGGGAAAATTACCGGACACTATGCCTTTGGTATGGGCCGGCTGGTGTGTTTCTATGTCGATCCAAACAATGATCAACGTTTATACATAGGGTCGAGAACCGGCGGATTCTGGAAATCGACAGATGGCGGAACAACTTGGTCGGGAGGTTCAACGGATTTTTTAGCCGCCTGCGGCGTAAATACCATAGCGGCTTCTCCAACCAATCCCGATTCAATACTCATCAACATCAACAACAGTTCCAACCACTATACCCACGGTATTTATCGTTCTACAAACGGAGGAGACAACTGGACGTTGAGCAATTTTAATCCTACCAACCTCGGATGGGGTGGCCTGGGTTCCAACAGGGAGATCTATAAAATAAAATACCACCCCACCATTCCGGACCTGATCTTTGTAGGAACACGTGTTGGTTTGTACAGATCAACCGACAACCTTGCCACATGGACCGTTCCGGTTTCGGCCGATGATTTTACGGACATCGATTTTCATCCGACAGACCCTAATACCGTTTATGCTTACGCAAAAAACAAACCGGATGTAGTGTATATATCGACAGACGCCGGGGTATCATTCTCCACCACAAGCATCCCGGGAAACTCCGGAGATAAAGGAACGGTTCAAACCAGCTCTGATTGTGCGGATTGCGTTTATTTTATGTCGGGCAACGGGGTGTGGAAGTCTACGAATAAAGGGGCCTCTTTTTCAATGATAAGCAACCCCGGATTAAGCGATGCCGGATTTGCCGTAAGCGATGTAGACGATACCAAAATAATCGCCGGATACGTGGATGCCTTTGCCAGTTCGGATGGAGGGGCCAATTTTAATCAGGTAACATACTGGTCTTTGGGGAATACCAATGGTGCCGGAAACGGCCATCAGATCAGTTACAATACCAGTACGAACTATATTCATGCCGATTTGCAGGCCGCAGAATGCATTAATGGTGTTTTTTACGCCGTTACCGATGGCTTTTTGGTAAGCTCGGCAGATAATGGAACGAATTGGAACATTTTAAGTGAAGATATCGGCATCCGGATGAATTACAATTTAGGGGTCAGCCAGTCTAATCACGACAGAACCATTTGCGGATCGCAAGACAATGGAACGAGTATAAATACTGAAAACGGCTGGGTTGAAATGTACGGAGCAGATGGTATGGAAGCGTTTATACACCCTCTGAACCACGACTGGATGATCGGAAGCTGGCAATACGGAGGGAGAAGAAGAACGCTGGATGGCGGACAAACGAGCAAAACGGTTACTCCAAGTGGTCAGAGCGGATATTGGATCGCACCCATGTTTTACGATCCGAACGATCAGATGCGGGTGTATTCATTGGGAGAAAATGTTTACCGGAGCAACGACTTTGGCGATAGCTGGACCAGTGTGGGTTCACCTTCTTTTTCCGGACAGATCAAATTTGCTTCCATTGCCGAAAATAACTCCGATTTAATAGTGGCGGTCAGCAATGAAAACATCGAATTATCAAACGACGGAGGAGCTTCGTGGACCAATATTCAGGGCACCCTGCCTTCTTACTCCATTACCGATGTGGTCTTTGATCCAAACGATGACAATACAATTGTAGTCACCTACGCTCGTTATCAGAACGATAACTCAAAAGTTTTTATTACACACGATCTGGGAGCTACATGGCAAAACATTACCTATAACCTTGGAAATATGCCGGTGAGGTCGGCCGTGATCGATCATACCGACGCTTCCGTCATTTACCTGGGAACGGAAATCGGCGTATACAAAAAAACAATGGCCGGTACTTCGTGGAGTTTATACCATAACGACCTGCCCAACGTATCGGTTCGGGAAATGGAAATTATGTGGGGTACCAATACCTTAAGGGCTACTACATGGGGCCGTGGTTTATGGGAGTATGCACTGGACGGAAGGCACAATTACCCTGCAATTCTGACCACGGAGATGACACACACTCCAACTTTAACAACCCCTAATGCGAACATTGATCAGTATGTTACCTCGGAAATAACATACGATAATACGCTTACAAGTGTTTGGACGGAATGGGCTGTGGGTACACCCACATTTGGTGTCGGAAATGTATTGCCGATGAACAATGTTAGCGGAAATAGCTGGAAAACCATTAACCCCATACCCAATCAGGTTGCAGGTACAAAAGTTTTCTTTAAGGTATTTGCCGTTGGAAATGCCGGAGATACCACCCAAACCTATAAATTCATGTACGAAGTAAAACCGGCACTGCCGCTCACTTTCTGTTTGGAAGTAACAGAAGACGAAGACGATGTAGAGGAAGGTGAGGACGGAGCAGTGAATGATTGGAGCAGTGACCTGGAGCTTTGTGCTGATGGCTCGGATAATCAGCATGTTGGGATCCGATTTCAAAATGTAGCCATTCCGGCAGGAGCAACGATCAACAGTGCTTACATCGAATTTAGAGCAGACGAAAGCGATGCCACCGATCTGGATATCAATATTTTCGGACATGCTTCCGATAATTCCGAACCATGGAATACGGCAGATCCGTTTAATGTATCTACCAGAGCTTCTACCGCTTCAACCATAGTTTGGTCGCACAACAGCAGTACTGCCTGGACAGCAGGTACTACAATTGCTCAAACCCCGGAATTGAAAAATATGGTGCAGGAAATAGTAAATCGTTCGGGCTGGAGCCTGAATAATGCCATGTCCTTTATTTTTCATGATGATGGATTAGAAGGAGATGAACGGGTAGCCGATTCGAAAGACGGAAATTATGCTCCAAAATTATGCATCGATTTTTCTCTGCCTGATGGTTGTACGTCAACTGCATCGACCACTACCGCTACCGCATGCGATGCATATACCTGGAAAGGAACAACTTACAATGCCACAGGCATGTATACCTGGGTAGGAACCAATGCAGCCGGATGCGATTCCGTGGTTACTTTAAACCTAACCATCAACAGCAGTAGTACAGGAACCGACGTAAAAACCGCCTGCGGGTCGTTTACCTGGATCGATGGGAATACCTACACTGCATCGAACAACAACGCAACGCATACGTTGACCAATGCTACCGGATGCGATTCCGTGGTTACTTTAAACCTAACCATCAACAGCAGTAGTACAGGAACCGACGTAAAAACCGCC
>CALLUQ010000108.1 GCA_938010565.1 uncultured Flavobacteriales bacterium
ATAGCTATACCGTTCCAAACAAATGATTGAAAAAATACCCCAACTCTCTCGCAAGCGTCTCGCTTGTGAGATGATAGCTATACCGTTCCAAACAAATGATTGAAAAAATACCCCAACTCTCTCGCAAGCGTCTCGCTTGTGAGATGATAGCTATACCGTTCCAAACAAATGATTGAAAAAATACCATTTGGCTATTGAGATCATAAATAGTGTTCCAAGCGGACGCTTGAAACAAATACGGCAGGAAGCATGGCTAATACCTTCAAATAGTTACCTGTACCTTATGAGCAGAGTAACCGACGCCAACAGCCTGGAAACCACTTTTGCCTACAATGCCGAAAACGTCCTGGAAAAAGTAACCCAACCCAACGGCGAGACCATCCGGTGAGATTACAATGACCAGGGCCAGCTGGTCAATGCCGAAAGCAGCCAGGAAACCGCCGTTTTGTACCAATACGATGCGCTGGGAAGGCCCACCCGGATCCAGTTTGCCTACACCCCCGCCGATCGTTTGCAATCCGTCACCAACGAACACAAAAGCCTGTACCATTTTGAACGAGACGCCTGCGGCAACATTGTAAAAGAAAGCGGTTTCGATGGCCTCACCCGCACTTACCGGCGCACCCCCCAGGGCAGGTCGGTGCCGTAGAAACTGCCGGATGAGATCGGGAACCTCTTCAAAACCGAAGACCGAAACGATCGGGTGTATGGAAAAGCCGGACAGCTTTTAAAGGACGAAACCTACACGTACACTTACGACGAGCAGGGTAATCTAACGGCTAAAGAAAGCCCCACTGAGAAGTGGTACTACCACTGGGCACCCAATGGTTTGCTTAAAAGAGTGATCCGCCCGGATCAGAAGGAGGTTTCTTTTACCTACGATGCCTTGGGCCGTCGCCTCATCAAAACTTTTGAAGGACAAACCACCCATTTTGTGTGGGATGGTAATGTGTTGTTGCACGAGTGGATGGCTCCGAAAGGGGAACCGCTGACCCGCATCAACGAAAAAGGCGAACAGGAGTTAAAACCTCCCAAAAGCCTCACCACCTGGGTTTTTGAGGACGGCACTTTTGTACCGATAGCCAAGCTGGTAGACGGAAGGGCATACTCCATCATTACCGATCACTTGGGTACGCCTTCTGAGATGTATGATGAGCAGGGGAAAAGGGTGTGGCTATGCCAGTTGGATATTTACAGTAAGGTTCGTCAGCTCACGGGAGAGCGTTCTTTTATTCCGTTCAGATACCAAGAACAATATGCCAATGAGGAAACGGGGTTGTATTATGAATCGGTTTCGGTATTATTCGCCGGAGAGCGGAGTGTATATCTCACAATCAAGGAAAAGAACCAAAAGTCAGCCTCTCTACCTGAACGTAACATATTTCTATGTTCGGTCGGCTATCAAAGCAATACCGTTGTAGTATCGAGTGGTTCTATACTTCCTGCCCTGCAATCCCGCCACCGGAGTTTGGTTCTGCTTCTCCAAGGCGACGTTTGAGTTCCTCGTTTTCCGACTTTAACCGGCGGGTCATACGATCCAACTCTTCATGGGTGGCACGCAGTTCTTCCTGATTCTGGCGCAATTCTTCTTCCCGGACTTGCAAGGCTTTCCTTGCTTTGTGCGACTGATCCAGCAATTGCCGTGTTTTTCGATTGGTTTCAATGTTGGAAAATGTAAGGGCAATGCTTTCGCCAATTTTCTCTACAAACTCAATATGGTGTTGCTCAAATGCATTAAAAGAAGCCAACTCGGTTACCCCTTTCACGGTTCCGTTGATAAGCATGGGAACCACAAGGACAGCCCGTGGCAAGGCCATCCCTATGCCGGAAGTAATACGAATGTAATGATCCGGCACCTCTGTCATGTAAATGGTTTTGCCTTCTACAAAACACTGGCCGGCCAACCCTTCGCCTTCGGCCAGACGAAGGGTTGAAAACTTGCGTTTGTTCCATGCATACGAAGCGGCCATATAAAGCGGTTTTTGTTCGTTTTCCGCTCCGCTATCTCTGAAGAAAATGGCGCCCTGGTTGGCTCCCAGGTACCCCACCAGTTCTTTAATGATGCGAAAGGCAACTTCATCCGATCCCATATCGTCCTGGCTGAGAATATCTACAAACAATGCCTGCCCGTTTGTTACCCAGTTTTGCTTTTCATCTTCACGGGCAATGGCCTGTAGGTTGCTGCGCATTTCGAGCAAAGAATTTCCCAGTACATCTTTTTCGCCTGCCGGCGAAAATTCGGCATCCAGATGCCCTTTTCCGATTTGTTCTGCAAAACTACTCGTCTGCTTCAGGTGATCGGCCAAAAAGTTTAAGGCTTCGCGCATTTCACCCAATTCGTCATTTCCGGCTTTTTTGCCATCCTCTTCGAGGCGCCCTTCGGCCATGCGTTTGGTATAGGCCACCATTTGGTTCAGCGGTTTTATCAGGCGTCCGACAAAGAAAAAGATCACCAGCAAAGCTACGATCAATAAGCCGGTACTAATAAAAATGGAACGCCACATCTGGCTCGTGGCAGCAACAGTAATCAAATGTGCGGGTACTTCCACGTTTATCTGCCAGGGTACTTCCGATGTACCCAACAAAATGGGAACATATATCTGAAGAAATGCATGGTCAAAAAAAGTGCCTTCTTTCCCGGCTTTCAGATCGTCCATCTGGTATTGCCTCTCAGGAAAAGAGGCCAACAGCTTTTTACCCACCAGCGTATCCATGCCGGAAAAAGCAGCAATGGTACCGTCATTGGCGATAATGCTGATCAGGGTTTTGCTGTCATAAAGGTGAGCATTGTTTACCTTTTCTTTCAGCCAATCTACCGAGATGTCTACTCCAACCAATCCGTAAAACACGTTGTCGAACAAAATGGGCACTTCCAGTGTCATCAGCAAAACAGACTTCTCTTGTACGATATACATCTGAGGATCTAACACCAATTCGCGGCGGGTACTTCGGGGCAACTCATACCAGGCCTTGCCATAGGCATAGGTAGGCTCTACTATTATTCTGCCATTTTCTTTGAACCAATAAGGCACGAAATGTCCAACACTGTCCATGGATTCTGCATACGGGATCAATGTATCGCTATCCGAAAGGGTAGCATAGTGCAGATCGAGCCCATCAAAAGCATTGGGTTCAAAAACGACAAAAATGCCTGAAATGTTGTCGCTCCCTATCAGGATCTGACGAATCATGACATTGACCTGGGAGCGGGTAAAGGGCACTTGTAAGGCAGGGTCTTTAGCTGCCGAAAGCGCAAAAGCCAGGTCGCGGGAAACGTTTAGGGCCTTTTCGATCTCTCCTTTGATCTGAGAAGCATAATCCCGTGCCAATGCCGTTACGTGATCCTGGCTGTAGCGCATGGATTGCTCCCTCATTCTAAGAGTGTTGTATACAATAATGGCTCCGACAATTAAAAGAGCACTGGCACCGATCACCAGCAGCAATTTACGCCTTAGCGGAACCATTTTTCTACTCGCTGTTGTTGGCATTTGAAACTCTCGGTTCGTTTTGGGTGGTGCAGTGAAAGCAAGATAATGAAATCGTAGCAATTGGAACCCGGTCGTCTCAAAATTCGTTGATCGGATTCGGTCGTTGCGCCACCGTACCCGAATATGTTTCCAACGGACGTTTCCCGCCATCTGCACACGCGAAGGCTTTATCCTATCGTTATCGCCCATGCCAGGTACCTCTTGTAAAACAAGCAAAGCAGGGTGCAATCCAACCGATGGCCCCATGCCTGAGTTGCGTTAACTTTTGTAGCCAATACCATTGCACCAATAGCAGCAATAGGCTACCTTGCATCGCATTTTTATAATTACTCCGGTTGGGCACATCATCGTATAAAGGATCGTTAGGGTTTATTTTCATCACCATATTGGTGGATGTAATTGGTGTCGGTATCATTGTACCGGTATTGCCCTCTCTTATCGAAGAGTTAACCGGAAAAGGAACAAGTGAGGCCGCAGGCTATGGCGGTCTGCTGATGCTTTCTTTTGCACTGATGCAATTCTTGTTTGCTCCGGTTATGGGAGAACTCAGCGATCGCTTCGGGCGAAGGCCCATTCTTCTTCTGGCGCTTACCGGATTAGGTATCGATTACATTTTCCATGCATTTGCGCCAAGCATTACATGGCTTTTCATTGGCCGGATTCTGGCTGGAATTACAGGTGCCAGTTATACGGTTGCAACGGCCTACGTGGCCGATATCAGCACCCTGGAAAATAAAGCCAAAAACTTTGGTTTGATAGGAGCGGCTTTTGGTTTGGGTTTTATTATCGGGCCTGTGATCGGAGGGGTTTGTGCCGAATGGGGTGTAGAAGTACCCTTTCTGGTAGCGGCCGGAATTACGTTGCTCAACGTGGTTTACGGTTATTTCTTTGTGCCGGAATCGCTCCCCCCTGAAAAGAGGCGTAAATTCATCCTCCGGAATGCCAATCCGGTTGGTTCTCTGGTCATGATCCGGTCTTATCCGGCCATTAGAAATCTTGTGATCGCATTTTTTCTTGCCAATATGGCAGGGCAGGCCCTTCCGAGTACTTGGCCCTATTTTCTGAGGATGCAGTTCGGGTGGGAAGAGTGGGCAGTGGGCTTAAGCCTTACGTTTGTTGGCCTTTTGGTTGCTTTTTCGCAAGGTTTTTTGGTAGGGAAGGTTGTGAAAAAATTTGGCGATGAAAAGGTCATTCTGTGGGGGTTTCTTTTCTGGACATCCGGCATGGTGTTGTTTGCTTTTATGGTGCGAGAATGGATGGTTTATGTTTTTGTGATTCCGTATGTTCTTGGCGGGGTGGCAGGACCAACCTTGCAAAGTTATCTTTCCAATAAAATACCTGATAACGAACAAGGCAGACTCCAAGGGGCACTCACCGGCCTGATCAGCATTACGACAATTCTAAGCCCTCTTATGATGACAGGGTTGTTCTATTTTTTTACAAAAGATCATGCGGT
>CALLUQ010000109.1 GCA_938010565.1 uncultured Flavobacteriales bacterium
CCTGTCTACGCAAGACTTGGGGCGTACTGCCGAAGACGGTAGTTTTGAAGTGCTTGGCCGTTTTGATCACAGCGACCTCAGAGGCTGTAATTTATTGGTAGGATAGTGTTGGATTACAATTTGGTATTATATTTGTTTCCCTATCCGAAATGCATAAAGGAACCGATATGAAATCAATGGTAAAACGAATCATAATGTTGAGTGCTGTTTCGGTGCTTGTAAGTTCATGTGCCACAAAGCGCCCCTTTAACGATGAAGACCGCAAAACTTTTGGGTTGAAAAATGAAATTCTTTCCAAAGTTCAGTTTTATGTATCCAACGACATTGTGCTTTACAAAGCAGACAGCGAAGCAGGTTTTGCCATTGAAAAAGGAGAAGTGGTGGTAACCAACTCCAATTCGGAAGATCAGATTATTGTGAAACGCGGTACTCCAGGAGCTTATGTAAATGCGGAAAGCAGCGATAAGGTGGCGGTTCGTTTTGAAATGGGCGAGGGTAAATATCTGTACTTCTCCAGCAAAGATGCGTACAAGGGGCGTTACCACCTGGTAGCCGCTTGGGAACGCAAAAGGGGTGTGCTCAATTATGCAAAAGAAAAGTATTATGTTACACCGGAGAGCAATTCTTCTTATCTGATGTACAAGCTGAAAAAACTGAACAGCTATAAACGAAAGTCGCGTGTTGCTTCGGGTGTAAAAGTCGATTGACCCTGGCCGAAGCTGTTTCGGATCTACATTGAAGTAAAAAATCCCGTTCCTGTATATATTGGAGCGGGATTTTTTATGCTCTGATGGTAAGGTTTTGCCTGATTCTGTTTTTCCGGAACAGATGCATCGTATGAAATGGAAGCATACAATAACTTGTAATTAGTGCCTGATCGAAAATATCGGAAGATCAACAAATTATAACCAAATCTCTGAAATTAGTAGTGCCAAGAGATATTACACCACAAAGCATTGTTAATCAGTATTTTTAAATAAAAAGTAGTGCCCGGATAAAAGTAAACTGAATTGAAAGTGAGGTTGTTACGCCTACAAGCTATCAAAGTCAAGAAAAGGGAAAGCAGGAGTTAAAACTCCCGGAAAACCTTACCCTCTGGATTTTCGAGGATGGCACTTTTGTGCCGATGGCCAGGTTGCTGGATGGCAAGAGCGTATTCGATCATTACCGATCTTTGAATATGCCTTCCGAGGTGTATGGCGAACAGGAAAAAAGGGTGTGGATGCCCGTTCGATATTTACGGTAAGGTTCGTAAACTTACGGGAGAGCGTTCTTTTATTCCGTTCCGGCATCAAGGGCAGTATGGTGATGAAGACACGGGGACTTACCCTCCTAAAGCTTGCTCATACCGGAAAAAATATGCCAAACGAACCCCTATGTGGATCCGTTTGGCATACTAAGCGCCTATTTAACGGGCACTTTACCTGTTTCGAAGTTGATCTTATAAATACGGTATTTCAATCGGGTGAGCAGATAATACATCACCGGAACGATAACCAATGTAAGGAAAGTAGCAAAGGTAAGACCAAAAATAATGGTCCACGACATCGGGCCAAAGAACATCACCATATCTCCACCGATAAAGAACTGCGGATCGTAGTGCGTCATAAACGAAACGAAGTTGAAGTTAAACCCTGTTGCTAGTGGAAAAAGACCAAGAACCGTGGTAATGGCGGTAAGCAATACCGGCCGAAGCCTGGTCTGGCCACCCTCTACGACAGAAGCCAGCACTTCTTTGATCGGTAAATAGTCTTCCTTCTTTAAACCAAGCCCGTTCTTTTTACGCAACATAATAAGGTTGGTGTAATCGATCAGTACAATCGCATTGTTTACCACTACCCCTGCCAGAGATATGATGCCGATCATGGTCATGATAATGATGAAATCCATCTGGAAAATGACCAGGCCGAGCAATACCCCTATTAAACTCAGGAATACGGCCGTTAATACCACCACCGGAATAGAAAAGGAATTGAACTGGCTGATGATGATCAGGAAAATGAGGAAGACCGCGATCATCAAAGCCCTCCCAAGAAAAGCCATTTCCTTGGCTTGCTCTTCCTGCTGGCCGGTAAACTTCACATTCCAACCTTCGCGCAGAACAGGGTAGGCAGCCAAACGTTCCTTCATTTCGGCCACTACTTCATTGGCATTGTAATCCGTAGCTACACCGGAAAAGATGGTAACCAGCTGATCCAGATCTTTCCGTTTTACGGCACTGTAGGTATACGTAACCTCAGGCTCCATAATGAGCGTACGCAACGGGATCTGATTCACCTGACCATTGGTCGGATCTCTGAAGGTAATACGCTGGTTCAGTTGATCGTCCAGACTGTAACGGTCTTTTTCATTAAAAAGCAAAGTGATGTCGTAATCCTCATCCCCTTCTTTAAAAGTAGAGAACTCGGCACCGAACAAAGAAGTCCGGATGGTTTGTGCAATGGTGGAAGTGCTTACGTCCAAGCGGTTGGCCACTTCGCGGTTCACCTTGATCCGATATTCCGGTTTTCCGTTCTCTACATCCAGCTTGAGCTCGTCGATCCCTTTTACATGGCCTCTTTTGAGGTATTCTCTGATTTTGTTGGCTTCGTAAACCACTTCACCGTAAGCAACATCGGCAGGAGCTTTCACCTCAATGTTGATCGGGGGATCCATGGGCGGTCCATTGGAGTTTTTAACTACGGTCAGCAAAATGTCTTCCGGAAATTGTTTGTTCAGCAAAGAATCGATCTCTTTTTGTACATCGCTGGTGCGGATAATGACCTCATTCACCGGATCATAACGGTACTTGAACTCTGCAAAACTGATGGTAACCCTCGCTTTGTGCGGCGTACTTCCCATAGACGGGCCTTCGGCCGGGTCGCTCGTTCCTTCACCCACAGAAGAAATGATGGATTGAATAAAAGCAATGGTATCGTTGAGCGGAATGCTGTCTTCGGTAGCCACCAAGCGAGAGCTATCGCCCTCCTGCCGGATGGACCATTCCTTTTTAACATCGTATTTCTGCATCCTTGTTTTGGCATCAAGCACCGGCTTTACCGCATAAACATGGCCATAATGCTCATCCAGATACGTTTTCACCATCGCCTCTACCTTTCGGGTGGTTTCGTTTGTTTTCCGGATGTCTGTTCCAATCGGATGTTGAATGAAAACATTGACATAGTTGGGCTGGTTCACCGGGAAAAACTCCACCTTAGGCGTAAGCGTAATGATCAGGACAAAGGAGAAGACCAACAATGCAACCGTTCCGAGGATCATAAGCCCCGGTCGTTTTCCTACGGCATACGTCAGGAGCTTTCGATACCGGCTTTCCAGTCGGGGCAAAATGCGGGATTGGAAATAACGTGTTCCCGGAAGCAATACCAGCATATTCAGCAACAGCAAAACAGCAATCAGAATAAGGAAATTTCCAAACCCAAAAGCGCCCATGGCTACAAATGTTACGCCCAAAAGGGCCGCAGCACCGGAGTAAATGAATACCTTTTTACGGTTCATCATTTTATTTTCCACTTTCATATAAACCGCCGTAAGTACCGGGTTGATCACCAGGGCCACAAAGAGCGATGACCCCAATACGATCATCAGCGTGATGGGCAAATACTGCATGAACTCTCCCATCATGCCCGGCCAGATGGCCAACGGAAGAAAGGCAGCGAGGGTAGTGGCCGTGGAAGCAATAATCGGCAAGGCTACTTCACCTACTCCCTGTTTGGCAGCGGCAAAGGCATCGAGGCCTTCATCCATGAGCCGGTAAATGTTCTCCACCACTACAATGCCATTGTCTACCAGCATTCCAAGTGCCAGAATGAGCGAGAACAATACCATAACATTGAGCGTTACCCCCATGGCATCGAGGATCATGAATGCCATGAACATCGACAAAGGAATGGCGACCCCAACAAACAGCGCATTGCGCAGGCCGAGGAAGAAAAGGAGAACCAAAACCACGAGGATAACCCCGAATATGATGCTGTTCTCCAGGTTCGACACCTGCTCTTCCGTTATATCGGATTGATCGTTGGTGATGGTATAAACCAGGTTTTCCGGAATGATCTTTTCGGTTTTTTGGGCTTTGTATAAGATCTCCTCAATTTTATCGGATGCTTCGAGGAGGTTGGCCCCTGAGGTTTTGATCACATCCAGCATGACCACAGGCTTGCCGAATTCACGGGCAAAACTGGTGGGGTCCGCATCTTCAAAAACCACTTCTGCCACATCACGCAAGCGGATGATCTCCTGCTTTTCGCGTTTCACAATGATGGCACCAATTTCTTCCGCATTCTTAAACTGGCCATCAAACTGAATGGAATACTGCTTGCCATCGACCAACATTTCGCCGGCAGACATGGATACGTTTTCCGAACTGACAGCATTCTGAATGTTGCCAAAACTCACCCGGCGTGCTTCCATCTTTGCCCGATCGGCTTTGATGCGCATCTCTTTTTCCTGCACCCCGCGAATTTCTACCTTGGAGATCTCCGTGAGGGTTTCGATCTCATCTTCCAGCAGCTCGGCATATTTTTTGAGCTGATCCACCGAATAATCGCCTGAAAGGTTGATGTTCATAATGGGGAACTCGGCAAAATTCATCTCGAAGACGTTGGGCTCCTGAGACAAAACGGGGAAATTTTTATCGCCCCTTGCCTTATCTACCGCATCTTTTACCTTTTGCAAGGCAGCAGAGGGCGTGACCTCAAAATCAAACTCTACGAAAATGGTAGAATAGCCTTGAATGGAAGTCGATTTGATTTTATCCACACCCGTAATGGAGTTGATCTCTTTCTCCAGAGGAGCGGTGATCTTTTCTTCGATCACTTCGGGAGAATTACCCGGATGAATGGTTCCCACATAAATTTGCGGGATCACCAATTCGGGGAAATTTTCCTTAGGCATCGATATGTAGGAAGAAATTCCTGCAACAAAGATGAGGAAAGTGATCAGAAATACCGTTTTACGGTTGTTCACCGACAAAGTGGACAACCCAAACGATTTGACCACCCGGCGGTTTTCTTTTGGTTGACTATCGTTACTCATTTTATCCGTTTTTTGAAAGGATTAACCTCCTTAATTCAAACCAATTCTGACAGGATCGTTGTGGCCAATCCCGGCTGCACCTTCCAGAATAATCTCTTCTGTGCCATTCAATCCGCCGGTTACTTCAACCTCGGTAATATGGCTGCTGGTTTTGGCGCTTTTGCCGATGTGAATGGGGGTTTTGAGTGCAATTCCATGGTCTCCCGAAGAGCGTTTTATGGCATAAACAAATGTGCCGCCTGCATCCTGGTTCACCGAGTTGGCCGGAACCACAACCGATTCGGCGGCAACGTAGTCGCGTATAGATACTTCTGCGATCATATTCGGGCGCAGGTGGTAGCCGGCCTTGTGGTTGCCTGGAACATCGATCTGCACTTTCACGGTGCGGTTGTTGGGATGGATATGTTGTCCGATCCGGGTAACACGGATGCCGGGATCCGAAATGTGCAAATCGAGTGCGGCAATGTAAATTTTAACCGCGCTGCCTTTTTCTAAACTTTTGAGGTAGTTTTCGGGTACATCGGCTGTAATTTTAGCCTCCGAAAGATCCATCATGCGTACCACGGGCGTGCCGGGTGCGGCCATTTCACCCACATGGTAAATAATCTCATCCACCGTACCTGCAAAAGGCGCCTGAACAATGGATTTACTGCGTTCCGATTGCAAAGTGGCCAGTTTAAGCTCCAGGCTTTCTTTTTGGTTTTTTGCTTGTTTGAATTGCAACTCGGAACCAATTTTTTGTTTCCACAAGTTGGCTTGTTTTTCAAAAGCATAGTTCGCCAGGTCGAGAGCACTCTCAACCTCTTTGATGTTCCGAGAGATGATCTCGGTATCGAAGTAAATAAGGTTGGCCCCTTTGCGCACCTTATCGCCTTCTTTTACGGCAACGGATTTGATGATCCCGCCGGTCTCGGCATTGAGTAAAACATTGCGGTCGGCTTCCACATTTCCCTGAACCCGGAAAAAGTGTTCGAACGTTTTCTTTTGTGCTTTGGTCGATATCACATAAGGAAAAACTTCTTCCTCATCGCCTTTTTCAAGATCCTCGATCTGTTCGTCGAGTTCAGATATCTCGGCTTTTAATTCAGCTCTTTTGTCTTTCAGCTGAGTAAGGTTAAGGTCTGTTGATTCGCCGCCGCCGCAAGCTATCAGGAAGGCAAATGCAGGGAGTATCCAGGCTTTTTTCATGACAGGTGATTTATCGTAGATAATATGAATGATCTTTTTCATCTGGTTTTGCTTCAAAGATTTCCAAATAGATGGTCTAAACCGGCTTTCGCCCGTAAGAGATTAAACAGCGATTGAATGTACTGGCCTTGTGAAGAAAAGTACTGATTTTGAGCCTGTGATAGATCAAGGCTTGAGGCCAATCCTTCTTTGTATTTGATCAGTATTTGTTGTTGTATGCGTTCCGAAAGTTCAAAACCGGATCTGTTGTGCTTATAACTCTCCCAGGCCGTGAGGTAGTCGCTTTGTGCCTGCATGACCTTAAGGCGCAATCCCTGATCCATTTGTTGCAGGAAATTTTCCGCTTTCTCCACTTCCAGTTTTGCCTGGGAAATACGGGCATGTCTGCCGCCACTGGAGAAAATTTCGAAATTAAGGTTCAGGCCCCAAACCGTAGCGGGGAACCAGGGTTCATTACTCTTAAAAAAATCAGCTTGATTGCGGTATGCTTGCTGCGAATGTTGGAAATATGCTCCCAGCGACGGAAGCCGATCCCACTTTTCTTTTTTTAAGGCCAGAGTCTGCAGATCTTTTTGGGTCATCATGATCTTGTAATCGATGTTGGAGGCAGGGTCGAAAGTAGACGTAGCGGCTGTGGCCATGGCATTTTCGCCCATAAAGGAAGAAAGTGCATCGGTGAGGTTGATCTCTGTTTTCAGATCCATCCCCATTTGCATTTTTAATATTTGCTCGGCCAAAGCCGTTTGCCGTCCGGCCATTTGGGAAGCATTGCGGAGGTTGGTAACCGTTAGCTCCATCTGATCGACATCCTGTACTTCAAGCAAGCCATTTTCCTGCATTTTTTGGGTTTCGAAAAAGAGTTGTTCCATGGCAACCCGTGTAGAATCGACCACTTTCTGGTTTTCATAAGCGACCAATACCGTGTAATACGATTGGGTAATGTCTTGTTTTACCTGCAGTACTGTTTTGGTAAGTTGCTGGTTAGAAATGGATTGATAAGTTTTGCTTGATTGTAACCCGACGATGTAAGAACCGTCGAAGATCAATTGCGATGCCTGTAAAGTTCCGGAAGCCGAATACGCTGTTCCGAATTGCACCCCGATAAACGCATCGGCAGGTGCACTGGGATCAAAAGCCTGTGCAGGAATGACCTGTGTAGGGATATCAACAAATTGTTGAAAATTCCCGGAGGCACTCAGCTGTGGCAGACCGATGGCGGTTGTTTCTTTTACCTTGTTGCGGGCAATTTGCACATCCGCTTTGGCATTCAGCACGTTATAATTGTGCTGTAGGCCGTATGTTTTTGCCTCTGACAGACTGAGCGACGTTGTTTGAGCCTGCGCCAACGAAATGCAGACTGCTGGCAGCAACGTTGCAAAATAACGCTTCATGGTGGTATACGTTTTATTCATGATTCAATACTTATTCAAACCTTGGTTGACAATTTTTGAGAGATATGCGAGGCCTTTTTCGCTGGCAATTCCGCGAATGTGATAGCGGATCAACTCCATGTACACATCGGAAAAGCCAAACTGACGCGGAGGAAATACAGCAGCGTCAAAAACCAGATCCACTTTTTCGACGTACAAACGGGCCACAATTTCCATGTCCATATTGTTGCGATACAGCCCTTCTTCAATGCCTCTTTTAAGATTGGCTTTCACGCAATTAAGAATGTAGTTGTTTTTATAATTGTAAAAAACGTCCCACGATCTGGGATAGTATTTTTCAAGATCGTAATGGATCGACGAGTGGATCTGTGAGATCTGCTGGCCAACAAATTCACTCACACGGATGATCTCATCGATGGCATTTTGGGCTTGAGCGATGATGGATGAACACGCTTTTTCGTCTTGTGTACAATACTCCGACATTACCCTGACGACCAGATCCTGTTTGTCTTTTACGTATTTGTAAAGGGTCTTTTTGCTGATCTTCAATTCCCGGGCAATGTCATCCATCGTCACACTGCGAATGCCATAACGCATAAAAACGTCTCCGGCACTGTGTAGTATTTTTTGAAATTTTTCATCCATAATTCAAACATACACATAGAG
>CALLUQ010000110.1 GCA_938010565.1 uncultured Flavobacteriales bacterium
ACAGTATACCTGACTTAACAGTAGGGATATATCGGCACCTCAGACCTATATCCATCAAAAAGCATGGAAGAAGGACAAAGAGCCCTATTCAAATTATGGGTTGGATTATATTGCAAACGGTCTGCTTAATACATTTAAAAATATGGATTTGTTACTAAATATGCTTTTGGTAATGAATAAGATGGCTTGTAAGTTGTTTTGCTTACAGGTTTTTTGGAGGTTTGGGCCGGAAAGGCATTAACCGGAGAACAAAGCAACTATTATTAATAAGTCCGAAACCGCAAATAAAAAGCTAAATTTGGCTTTACTGCAAACCGAAAATATGCCCGATCGTATGCAAAAAGTGTTACTGTTGCTGCTTGCCGTTGCTTTTGGAGGAAACGGAATGGCCCAACAACACCCCCCCACATCGGCACACATCCGCCACAAAATGCAACAACTCCGGGTGTTGGGCAGTGTACTCTACATTGCTGCCCACCCCGATGATGAAAACACCCGTTTGATCAGTTGGTTGGCCAACCACCAACAAGTGCGTACAGCCTATCTTTCGCTTACACGCGGAGATGGCGGCCAAAACCTGATCGGTACCGAAAAAGGAGCGGCGATGGGGGTGTTGCGTACTCAGGAATTGCTGGAGGCCCGTAAAACGGATGGCGGCGAACAGTTCTTTACACGGGCAGTCGATTTTGGTTATTCCAAAACGCCCGGCGAAACCTTTCAATTTTGGAATAAAGATACCATGCTGGCCGATGTGGTCGGCATCATCCGCCGTTTTCAGCCCGACATTATCATTACCCGTTTTCCGCCCGATAGAACAGCCGGACACGGACACCATACCGCTTCGGCCGTGTTGGCCGAACAAGCATTTCGGCTGGCGGGAGATCCGGAAATGTTTCCCCACCAATTAAAACATGTAAAGCCCTGGTCTGCCAAAAGTTTGTACCACAATACCAGTACATGGTGGCACAAAGACCTGGCAGAAATAGCCCGAAACAATCCGGATTATGCCATTGCCGACATTGGCGGTTACAACCCTTTGCTGGGCGTATCTTACGGCGAAATTGCTTCCGAAAGCCGATCGAAACACCGCAGCCAGGGCTTTGGTGCCGCCCGGCAAAGAGGCACCAAAACCGAATACCTGAAATGGATAGATGGTGCCAAAACGGGCAAAGACCTGTTTGCGAACAGCGATTTTTCGTGGAACCGCATACCGGGTGGAAAAGAAGTGGGCAAACAAATCGATGCGTTGCTCAAAAATTACCGGGACGATGCTCCTGCAGCCTCTTTAAAAGCACTGGCCGATATTCATGCCGCTTTGCAAAAACTTCCGGAAGGAAATTACCGCAACCTCAAAATAAAAGAAGTGGAAAACCTGATGGTGGCATGCAGCGGGTTGTGGATGGAAGCCCGGGCAGCCGATTACCGCTATACTGTTGGAGATGAGATAAAAATAACGGTTATGGCCGTAAACCGCTCCGAAGCCGGGGTTGCCCTCAGGGAGGTAACCATTGACCATACCAAGGTGGAGCAAGCAGCCGTTGCATTGCCGGAAAACCAACTGCTGGATTGGCCGGTTGCGGTAAAAGCCCCCCGACATACTTCCCAACCTTACTGGTTGCGGAAAAAATTCGAAGGTTTGTTTTCGGTAGATGATCCTGCACTGATCGGCAATCCGGAAAATGCGCCTGCTTTGCATGCGAACTTTCACGTAGAGATTGCAGGTGCTCAATTTCAGGTCGTCCGCCCTGTGGTTTACCAATGGGTAGATCGGGCCGACGGAGAGCTTTACAGCCCGTTAAGCATTGTTCCGCCGGTTACTGCCAACATTACCGGCAAGGTATTTCTGTTTAAAAACAATGCTTCGCAAACGGTTCAGGTTCGGGCAACCGCACACCGGGATAGTATATCCGGAACGCTACAACTAAAAGTACCGGAGGGCTGGAGTACCGGAGAGGCACAGGCCTTCCAATTTGAAAAGAAAGGAGAGTCGATGCTTTTTAACATGGTGCTTACACCTCCCGAAAACGCTTCGTCCGGAAACATAGAGGTACGGATCTCTACCTCCGGAGCCACTTTTAACAAAGGGTTAGTTGAAATGAATTATCCGCACATTTCCAGGCAAACGTTGCTGCCCGTAAGTAAAGCCAAAGCGGTGCGGCTCAACCTGCAAACCGAAGGGAAGAACATCGGTTATGTTATGGGGGCCGGAGATGAGGTGCCTGCCGGTTTGGAACAAGTAGGGTACGAAGTAACGCTGCTTCATCCGGCGGTTTTGGATACCATGGCTCTGGGGCATTACGATGCCATCATTACGGGAATAAGAGCCTACAACACGAAAGAGGAACTGGCGCATCAGCAAAAATATTTGTTGGAATATGCCCGAAACGGCGGAACGCTTATCGTACAGTACAACACCAACAGAGGGCATAAAAGCGAAACGGTGAGTCCTTATCCGATCGTATGGTCGCGGCTCCGGGTAACCGACGAAACGGCTAAAGTAACTTTTGCGCTTCCGGAACATCCGGTACTGCACCATCCCAACCAACTGGGGACAGAAGATTTTGAAAACTGGGTGCAGGAACGGGGGTTGTACTTTGGCAGCGAATGGGATGAAAAATACGCCGCACCCCTCAGCTGGAGCGATCCGGGAGAAAAAGCCCTGGCCGGCGGCCTGCTCGTTTGCGATTTCGGAAAAGGACACTTTATTTACACCGGCATTTCTTTTTTTCGCCAGTTGCCCGCCGGGGTGCCTGGCGCTTACCGGCTTTTTGCCAACCTGATCGGATATGGACGGCCATAAGCCCCCCTCAGCTCCCGAAGAACAACCGGCTGCAGATGCCACCAACTGGCCGCGGGTGTATTTCATCGTTCTGCTCGTTTTAGCGATCGAGATCGTGGTTTTTACCCTCATTTCTTACCATTACCGATGACTGCAGCAGACTGGATCGTACTCTTTGGTACACTGGCTTTGATTGTGGGCTACGGCACCTGGAAAACGCGGCGCAATCAAAACCTTAAAGGGTATTTGCTGGGCGGTAAAGAGGCACGTTGGGGCACTATCGGCCTTTCGGTAATGGCAACGCAGGCATCGGCTATCACCTTTTTATCCACCCCCGGAAAAGGGTTCGATTCCGGGATGGAGTTTGTGCAATTTTATTTGGGAATGCCCATTGCATTGGTCGTTTTGTGCGTTACGATCATTCCGCTTTTTTACAAGCTGAAAGTATACACGGCCTACGAGTTTCTCGAAACGCGGTTCGATCTAAAAACCCGATTGCTCACGGCTTTTCTTTTTATGGTACAGCGCGGGCTTGCTGCCGGTTTAACCATTTATGCTCCGGCCATCATCCTTTCTTCCATATTGGGATGGAACATTGCCGTTGCCAATTTGCTGGTGGGGGTTTTAGTGATCGTTTACACCGTTTCCGGAGGCACCAGGGCAGTAAGCCTCACGCAAAAATGGCAAATGGCCGTAATTATGGCGGGCATGTTCATCGCTTTTGGCATTTTGCTCCACCACATTACAGAACATGTATCGTTTGGCGAGGCGGTTCGGCTGGCCGGCGATCTGGGCAAAATGGAGATCATTTCCTGGGAATTGGATCTGAACGACCGGTACAACATCTGGGCCGCCTTATCGGGTGGTATTTTCTTGTTCATGTCGTATTTCGGAACGGATCAGAGCCAGGTGCAGCGGTACATTTCGGGCCGCTCCATCCGCGAAAGCCGGTTAGGATTGATGTTCAATGGGTTGCTAAAGATCCCCATGCAATTTTTTATTGTTTTTACCGGAGTAATGGTATTCGTGTTTTATCAGTTTGAAAAAGCGCCGGTTTATTTCGATCAAACCATTACCCACCAACTAAAAGCATCTGCTGCCGCTCCCCAACTGGCCGATCTGGATAAAAAACATGCCACTTACTTCGAAGAGCGGCAAGCCTCCATAGCCTTGTACCTCGAAGCCAACCGCAATGGGAATGCCTCAAAAGCCGAGCAACACAAAGCCGATATTCAGCAACTCAATGCCTCCGTGAAAAGCCTTCACAAAGAGGTGGAACACCTGGCCGAAGCAGAAGGAATACGTATAAGATCCAAAGAAACGGATTATGTTTTTATTCGGTGGATCGTGGAATATCTGCCGGTGGGTTTGATCGGGTTGCTGATCGCAGTTATTTTTTCGGCTGCCATGTCGTCTACCGCAGGAGAACTCAATGCACTGGCCTCCACACTAACTATAGATTATTATAAGCGGATGGTTTTAAAAAACGGAACCGACCGGCAATATTTAAGGGCTTCCAAATGGTTTACGTTCGGATGGGGCATCTGGGCCATCATTTTTGCTTTCGTTTTCTCCATGGCCGATAACCTGATCGAAGTGGTGAATACGGTGGGCTCCATTTTCTACGGCGTAATTCTCGGCATTTTTCTGATCGCTTTTTACATCCGACGTTTCACAGGAAACACGGTGTTTTGGTCGGCCATCGTTGCTCAGATCCTCGTACTGGGCATCTATTATTTTAAGATCTTTTTACCCGAAAACGAAAGCGATCAGTTGGGCTACCTGTGGCTTAATGTTATAGGTTGTACGCTGGTGTTGGTGCTTGCGCAAATGGCCCATTGGGTGTTTCCCCGGGCAAAAGCAAAAACGGCCCGATGATGAGGTCGACTTAAAGAGAATGCCATTTTCCTCGAAATCTGCATTGCAAGTTAAATTTTCCGTTTCGGTTTACGGCATAATGAGGTGGAGATGGGGTTGCCGGTACCGGACAGTGCCCCGTTTCTGCTCTTTTTCCCCCGGCTTCAAAAGATATCCTTACTTTTAACGATGCATCCTACTTGTATGGAATTGAATACGCTTTTGTGAGTAACCGGCAGGAACATCTGAAGCTATTGGGAAAAATAGTATTGGGCAGGGCCTTCTTTTTGCCGCCCTTTAAAGTAAATTCGGCGCTGGATCACGAGGCCCGCTTTGTACATGTAGTCCATGGAAATTCGCGCTTGTTTGTGCCCAACAGCCAGTTGGATATCAGCACCTCGGATAGTTTCATTCTGAAATGCGAAAAATTTGCAAACCATTGGCTTCCCAATGAAAACGAATCGCTCAACGAGGTACTCATCATCCATTTTTATCCCGATGTGCTCAAGTATGTTTACGATGATAAACTCCCCGGTTTATTCTCTTCCGAAAAGAAGATAAACCCCGGCCCCGTGGAAAAAATTGAAATGAACGAAATGATTGACAACTTCGTAAACAGCATTCGCTATTACTTCGATCATCCTGCGCTGGCAACAGATGAGTTCATCAAAATTAAAGTGCGGGAAATCATTCTGATCCTCATGAACTCCGATCATTCCGGAAAAATCAGAACCATTTTGAGCAACTTATTCCAAACCAACGAATACGAGTTTAAAGAAATCATTCATTCTCACCTTTACGAAGATCTGAAATTACAAGATCTGGCCCACTTTGCCGGTCTGAGCCTTTCATCGTTTAAACGAAAATTTAAATCTGTTTTTGAAACCAGCCCTGCAAGGTATATCAAAACCAAACGACTGGAAAAAGCCGAAAGCCTGCTTCGGGCCACCGATCAGAGGGTTTCTGATGTAGCCTACGATTGTGGGTTCAACGACTTGGCTTATTTCTCCAAAACTTTTAGTTCCGCTTTTAATTGTTCGCCTTCCGAGTACCGAAAAACGGCCTTGAGCCAATCATCCAATTAATTGAGCTATTTGTCCAAAAAATACCCTTAAAAAGAGCCGATATTTGCAGGGTACATCAATTACTAATTTAAAAATTAAGTGCCATGAAAACCATGTTGAAAAACGGGCTGGTAGTAGCCATATCCGCAATTAGCCTTTCCGCTACAGCGCAAAAGAAAGTACAATCATTTACTTCGGAGTCCAATATTAATGCCCCGGCCGATAAAGTATGGGCAGTCGTTGGAGAAGATTTCGGAGGCATTGCCAATTCGCATCCGAAAATCGTTAGTTCCAACTATATTCAGGGTACCCTGAAATCCGGAGAAGGAGCAGAACGCCTTTGCAACTTTAACGAAAAAGGCACCAAATACCTGAAAGAAAAGCAAGTTGGTTTCGACGCAAAAAATTACACCGTTAAAGTACAGGTTTTCCATACGAACGGAATTCCGATGGAGCCTGAATATACGTTTGCGGTTTACAAAGTGGTGCCCATTGATGCCGGATCCTGCAAGTTTGTGATGGAAATGAATTACCGGACCAAACCCGGGTTTATGGGCGGAATAGTAAAAGGCAAGATAAAAAAAACCATTGCTGATTATGCGCTGGCAATTGAATACCATGTGCTTACCGGCGAAAATGTAAACAAAGACAATTTTAAAGCGCTCAGGAAAAAGCGAAATTCCTGAGCCATTCAAACCTTTTCGGGGCCGGTTCGGTGGTTGGTTCGGATCAGATACCGGAAAAGGACGTTTTAATGTTGAGAACAATTGAAAAAGTGCAACCACCCGAGCCCCATTTGAAATTTGTTAATACCGGTTATCCATCGCTGTTCCTGCCGGAGATACCACCAGATTGTGCCCGAATGCAGCGCCAGTATAGCAACACCATGAAAAAGGCAACAGGCAATTTCGGATGGCTTTGATGAAAACACTTTTCGTATGCACGTAATGATAGAACAGAAAGTTTAAAAACAATAACAACAATCCGTTTCGCCCGTTTGGTTAAGCTTGGAAGAAACCAAAGCACCAAACCGCAGCGTTTAAAGCCATCCGATATGCCAACTAATTCCATCCCCGATGTTTGCCCGTTTGAGGCGAACTACCTGACCATAAAAGGAAGCAAGATCCATTATCTGGATGAAGGAAAAGGAGATCCCATCTTGTTTTTGCACGGAAACCCTACATCCTCCTATTTGTGGCGCAACATCATTCCTTACCTGAAGCATAAAAGCCGCTGCATTGCTCCCGATCTCATAGGAATGGGAAAATCAGACCAGCCCGACCTGGATTATGGTTTTTTTGATTCTTATACCTATCTGGCCGAGTTTATTGCTTCCCTGGAATTAAAAAACATCACTTTGGTACTCCACGATTGGGGGTCGGGCCTTGGTTTTCATTATGCCAATGAACATAGAACCAATATAAAGGGACTTGTTTTTATGGAGTCCGTTTATAAAACAACAGCGTGGAAAGATCTGCCCCTTCGTTTCAAAGTAGCGCTTAGGTTAATGCGTTCGCCCTTTTCGGGATGGTTGATGATTAGTGTAGCGAACCTGTTCCTTAAAAAAGTACTGCCGAATGGCATCGTGCGTACACTCGGTCCTGCTGCATCCAAAGTATACCAACAGCCCTACCCTACTGTGAAAAGCCGTAAGCCGGTTCGGGTATGGCCCCAACAAATCCCGATAAATGGCCAGCCGCCGCACATTGCCGCAGTGGTGCATGCTTATCATGAATGGTTGAAGGCAAGCAAGGTACCCAAACTGTTGTTGCATGCCAACCCCGGAGTTATGATTCGGGCAGAAGATGTTGTATGGATGGAAAAACATTTCCCTTGCCTTACCAGTATAGCCATTGGTGAAGGATTGCATTTTGTGCAGGAGGATCAGCCACAGGCCATTGGTGAAGCCATAGCTGCCTGGTACGAAAAAATCTGACTTTTCCTTTCTTTTTCCGCACCATAAAGCAGGCAGTACCCCGGCTACCAAAAAAACTTTCCGTTTTAAAAAGGTTTCCGCATAAATACCCAAAGATATCGATGCCGGGATGTTACAGATTCTTGACTTTGACCGCTTTTAGGCGTGACTACCTCATTTTCAAATCATTTCATTTTTGCCCCGGCATTGTTTTTTATTTAAAAAACTGATTAATAATGCTTTGTGGTGTAATGTCTCTTGGCAGTACTAATTTCAGAGACTTGGCTATGGTTTGTTGATCTTCCAATATTTTCGACCTCATATATAGCAGTTTCTCTGACTGGTCCTCCCTGATCTCTGATCGCTGCATCGCATCCAGTGCTTTGGTAATTTGGCTTTGGTTCAATCTGGTGGTATTCCTGAGGTAATTGAGGAATGTATATGGCGAAAATCAGAAAAAAAAGCCGACAACTGTCAAAGTTAAGAAGGAAGAAAAAGCCGATATCAGGCCATTGAAGGGCCCGAAATTTTAGGGTACCGTTTTTAATGGTTTTGTAGGATGGTGTTTCTATATTTCTTATCTTAATGCTAAGGTAATTTTATATTACCCGGATTTGTAACCTTCCGTTATATCCGGAAACAATTCACTAACCTGAAGGCCTTTTTCACAATTTTCACTAGCAGAAAAGGCTTTTTCAAATTTTATACCTTATGAAAATAACCAAAGATCTCAAGCGCATACCTGCTCCTGCGCCGGTTGATGAAGAAGTGAAAACTCTCCAACGTGAGCTAAAGGCGTTGGGCATCGACATCGGGAAAGATGGGGTGGATGGCAAGTTTGGCGGAGATACCAAAACAGCCGTAATAAAAGCCCAAAAGCAACTGCAGAAACCGGGAGATCCTCCTTTTACTCCGGGTGTGGTGGATGCCGCTTTTGCAGAAGCACTGAACAAAGCGTTCGATAAAACAAAGGTCGGACAGATCGTGAACAACCGCCGGAAAAAATTCGAAAATAAAGAGGAGGCCATCAAGGAAATTGATACGGAGATCGGAAAAGAAAATGCAAAACCGGATGCCGACAAAGACCGCGAACGCCTCGACGATCTTTTCGAACGCAAATACGACTGGCTTCTCAAAAAACTAGAAGAAGCAAAAGAAGGCGTATGGGATGGACTCAAAGGGTATGTGGCATTTGTACCTTCGGGTGGCGAAGAGTATTTCGCCATTGCTTCCAGACCTGTTGACGACCGGTTCTGTGCGGTGATCCGATCGGGAGTAAACGCAATATACTACGATGAGCCCGATCCGCTCTATTGCGGTTTGGGAAACCCTGTTCCGGATAATCCTGATCTTGATGCAAGCGATTTTGATGCCAGTAATGCTGCGGATCCCACCATTGGCGTTACAATCCTTCCGCTCAACAGCGATTTGCTGTACCTGTACGCAGTAGAACAGGCGCAAATGATCGCCGATGTGAAAGAAGGTCTGCTGAAAACGAAAACCGATGCGATTGAAAACCTGGAAAAGTTGCTAAAGGCCAGCCCGACTGCTGCCCTGGAAAAACGGGATGAATGGCGCAAACACCTGGATAAGTGGCGGGAACGACTGGATGATGAACTGACAGATGATGGCTCTGAAACAAGCGGCGAAACGGATGCGGATACCAAACTCGCAGACTTTATCACCGAACACGAAGCCCTGGTCCTAAAGGTATACAAAGACCCGGTTGGCAAAGAAACCGTTGGCATAGGCCACCTGGTTACTGCGGCAGAAAAGGCACAAGGCTTTATCCTGATCGGCGGCAAAAAATTTCTGCTTACCGATTGCATGACCAAAGCACAGGCAGCCATGTTGCTAAAACAAGATATTGCGCCTGCTGCCAATGCTGTAAAGGATTGTGTAACAGTAGTACTGAATGCTTGCCAGATCAGAGCACTGATCTCGTTTATTTTTAACATTGGTGTGGATGCTTTTAAAAACAGCACCCTCCTTACAAAACTGAACCAAGGAAAATACGGCGAAGTGGGGGATGAGATGCGCAGATGGAACAAAGGCACCATTAACGGGAAAAAAGTGGAGCTGCCCGGCCTGGTAAAACGCCGCGAAAAAGAGGCAAACCTATTTGATAAAAAGGATTGTAAGTAAATTGCTTTACAGCCGTAATAAAAACAGGCGAAACTACTTTAGCAGGTGGTTTCGCCTGTTTTTTTCATGTGTTTATAATTATGCTTTATTCTCACAATGAGTGACTTATGTTTTTTTACAGTTACAAACACCAAGGGAGTTAAATTTTCATGTTCAAGTTCTGTGACTTACTGCTGTGTGCTTAGCGTTTGTTGTCAGTTTCATCTTCGGGGTTTCCTAATTTTGATAGGATATTTCAACCTCCAGTAAAGATCGACCTTTATGCAACTTGTAATTGTTCCGTATCAATACCAAGTTCTTTCAGTCTCTTGATAT
>CALLUQ010000111.1 GCA_938010565.1 uncultured Flavobacteriales bacterium
GTGCGGGGTACCCACTGTGCTATGCAGTGAGTGAAACGACCCCGGCCCCACCTCAACTCCTTTCGTTGCACCGCACTTCATCGGACACCGAACTATTTCATACCCACCCTATCCATCACCGCTTGGGTCGTGAAGCCACGCAATAGCACTAGTGGGTCGCCTCAACAGGTTCCGCCTTGATTTTTGGTTCTTTTCATTAAGGAAAAGAACCAGAGATCACTGATTTAGAGAAAGTTGCGTGATCCTGTATAAGGTAGTTATCTCACAGGCATGGGGCATCCAGTGTTTATTTGCGAAAACACATACCGGAAAAATAAATAGACCCCAGGTTTGCTATTTTGCCCGGGCTTTCCTTAAAAAGGTTTGCTCCTTCGGAAGGGTGGTTGTGTTAAAAGATTAAGGACCGAGTTCTCCTATGGTTTTGGCCCGGAATTTAGCGTTTCGAATCTCGATGACTTTGCCCACGGTATTGTACAGATTACAACTGAACGTGCCTTCGGTAATGTAATGGAAGTCGGTTTCATATCCTTCGATCCGGCTGTGACGGAGTACACTGAAAAAGCTTTCCGGTTGGGGCCCCAACCGTGTCGTCAAAACAGAATCGGCCAAATCGCTGGCCTCGTATTCGATCACCACTCCGGTACCATGGTCGTTTTCGTCCAATATAGGGCTGGAGCCCAGTACTACCATGTTTTCATAGGCAATATCTGCCGGATCCGCAACACAGGCGCGGAAACTGATAGTCCAGGTTTCTTCCCATGGTGCTTCCACACTACTCGTTCTGAAAAAAGCATTGGAAAAAGACGTGGAAGTTTCTTTGATCACCGTTCTGGGCCCGCAGTTGTTGTAAGCGGTATACCCATTGGTAACGCGGTTGTAATAATGGGTGGGTTTGCGCACGCCTTTAAATTCTTCATAGGCCCGGAACTCTTTTTCTATGCCATCGAATGTTCCCGAAAGGCTGAAATCAAAAGGTTCGAGGTATTCTTTCCGGCAACCGGAAAAAGCAATGGTAAAACTCAAAATGCCAATCAAATAAAGAGATCTTTTCATTTCTTATCGGAATCATTGGCCATCATGGCAAACATCACAATGTTGGCCCCCATTTTTAAAGCTTGTTGTCTTTTTTCCTCCGGATCGTTGTGTACTTCGGGGTCTTCCCATCCATCGCCCAAATCGCATTCGTAGGTATAAAAAACCACCAGACGACCATCGTGAAACAACCCCAAACCCCGGGGCGGTTTTTCATCGTGTTCGTGAATTTTAGGAAGGCCCTTCGGGAAGGTGTATTTTTGTCGATAGATCGGATGACTGAAAGGAAGTTCGATCAGTTCCTGCTCCGGAAAGATCAACCCGAGTTGAGAACGGATAAACGGGTCCATCCCATAGTTATCATCGATATGAAGAAACCCTCCCGCCTTTAAATAGTTGCGCAGGTTTTCTGCTTCCGAATCGGAAAAGATCACATTGCCATGCCCCGTCATGTGAATGAAAGGATAATTAAAAATGTCCGGGTTGCCCACTTCTACGGTTGCGGGTTCGGGATTTACCGTCATTTTTAAGTTCTTATTGATGTATTGGATGAGGTTAGGCAAAGACGTTGGATTGGCATACCAGTCTCCTCCGCCGTTGTATTTCAAAACGGCAAACTGGTAATGGTACAGGCTTGTTGATGCAGCCCCCAACATTACTGGAAAGCTTCCTACCAAAAGGAGTTGTAAAAATAACTTCATTCGTTTACAAATTGTACGGTATGTACCGCAACCAATGCAGCGGTTTCGGTTCTTAAACGGTTTCTGCCTAGCGTTACCGACCGAAAGCCGGAACGTTTTGCCTGTTCTATTTCTTCCTTACTAAAATCGCCTTCGGGTCCGATAAGGATGATTGCCTCTTCTCCTTTCCGGTAAGCCCGTTTTAACGATATCCGGTCGCTGTCATCGCAACAGGCGATGAAGCGCTGCCCTTTATTTTGCTCATTTACAAAATCCCCGAATGCCGTAACCGGTTTTAACTCGGGCAGCCAGGCTTGTAAAGATTGTTTCATGGCAGCGACCAACACTCTTTTCAAACGTTCCGGCTTCACTGTTTTTCGTTCCGAGTGTGTACATATAACGGGAGTGATCGACCGGATCCCTATTTCCGTAGCTTTTTCCAGCAACCATTCGATGCGATCGGTTTGTTTGGTGGGTGCCACTGCAATGTGAAGGTCCGTTTTTGGGCGTGGTATGGTTTTTACTTCCAGCACATTCACCATACATCGTTTGGGGTGTGTGTCTGCAATTTCACACCGGTACCAATTGCCTCGCCCGTCAACCATTGCCAAAGGGTGGCCTGTTTGCATACGCAAAACCCGCACAATGTGTCCGGATTCCGATTCGGAAAGTTGGTATTCTGTTCCGTTTATTTCAGGGTCGTAAAAAAGCTGCATGGCTACAAAAAGGCTGCGCAACTACGAAGATACTACGAATCTGCTCATCTCAATGCGTTTGTTGCGGTAGAAACGTTCGAAAAGTAAAGGTCATCTGGCAAAGCCAATGCATATCGTTTAAAAAAAAGCTGCTTGTGTGAAATTTTCTTTTTCCTATCCGGTTTATTATGAGCAAAGCCAGACTGATTTGTTTATCCCGGACAAAACGCCTGTTAAACCGGGAACCATTATACGTTGCCATAACAAATGATAAAAAGCGGTTGCATTCCAAAGAGCAGACTAAAAACTATTTGAACAAATTTTACGACGTATGGCTGGAAAAGCAAGAATGGATAAAGACAATGGGTACAAAGTTACCAAAAAAGGGAATTGACACCGTTTAAATTACACGCCTTACTAGGGCAAACGCATTTAAATTTTTAACTCGTATACTATCAGTGGTTTACGATTTTCTCTTTTGACTACATTCTGATACATGTAAGCCTTAACTGATTGATTATCAGTTTTTATATTTCCGGGTTTAATTTAAATGCGTT
>CALLUQ010000112.1 GCA_938010565.1 uncultured Flavobacteriales bacterium
GCATAAACCACACTACCCCGATGGTTACTAAAAACACAAATGCAGGGTAGGCAAGGGCACTGAGAAACTGCCGTTTCAACTTGATCTTACGTTGGTAAAACAGCATCAATTCTTCCAAAACGGGGGTAATGTTCCCGCTTTCTTCGCCAATGCGGATGCTTTGTACTTCGTAGGTACTGAACCGGCCGCTTTTTTCCAGAGCCTGGGAAAAGCCGGAGCCGCTGATCACTTCTTCCGAAATTTTTGTGAACAGATCCGCCCCTTTTTTGTTGCGTTGGGCGTTGCAGATCAGTTCGAGAGCCGTTTTAATGGCTACTCCCGATTCGAAAAGAAGGTGTAATTCGCTGTAAAAGCGTTCTTTCTTTTTATCGGTAAGTGTGCGGTTCCCGAACGGAATATCGCGGTGGAACAATTCCGAAAAATTACGCTGTGTGCGCGTCGGTTTTTTTTTCGACGTGCCGGAAGAGCGGTTGTATTTTTCGAGATCAATTTGCATGTTCAGCTGTTTCTTCCCACTTTATCAATTGTGCGGCACCATAAAGTTTGGCGTAGGCAAAAGGCAACCATTCTTCTTGTAGTTTTCCTCGGAATGTGATCGCATCTAATGGTTTACCCGGAATGTACTGTTCGGTATTTTTAAAACGGAAGGATACGTTTTCGGTTACAATACGGAAGGTATCTGTTCGGATGGTTGCATTCCGGAGGATTTCATTTCCGCTGAAAACATAGTGTACAAAACGACCGTCGGGAAACCGGCAGGTTATTCCTGCTGTTGTTTTTAAGGTTTCGCGGCTGTTGCTCAGGTCGCGGTGCAGAGCCATATCCAGCATCGCAACATCGAGCATGTTTTTCCGGCTGGTTTCAAATTGTACCCATTGGCGTTGCACCACACTGTAGGCGGAGTAGGCCATCAGAACGACTATGCCGGTGAGCATCAGGGCCACGGTTAACTCCAGCATGGTAAATGCCTTTAGCCGGTTATGGATTTTTTTCTTTTTCAAGCCAATAGCTTTTTTCTTCCGTAAGGAGATCGCCCGCTCTGTTGCTGCTGCGGATGGTCATCAATAAAAGTCCGGGTTTTTCGGGTATGGTTTGGATGTTCTTTTCTATTTTCAGGTTGGCCGTTGTTTTTTCATCGTTGAGGTAGATGCCGGTTTCCCGTGTTTCGGCAGCCATTTGTGCTCCGTACAGCCGGGCCTTTATTTTGGTGGGGGTACGATCGCTGTTGATCACATTCAAAAACACGATCATGGCCACGGTAAAAGCGCCCATAACGATCAGCAATGCCACCACGGATTCCATGATGGTGGCGGCCTGTAACCTTCCGTTATGTTGTTTTTGTTTTTTCAAAGCCAGTCGATTACCGTTAGGGTTTTGTTTTCTCCGTTTATCAGGTTACAACCTGCAAAGTACTCGGAAAGGGCATTGCCATCAATGGAAGCGTTGAGCAGGTGGTTTTCGTAAACCGCAGACGGAGTACGCAGGGTAAAGCCCCGGGTATACACCGAGCCTTTTACGTTGCCTTTGAGCTCGGTATTGCCCCGTACGTACACCTGGCCTGTTACTTCGGTGTTTTCTGCCAGGTAAACGGAAGGTGGGTAACGGGGCGATAAAAAACTTTGCCAGGCCACCACCAGGCCTTCTATGCGGGAGTGTTGGCCCGCTTTTACCGAGTATTCGTTGTTTTGTTTGTGGTGGTGGAAAGTACACAATACCGAAGGGTAGGAAAGCAATACGTTTTCACCGCAGGTAATTTTCAGCGATGCAAATGCTTGTATGCTTCCGGCAAAGCCGGATTCAATTTCTATTTCGGGTGCATAGCAGATCACACGATCCAGTTTGCTGTCGGCGCCGATAAAAATGCCGGAGCCGGAGTGAAAAATAATGTTGCCGGAATAATGCTTGCCTGCCAGGTTAATGTGGCCGGAATGGTGTGCTATTACGGTGGCATCTTTGAAATCCCGAAAGCGGATGCCTTCCTCCACATCTGAAAATTGAACGATGGAATCGGAAGGCGAAAAATGGCCCCGGAGGTAAGCCTGGTTGTGGTGTACCAGTGTGGGGTTTAATTCCGGTAAAAAACGTTCGCTGGATGAGACATGGCCATAAACGAGTTGATCTCCGGCATACGTTTGTCCTTCGATATAAGCACGTTCCACACCTGCTTTGGGCAGTTTGGCATTGCCGCGGATCACGGTGTTGCCGCAAACTTTCAGCGGCCGGTTTGCACCGGCCAGCCAAAGCCCGTAGCGTTTACCGGTCGGAATTGGAATGCCTGCCAGTGCCGTTTTGCAAACCGTTGTTCCTTGCTCCTTTGTTAGTGCGGTAAGTACACTGTATGCTCCCCAGGGTTTTTTTTGCAACTGCACGGTGTCTTTGCCATCGCCGAACAGATCGATGGTGCGCTGGCTTTGTTCGCCGGATAATGCCCCTTCTGCAAGCTGTAGTTGCAGGCCGCTTTCAACATTCCGGAGTGCTTTGTGACCGAGAGATATGCTCTGCCATGCCTGCATGTGCCACGCCGAATACATCAGAATGCCGGTGGTAACCAGTCCGATGAGTAAGGCAACGGCCAGGGCGTATAGGAGTGCAGCAGCTCGGAGCATATCAGCGTGTTTGGAAAAAGGGGTTAGTTCGGTTTTTTGTTGCTTTTCCGTACGGGATCTTTTTCCCTGGTTTTTGTTTTGGTTGTTTGTTCTTTGGCTTTTGAGGCATTATCGCCTGTCTTTGGGGCTTTGAGAGGCATTACCTTGCCTTTTTTGTAAACGATGGTGTGGGGTAAAGAACCTTTATAGTCGGTATATTTTCCATGCAGCTTGCCATTTTTGTAGGTGGCTTGTGTTTTTGGCTTACCTGTGGCACTGTACACCAGGAATACACCATGTTTGCGGCCGTGTTTGTAATGTTGCACTTCGTTGAGTTCTCCGCTGATGTGCCACTTTTTCCATTGCCCGCTTTTTAACCCTTTGTGAAAAAAGCCTTTTTCTTTGAGGTTTTGGCTCCGGTAAAACACAGCATATTCGCCGTGCAATAGCCGGCCTCCAAAATCGCCACGCGAGTGATGAATTTCCTGCGAACGGATCCAATAATAGGTATGGCGCAGTTTGGGGTCTATCCGGGGGTTTTCTCTGGCTACCTCTGCCTGAGTTGAGTACTCCGGACCGGTGAGGTTGACTTTATATACCGGTATTTTTTTCCATTTTAACTGTGCATCGGCCAAAAGTGGGGATGCCAGCAGCATTAAGGTGAGTACGTATTGCATATCGGGGTATTTAGCATCAATGGGTCATCAATTTGGGCAGGTGATCGAAGGCGCTTTTTTTAAGGGTTATTTTTACCGGGCCTACACCGAGCACTTTGTCGGCATAAACAAATTGCAGGTCTTGGGTTTCTTCACTGTTTTTCGCGAAAGCAACTACCATGTTGTTGTATGGCGCCAGGCCATGGTTGTGTTCAAAATGATACAGGGTACAACTTATGGTATCTTTGCCCGCTACAAGAAACAGATCGTGCTGCATTTCGGAAGTGAAATAATCATTTCGCCGATGGTATTCTTTCTTACTGTTCTTGCCGGTTTCAAGAATGGGTTGTCCGGTTTTTGAAGCGATCCGGAAATTGAAATAGTACAAACCTCCTCTTTCCGTGCGGAATTTCCGGATCAGACCGGTAGTGGGTTTCAGGGTTCGTTCTTCTTGTAAGGCAATGTACTCCAGAGGCTTGTGTTGTAGTCTGAAATCAAAACCTCCTAGGGATGTTTCCTTCACCATTCCATTTTCCGCATTTTCCACCCATCGGAGGTAATCTTTGGCATCAAGGCTTCCACTGCATCCGGATAGGACAAAAACAGCCATAAGCGGGGCAAATATTCCGGCATACCGGTACGCATGGTGTACGATTCGGTTCATCTTCCTGGTGTAGTTTATGAAACGATTATAGTGCAAGATACAAAATTCGTTCTGCTTTGTTTACCTGGTTTTGTAACAGATGCAGGGCAAATGCATTTCAATTTTGAGTAACTTCTCCGGATATTGATGACCCCATCCTGCTTTTTTTCGTTTGTATTTTATGTCCATCTACAGCAGGGCAAACGCATTTAAAACAGATTCATGCTCACTTTCAGCAATTTAAATTTTTGGTATCGCTTAAATATCATACATTGAGAATCATAGCTGCTTGATTTATAGAGGTGAAAAATTGAAATGCGTTTGCCTTGCAAACCCCTCCGGCTCAGTTCGGTTTTAAAAATAAAATGCTACTTTTAAGAAAAAGCGATGCTCTGTTCACCCGATCCACTCCCTCATGATCCACCTCCCCACCGGCGAACTCACCATCCACGAGGAGGACTTTATCCTTAACGGTCCCATCCCTTTTCGTTGGACACGCAATTACTTTTCGCACATCGAACGCGATACGTTGATGGGGAAAACGTGGCACCTGAACTACGACCAGGCCGTTACCATCGATCTCGAAGCCGACAGCTTCTTCTGGACCAACGACAACGGAAATGAATTGGAGATCCCTTACCTCGAACCCGACGACGAAGCCGTTATCACCTCCGAAAAA
>CALLUQ010000113.1 GCA_938010565.1 uncultured Flavobacteriales bacterium
CCGATATATAAACTCGATGGCGATTGGGTGAACGGGTTGTGGGTGGACAACGCGATGCTCGGTTACTATGAACAGAACGGCTCATCCAATGATGATGACATCATTCGGTTTATCAACCTTAAAGAATTTTTACACGAGGACAGAGGCTTTACAAAACTATCCGTTTTTATCCCCAACAGGGAATACCACAGTGGTTATGATGTTGCAATAAACAATTACAGGTCGGTTGCAGATTTCTATTTTTGTCAGGAACCATCCGGGCCTAACGCCATTGTTTTAACGGGTGATCCGGCAGGAGGGCCGAACGATCCGACAGGACCATCAGGACCCATCATAACCGATAACCCGACAGGACTCGCAGGGCTCACAAGACCCATCACAACCAATGATCCGGCAGGACCGATAAGACCCACCACCGACACTTCAGGCGGCAGAGGCACATCGGGCGGCAGAAGCATATCGGGCTCCAGAGGCACATCCTCAACCGACACTACAGACCAATGATCCGGATATCCTTCCATGAATATGGTATCCGGAAGCACAGAAATAAAATACCTCAGAACCATGAACCCTATAAAGCAAGTATAGGGTTCATTTATATTAAAAACGAACGCATTATGATCGTGATTGGAACAACAAGAAAAGAGATGGGATTAAAACAGTTGAAAAGAAAAGTGCCATCCACTAAGCTCGTAAGCTTATTCATGATGTGGATGGCACTAAATGGGCTTCGCAATTTTCAGCAACTCAGGATAATCACCAGAGCAAGCATCTAATCGACCTAATTGCCAGTAATTCTTTCGAATACTGTAAATATAACGATAAATACTTAATCTGCAATAATTTTTTATAAAATTATTTTTATCCAAAAAATAGGCTTAAATTAATGTAGCCGTATGCCATACCACCTGAACTTTGAGCGGAGACCACAAACATATCATCCATAAAATAAGTGTTGAAGTAAATACCAACTCAATGGCTGAAGCGAAAAAGTTTCAGCAAAATTCGGGCACATTGCTTCGGGAAAAAATTATCCCGCTGATCCGTGATTATTTCGATACTCTGGATGTGAACGATCGCATCATCCGGTTCGAAAAACTGTCTGTTGAATGGAATACTTCCGGAGCACAACTTGAAAACGAAGACCTCCAACCTTTCATCGAACACCAGTTGAAAAACACCATGGATGTTGCCATTCGGCAGAAAGAAAAAAACCAACCCTTCCTTGCCGATGCAAACTTCCCGGAGTCAGATCAGCCCCCACAGTTTTTAACACCACACCAAAAGTCGCTGCAAAGTTTTATCCACTTTTTAAAAACCGGAACCGCTGCATGGTGGGTCGAGTCCAACCATCACCTGAGTCAAATTCTGGAAGAGTCATCCCTTATCAGACTGTTGAGTAAAACGGATGAAATGTATGCCCCGGTAAAAAAAGCGTTTGCTTCTTCGGCAGCAGTAAGAAAAAGATGCATCCGGCAATTTTCAGATGAATTTCTTGGTTTTTTATTCACCTCATTTCAGGAAGATTCTTTTCAGAGACAGGCAATTGTTTCGGAAAAACAAAAAAAAGCACTTCATCAATTAGAAACCTTGGATCATACGGATCGCATGGCTTTTTGGTTATTGACCTCCGGTTTAATCTCTGAAGAAGGTACCGCTTTAAATCAGAAAAACGCATCGGTTATAACCATCGGAAATATGTTGCAAAAATTGCTGTCTTTCCATTCCATTGGAACCAACAATAAAAAGGAGTTAAATCTGATTCATCAGACAGCCCTTGTGCTTTCCATTGTGAATAAAAAAGCGTTCGAAAAAACAGGGTGGGATGATTCGTGTAAAAACATCGCACATATTTTATCGGCACATCCCCCCCCACACACCCATAAAAGGAAGCATGCAACAGACTTTTATGATCCCGAAGGGGTTCAGCATGAACCACAACCCGATAAATCGATCCTCGAAAAAATACACCGCGAAATGGAGGACCCTATCCCCTCCTCCAAGCAAACGGAACACGCCTATATTGAAAATGCAGGCCTGGTACTTACGAGTCCTTTTCTGAAGCCGCTTTTTCAAAAGCTGAACCTTTTAACCGATCAGGGAGAACTGTCTGAAAAAACCAAAGCCGTTGGCATTCTTCATTATGCTGCCACCGGTAAAACCAGCGTTTTTGAACACGAACTGATGTTTGAAAAATACCTCTGTGGAATATCCATGGAGCAAAGCATACCCAAACAAATACAACTCCACGAAGATGAAAAATACGAAGTGGATCAGTTGTTAAGCGCCATGCTGAAACACTGGAATGCACTCCGCACAACATCCATTGACCTGCTTCGCCATGAGTTTTTATCGAGACCCGGGAAATTCATCACGGATGAGATCTCACCGCGCATTGTGATCGAAAAAAAAACCATCGACATTCTGCTGGACAAACTCCCCTGGAGTGTAAGCATGATCCGGATCCCCTGGAAAAAAGAAATCATTTATGTGGAATGGTAAACAGGAAAAATTATGGGCCTTTTTAAACGAGAAAAACCAGACAAACCCCATGCATCCAACGATGCATTTATTAAGCCCACCGTACAAACAAAACTGAAGGTCGGGAAGGCAGACGACCGGTATGAAAAAGAAGCCGACCAGGTGGCCGATAAAGTGGTGAACGCCAACCATACAGCGGATAATATTCGGAAAAAGGGATCCGAAGAGGAAATGCAACAAAAGCCCATAGCCTCTTCCGTTAGCCCACTCCTGCAAAAAACGGAAACCACAAAAAAAGAAGCACCGGTCCAAAAAATGGAAGAAGAAGAGGAAGCCGTGCAGCAAAAAGGACAGGAAGAAGAGGAAGCCGTGCAACAAAAAGGCGAGGAAGAAGAGGAAGCCGTACAGCAAAAAGGCGAGGAAGAAGAAGAAACCGTACAACAAAAAGGCGAGGAAGAAGAAGAAGCCGTACAGCAAAAAGGCGAGGAAGAAGAAGAAACCGTGCAGCAAAAAGGCGAGCAGGAAGAAGAAGCCGTACAACAAAAAGGACAGGAAGAAGAAGAAGCCGTGCAGCAAAAAGGCGAGGAAGAAGAAGAAACCGTGCAGCAAAAAGGCGAGGAAGAAGAAACCGTACAGCAAAAAGCAGCCACAAAAAGTACTCCCCGGTCAAAACCGATCGAAGGCCGCCTGAACCGGACAAAGGGAAAAGGAACGCCTTTAACAGGACGCACAAAACGAGAAATGGAAAAAGGATTTGGTGCCGATTTCAGCCATGTAAACATACATACCGATGACAAAGCAGTCGAAATGAGCCAGGATATCGGTGCACAGGCATTTACACACGGAAACGATATTTATTTCAACCGAGGGAAATACGATCCATCCTCCTCCAAAGGAAAACACCTGCTGGCACATGAGTTAACCCACACGATCCAACAGAAGGGAATGGTCCGGAAAAAGATCCAAAGAAAAGACCTTGTATCCTATCGGTTTAAAGAAAACCCCAGGTTGGAAAAGATCCTTGATCGGAAATTGCTGGCAGGCATAGGAAGCGGCGGATCGCACATCCGAATTATACAACAAGCCCTGCTGGATGCCGGATTTTCTTTGCCCAAATACGGGGTAGACGGCGTATTTGGAAATGAGACCAAAGCGGCTGTAAAGGCGTTTCAGGTGGCCCGGAAACTTCCGAAAAAGGAACAGGATGGCGTGGTGGGCCCCCTCACCATGGAAGAACTGGATAAACACTACACCGGTTATAAAACAGAACACCAACAATTTGCAGGAGATACCGTAGCCGACATCAACAAAGGAACCCGAACCCTCACTTCTGGAGAAATTAAGGATGTGAAGGAAGCCATGTCTACGGAAGTAAAAGCAGACCCCATAACGGGAAAAGAACCGGTTTTCGATCCTAAAAACAGCAGCAAGTATAAAAAGGAACTCAAAGAAAGCACCGAAAAAATTGCACTGTGGCAATACGACAAGCTTGGAAAAGGAAAACAAGCCCTGCGTTCCGATCCCGATAATCTACACGATACCAACGACATCGACAACCTGGCCAAAGTATCAAAAAGAGAAACAGACAAGGTTTTCGGCGGTTTGAAAAAAGGCCCTCCGCTTAAATTCGGGAAAAATATTTTTGACGGATGGCAGAAAAAACAAAACAGCCTGAAAGGAAAAAGTGCGATGGAACAAAGCATGATAAAAACCGGATGGGCAAGGTGGAGGATTCAAAAAATCGTAGAAGGTCCGAGCATGGCAAAAATCAATGAAAAATACGGGGCCATACAATCTCGGGATCCGGAACAGATCATTGTTCAGCAGATCATCACCGAATTGTCCATCAAATACCGAAAGGAAATGGTGCAAACCCACCTCGGATGGGCAGGTTTTGCCGATGAGGGAAAAATATTTCTCCAGCGCTTTAAAAGCGGAGATAGCGAAAAAAACAGAGATTTTATGTGGAAAAACTTCGGAACCATTATCCACGAATACCTGCATACACTGGAGCATCAGCGGTCAAAAAAGCACCACGAAGCCATGCCCGAGAAAAAAGGAGGCAAAGTGCTCCGGGAAGGCGTTACGGATTATTTTACAAAAATAGTATGGAACAACCTCCATTTCGGAAATCAGCCTTTCAGAAAAGAAGTGGAAGGCCCGTTTTACGATAAAACCAAAAAAAACACACCGGATATCGACTATTACGCCGAAGCTAAAAATGCAGAACGAATTGCCGGAATTGTTGGAGTTAATAACCTGATGGCTTCCTTCTTTTTGGGGAAAGTTGAGCTGATCGGAAAAAGATGATGCGGTATGTATGTACACTGGTAATGATTACCGGTTGTGATGCTCAACCAATTCCGGCAGAAGAAAAAACAGAAACGATGAATTGCAGCTACCTGATTGAAAATAAGCTAAATGGTATTGTTTACGACATAGACATGGCCTCCTGTAACACCGCCGAACTTTTATCTCTGGCAGAAATGAATACGGAAGATGCTTTGCATACCACCTTAGGAAACAAACATACCGGTTCTGCTTATTGGGAATATATAAAAGATGAAGCCAACAACACGATTGTTAAAATATGGGAACAGGAAAATGTTCTCGCCAAAATTGACATGATCCAAACCTTTGAAGATGAAACGGCAATTAACCACGCATTAAAAACAATGGGCGTTCCGGAAAAAAAACTGGATTACTATTTTGATGTATTGCTGATGAAAGAAAAAGCCTGGATATATCCCCAACAGGGCATTGCCTTGTTTATGGGGTTTCAGGATACTTCGGTTTATCAGGTGAGTTATTTCAGAAAAACAACCATGGAACAGTATGAACAGGAACTGCACCCCATAAACCAACCCCGCGAATTCTGACCTTATTTTATTGTTTTTGTTAAAAGATCACAACCCCCATGCACGATAAACCGTTCAATATTGTAAAAACCACCCGATGAGTACACAAGCGGCAAACCATCTGGACCAGCTTTTTCACTTTCTGAAGCAATGCATTGCGCATCGCATTCAAACCGATCTTGGCGCAGCAGCTCCGGTTGAAAAACCCGTACTACCCGTTCCGGAAGGCGAACCATCTCCGCTGAACAAACTCATCGTTCGACACGGGCTATCCGAAGATGAGATCATTGTACTTTTAATTGCCCTTACTCCGCACATTTATCCGAACTTTTTTGACAATGTACTGGCCGAAAACATTCCTGGGGGAGGCCAGTTTTCGGAATTCGGAGGGCTAAAAGGCAAAAACCACCGGGGCATTCTTCCTACGGGAGAAACGGCACTTTACATCGTATCCGGCAACGATATGGCCCTTCGCCTGAGCAACAGAAAATTACTCAATAGCCAGGCCTTTTTATTCAAAACAGGGGTGCTGAGCCTCGGAGCTATTCCGTATGGCGAACCCCGCCTGAGCGGACAATTGGTCCTCGATCCGGAATATGTGGAGTTGCTCACCACCGGTGTAGAAATAAAACCGGACCTCAGTCCTTCGTTCCCTGCCGAATTGCTCCATACGGAAATGACCTGGGAACAACTGGTATTGAAAAAAGAAACCATCGATGAAGTGTTGGAGATCCAAACCTGGCTGAAGTACAATGATGTTCTTCTTTCCGACAAGAAAATGGGAAAAATCATCAAACCCGGTTACCGCGTTATGTTTTACGGTACTTCGGGCACCGGAAAAACAATGACAGCCAGTTTATTGGGGAAATACACCAACCGGGATGTGTACCGGATCGACCTTTCGATGGTGGTGTCGAAATACATTGGCGAAACCGAAAAAAACCTGAGTTCCCTCTTCAACAAAGCCAGAAACAAAAACTGGATCCTCTTTTTTGATGAAGCAGATTCCGTTTTTGGGAAGCGCACCAACGTAAGAGATGCCCATGATAAATACGCCAATCAGGAAGTTTCCTATTTATTGCAGCGCATTGAAGCACACCCCGGGCTGGTGATCCTGGCTTCCAATTTTAAAAGCAACATCGACGAAGCATTTGCAAGGCGTTTCCATTCCATTATTGAATTTTCGCTTCCCTCTCCGAAAGAGCGTGTTCGTTTGTGGAACAACAGCCTGCCCTCCAACATCGAAATTTCTCCGGAAATCGATTTTGATCTTCTGGCGGAAAAGTATGAAATTACGGGAGCCAACATCATCAATGTGATCCATTTTGCTTGTTTGAAACAATTAGAGAACGAATCTCCTGTTCTGGAATTGGATTATTTAATACAAGGCATCACAAAAGAATACATAAAAGAAGGAAAAGTGATCTGAAAGCATGATCGGAGTGAAAATAAATAAGCCATCCAACGCTCATGTGCACCAGCACAAGAATCACTCCTTTATTACCCCTACTGCCGCACAACTGGCAAAAAAACAGAACCAAAACGAACACGAAAATACTTCGGAAAACCAGCAGGAAACCGTTCAGCCCAAAACCGACTTTTTTGGCGATCCTGCCTTTATTCCGGCCAGCACCGTTCAAACCCAACTGCAAATCGGAAAACCCAACGACCGGTACGAAAAAGAAGCCGACGCGGTGGCCGATAAAGTGGTGGAAAAAACAAATGCCGCTTCAAAAGACACTTCCGTTCCGGATATAAAACCCACGCCCATCAACCCCGCCCTTCAGAAAACAGAAGCCACCACCGAAACCGGCGAAGAAACCACCGAAAAAGAAGAGCCGATCCAAAAAACGGAGGCATTCTTCGGCAGGGCTCCCCCCGGCAATGCGGAAACCATTCGGGAAAAACCCATCAGTGCAGGCATCACTCCTCTGGTTCAACTCAAACCGGACAGCCGGTTCCTGCAACAAAGAAACGATTTCAGACGCGAGCCCGACCCCGATTCCAACGACGGTATACGAGGCGGCGGATTGTTGCAAATGCAGCCGGACCCAAATCCGGTTCAGTTAACGTGTGCCTCCTGCGAGGAAAAGCAATCCGTACAAACCAAAGGCAAATCCGGCTCTTCCCCTGCC
>CALLUQ010000114.1 GCA_938010565.1 uncultured Flavobacteriales bacterium
CCCAAGTCTTGCGTAGACAGGAACGAACACGACCATACATTGCTCAGATCGATGATGTTGATGCCGCCCGTTTTTCCGTGCTGCTGGCGCGAAAAAGGGTCATTTATTTCCCGGGTGCCGATTCGCATCCAAGGGGGGCAACAAAAAGTGCCGTTGCCTTTGGAATAGGCCTGGGAAAGCAATTCGGTCATCCCATATTCGGCATGTATGGCACCGGTTTGAAATTGTTTGCTTAAAAAAGCATGCAGTGCTTCCCGCACCATTTCTTTACGCTGCCCTTTCATACCGCCTGTTTCCATAACAATGGTGTTTTTCAAAGGCATCGGAAAGGCTTCTGCCAGATCAAGCAAAGCGTAAGTAACCCCCAACAATAACGTTTTCTGGCCCTGAGCTTCCAGTTCTTGCAGCTTTTCTGCCAATAACTTGTATTGTTTGAGATAAAAGCCACTGTCTTGGTGTTGGCTTTCGTTGATAAGATCGCGGGCCATATAAATCAATGAAGAACCCTCCCGTTCCAAATAAGATGGCAACAAAGCCAGAATGCACCATTCGGTTACAGCACCGTAAAACAGCTCAAATGCTTTGCGAAAAGAAGCACGGTATAAACCCAGATCTGCTACTTCGTGCCGGCTTTGCTCCATGCCGGTGGTGCCACTGGATAAAAAAGTAATTTCAGCAGCCTGGTCTCCTGTGTATATCCTTTGCCTTTTAAACAGGTGTACCGGAAGATGCGGAATGGCCTGCGCATCTTCCATTTTGTGGGGGTTCACACCAAGTAAAGACAAGTATTCGCCATATACCGGGTTGTAAAGTGCTTGAAAGCGAAATATTTCAAGGCAAACCGCGTTAAAGTCCTGTTCGGAACTGATGCCGAAAATTTTATCCTGCCAGTTGGCCATCTCTGCTTGATCTGCGTCATCCGGATTCGTAAATTTACACGGATGAAAACAAAAATAGCCATTGGATCCGTTTCTTTTTTGTTACTGGCAGTTAGTTTTATTTCCTGTCTGAAGAAAAAAGAATTTCCAATTCGACCAAACATCCGTTTTAAAAAGTTTATACCGTCAGGCAATGCCGGTGAGCTTTACATCAACTTTACCGATGGCGATGGCAATATTGGTCTGGCCGATGGCGACACCAACCCTCCTTACCATTCAGGCACAGCGTTTTACTACAATTTGTTTCTCGATTATTACGAAAAGCAAAACGGTGTTTGGGTAAAGCGCGATTTAAACCCTCCTTTTTATTACCGGGTTCCCATTCTCACGCCAAGCGGGCAAAACAAAACCCTTGATGGCGAGATCAAAGTAAAAATGGAACCTTATTTCTTTGACCCGAGCTCCGATTTTGACACCATACGGTTTCAGGTTCGCCTTGCCGATCGCGATTTGAATGTTTCGCCTGAAATCATGACCGATGAGATCATCACACCTTAAGTGAAGCAAACAAAACGCTTTTATTGGCGCACCATTTTGATGAAAATTTGATGGGAAAGCCCAAAAAGGGCACCCGAAACTACAGGAACGATCAGATAAATGATGCTGTCATTGAGGTTAAAATCCCAATTGTAAACCATTCGCGGACCGAGGTCTTTGATGGGGTTCATGTTGATGGGAACCCACCCGACAAAACAAAAGCAGATGATCCCAATTCCGGCTGCAATCAGAAAACCGGGTAGAAAAGTACGAATGGATAATTTCCAGGTAGAAGCATACACCACAAAAACGAGCAGGAAAGATGCAATGCCTTCCATCCCTACCAGTAAGTAAAACTCCCGAAATCGGGCAGATCTGGAATAAGGAAAAAAGGGTTCCGGCTCGGCAGCAGAGAGGAACCACAACACAACTCCCGCGAATACTGCCCCTGTAAGTTGACCAGCCAGGTTGGGAATGGTTTGGTCCAATGGCATTCCGGTAATCATCTGAGCCACCGTAACACTGGGGTTAAGGTGGGCATCGGACCAAAAACTGCTGATGCGAATTGCAATGGCAATGGAAACCACCCAACTGAGCACCATTACCCAAAAAGGCCATTCAAAACGGGTACTCATATCCGTACAAACCCCAACCAACAGCACCAACAGAAAAGTACCGATGGTTTCGCCGAAAAAGATCCCACCCAAAGAACGCTGCATCAGGAAAAGTTTTGCCGAAGGTAGTTTTGTGCATAAACTGCGATTTTGTCGCGCACTTCCCGGAAAACCCGTATTACCTCTGCTTCACTGCCTCCGGCTCGGGCCGGATCGGGAAAACTGTGATGAACGAGGTGTGTCGCTTCGGGAAACAAAGGGCACCGTTCACGCGCACTGTCGCAAACGGTAATGACGTGACTTATTCCCTTATTCAGGTATTGATCCACAAGGTCCGAAGTGTGGTGCCCGATGGGAACTCCTGCTTCTTGCATTACCTGCACCGCCCGGGGATTGAGGCCATGCTTTTCAACGCCGGCACTTACGACTTCAAGCGGTAAGTTCATATCGGCAGCCATTTTTCTGAACCACCCTTCTGCCATCTGGCTTCTGCAGGAGTTTCCCGTACAAAGAATCAAAAGCTTCATGATCCGACACATTAACAGCAACCGGAAGCCGGCGTACAAGCATTTTCGTTTGCTGTTTGCGCTTCGGAAAGCGGAACACGTGGCTTCCGTGCCTCTTTCATGTCAGGAGCTACTTCGGTAGCCGGAGTACAGCAGGCAGTGGCTTCCTGTACCTGGTGCCGCGGATCATTGAAGGCTACGTCCTCGTGAAAATAATACACTTCCCACATGTGGCCGTCAGGGTCGCTTACCCAGTACTTATCCTGATGGGCATAACAGCAGTTGGTTCCCATTTCTTCCCATACTGCCACTTGTTGTGATGTGGTGTGGGACAGGCGCTTCTTTAATTCGGCTTCGCTTCCGATCTGAATGCCCAGGTGGCCAAACTGGCTGTTTACTTTTTTTGCATTCTGTACAAAAGAAATGATAAGGCCGGGAGCTTCCAATTCAAACTTGCAATAGTCTTCCCGTAATTTGCTGGGGGAGGTTCCGAAAAAACGACTGTAAAAGCTGGCAGTAGCGAGAATATCTTTGACATAAAGGCTAACATGCATGCGAGGAAAAACAGGTACTTTCATCTTTATCGTAATTTTGCGATAAAGGTACTCTTTTTTCTGCAAACAAAAAAATCAACCACAATGATCCACCTTACGGAAAACGGAAAAAAGTTCCTCAAAAACCAGGGCTGTTGCTCTCCATACTTTTTCATTGATGCAGTAACAAGTACTCGGACCGTTGATTTCACCCTCAATGATCCCGGTTTCTTTCAGCACTTTCAGGTGTTGGGAAATGGTGGATTGAGATAACCCGATCTCCTCAACAATATCGCCACATATACAAGAATTGCTTTGCAAAATAAAACGTAAAATGGCCACACGAGCCGGATGGCCCAGTGCTTTCGCATAACCGGCCAATTGTTTGTCGCCGGTCCGATAGTTCGGTTTTTTGGAGGTACTCATGGTCAAATTTACACTAAAAAGTGTTGCGGGGGTTGTTTCGGATTTATTCCGCTGTTCTTCAGGGCTTACCGGTGCATAAAAACAAACACAACTACCGGAATGGGTACGATCATCGAACATCCCAACACAATCGGCAAGGAAGGGAGGTACTGCGTTTTGCATCGCGGTTACCGCACCGGAGGGCAAGGCAAACGCATTTAAAATTACAACCTACAAAAAGCGATTGATGGCCCTTGAAAGGGAGGGGGATGGGTTAGGAGTGATGGGTTATGTGGTGCTTGTTTTCAGGTCGGATCTTTGGGATTGTCGGTGGTCCATAAAATTGAAACATTGCGTTGGTGCATTTTGGGTAAGCTGTTGTTTTTAAGGGAAATAGAGGGGGTTATTGCCAAGCGCTGAAAGTAGAGCTTGGTTTGAAGCAGATATCAACTATACAGGAGGAAGAAGAGGATCGGAAAGATTACTCTATTCCAATGATGGGTTAATTTATAAAACCACAGATCATTATAGAACATTTATAGAAATAACACCCTAAGCCTAAATGAAAGAGATAGAAATAAAAGGGAAGGAACTAAAAAAATATCAAAGAATTACATGATTTCCTGAGAAAGGAAATGGATTTACCTGAATACTATGGAGAAAATTTAGATTCTTTATGGGATTGTGTCACAGGTGAGATCGATTTGCCGTTATCCGTTTTATGGTCAAATTATAGGAAAAGCGAAGAAAACTTAGGAGAACAAGCAGGTAAATATCTGACATTATTTGAAGATGCTGACAATGAGATTGATGGATTTAATTTCAAGACTTTTCTATAATGGTTTCAGTGTGCCGTATAGTTAATAAATGTTGCTTATCATGCACATGAAAAAAATTGAAAATTTGCGTAGATACTTCCGACTGTTACATCATTTACCGTGTGAGCATTCTTGAAAATGATTTCGGAGAAAAACTGCTGACCTACCCCAACCCATCAGACGGAAATTTCTCCGTAGACCTGAGCGCTCCCTACCCATCGGTAGCCGTAACGGTAACGGATGCCAACGGAAAAGTGGTTCAAACCACATCGCCATTCGGGTGTCCATTCTCCATTGTCAATTAAATCCTGAACATCTGGCAAAAAGGTCCTTCACGAACAACTGGTCAAGCTTTTGAATGGGATGTTCAACTATCAAAAACCGGTAGAAATCAATTAGGACATTTGTCTGGAGATGGAAAACATCTGAATGTTTCACTAGATGGAAAAATTACACATTAGTTATGAAGGAATTATACTGGAAGTTTTTTTAAACACACCCAAAAAAGAAAAAGCAAATCAATTAATCACTAAGATTGAACGATTGTTATTGAATTGTAAAGTACAAAAAAGCGAAATCTACTGGAAGGATAAATCTATGTACGAAGTGGAGTTAACTCAAGAATTAGACAACCAGTATTCTAAAGAGCTAATATTTGAAGTTGTTGAAAAAATTTCAAAAATATCTGGCTCTTGGAATATGATGATACCTAGTGATTTTTGTATCGAAGAGTATGATATTTCAGGAGTGTCAGAGGCTCCAAATCTTACAGGAATAACTTGGGTAAGTTTTATGCTGCAAGAACAGAGTTAGAAATTAGGTGTTGAGAATGGACAATTGATAATTTGTCCACTGCTGTCCAAAACGGTTTGGACAGCAGTGATATGAAATGATATTCAAATAAACCCTTTAAAAGATTTGGACGGATTTTTCAGCAAATCCTAATCACTAATTTTTACCCGTAATCTTGTCCGATCATTTAAGAAGCCGGGCCAGGGATTCAAGCCATTTTTATGCATGAAAACATTCTATTCAATCATCACTCTGATTGTTTCTTTATCTGTTTTTATAAAATATAATCCAAGGGATTGTGATTTAGTGTCAAACTCGTACACTTTCCCCAAACCATTAATTGAAACCTGATCCGTAATTTTTCGGCCTATGTTGTCGTAGATATTGATTTCATTAGGAACCTCATTTAATTGAAGTGTAAATTTCCCATGAGATGGGTTTGGAAACACTTTTGCCTCCGTTATCGCTGTGTTTAAGTCTAATTGATCATCTGACGAACCCAAATTAGCTTTAGTGCCAGATAGGATCTCTAACCTAACGGCTTGCTTGCCATTGGGAAGGTTGACAATATTAACCGTATAATTTGTCGGAGTGTATCCTTCAAAAATTTCACGATCAAATACTTCTCCTGTATTTTTTGTCGTGATATTTTGAGCTACGATAATATCGAATTGATCGCCAACTTGTGGCGTGAAGTTTTCAAAATCAATTAAGACTTCTCCATCTATGATCAGATCATGGTTTTCCGCTTTAATGACTGTGTGTGAACTACTTTTGATTTGGGCTACCAAAAGCCAATCCTTTGGGAATTTATGGTTTTGTCTGATTTCACTATCTCCCCAACGGATACGTTCAAACGTTTCACCACGCCTATTAACATAGTTATTTACGATACTATTGTACCAGGCACTATATTCGCTGCCGAAAGAGAATATTTGCTTGAAGTGAGCACCTGTAGCCTGGCGCCAAGCACTTGGAGGGGCTTTGTATACAATGGCCTGGTTATTCGATTTGACGAAACCATGATCTTCAAAAACAGTCTCATTTCCATTAATACCATCATCAACTCCAGGAATGTTGTCCAGAACCGTTTGTGTTAATTTTAAATAATCTACTTCGAAATTCCAGGGAGAAACGGGAACATTAAAATATGCAGCCCTTTGATCTAATGAATCTAAGACTTTCGGTTTTACTCCGGTATTAATAGGTAGTCCTAAAGCAGGGTTTACTCTGAAGTTCCCGTTTTCAGGATCAATAAATAATTGCCCGTTCATTAGTTGAGTTATTCCCGGTTGCCCTATAGGCTTGACTTTACCGGTCATAGAATAGTTTTTATTTATATCGGGCTGACCTCCATTTGAAATCGTTTCCTGAATAGCTTGATCAATTTCAACTCCGGAAATATTGGTATAACCCGTTTGAACTAAGTTATTACGACAAACAAAATTGGTGAATGGGATAGGAACGCTTATAAAATTGTCGCCTGATTTATCCGTAATGCCATCCGCGTACTTTCCGGTAGAGTAGATGCTATTATTCAGAACCTCTAAGTTGGGGGTGCTTTTTAAACGAAGGTGATCAACAACCCCAAAAGCCAAAACATTGTTTTTGATTCGGGCACTCATATGTTCTATAACGCCATCTTCATTTCTAGGATCATCAATGAGGATGGTTTTTCCTTCATCAATAACCATGTGACAATACCCGCTTTTTGGGATCCAGGAGAAGACGGTTTGCCCGACATTAAAGATCATGTTCTCTCGAATGTCCCATCGATAGACACCCGAAACATCATCAGTCAAAAATTCTTGTCCTTTTTGCTGGCGCATGATGCCATGCCCTCCTGATAGAGATGTGATGGCAATATTATGAATGATATTGCCTTCTATAAGTACATAACGTGCGTCGCGTATTTCTATTCCTTTTTGATACCAATCATGAATATAGTTATCCTTTATAGTAATATATTGACCATCCAGCACAATGGCTAACCCACCATTTCTTGAAAATGTTGGTGATGACCAAAAAACCTGAGTAATTAGAGTTTGGTGATCTATAACGTCTGATTCTCCGTCTAATTCAAACCCTTTAAGGGTAATGTGGCTAGCACTATTGTCAAATCTAAACCCTTGTCTTCCATGAAAAACAAACTTTACACCGGCAACTGATTGTGGTTTGATAATAACTGCTGTCGCTGCAGTTGCTGCAGTAGTAATGGTTACTTCGTCTTCGAGCATGTTATATACTCCATCAACTACAATAACCTTACCTCCTCCTGCCGCGGCTACAAGATCAACGGTAGAAGGAATGTCGTTATAAGGATTTGACAAGGTGCCATCTGCACTAGATGCATCGGATAGCCCGGGGTTTACATACAAGTTCGTTTGTGCCGATGCGAAAAAAGGGAAAAGGCAAAAAATCAGTAGTGTATATTTCATCGGATTAGCGTTTTAATTTTAATAATACTTGGTTAATATTTTTCAGCAAATAATTTATAATCAGTACATTAATGATTTAAAAGTATTGAAAAAAAATAGATCATATCATTGATGTTTAATGTCTTAAACTGTTGTAAAGGCAAATATTAAGGTGAATATCAAGAGTCAACCCAACAGTAAATATCTGATAAAAAGTACACTTTCCAAAATGGTTGGAGTGAATACATGGCAAAGCGATTTTATGATAGAAATAATCGACTTATTTCTTAGCATTAAAGGGAAGGTCAATTTTCTTCAACTTGGCAGATATGGAGATCATCAGGAACAACGGTATCGCAATCCGTTTGAAAAAACATTTCATAGAGTTTAATAAAACGTTGGTTTCGCAGAATGGGAGTGGTCATTACACCATTGGTTCTGGCCCTTGCTACATTAATAAATCAAGGAAATGCACCAATGGGGTTGGACGGGTGGATACAAACTACAGGAAACCTCTGCAAATCGAGAAGATCTTCCTGTAGCGATGTTATGGCCATTTTGACAGAACAAGACCTTCCGACGACAAAGCCGACACCATGCCGACACCGAACACCAAGGATCAGTTCAATACAAGGGGCGGAGTTGATGCGCCTCCAGGGCTTTGAAAACATACCCTTTTTGGGTAAAATGCTCCAACACTTCAGGCAGGGCATACAGCACATTGGCTTTTGCTTTTATGCTGTCGTGAAAAACAACAACAGATCCTTCAGTAGCATTTCCGATCACGTTTTGTAAGCATTTTTCCGGTGTAATGCGCTGATCAAAATCGCCGCTGAGTACATCCCACATCACAATGTAAAAATGCTTTTTCAGCACCGCCGCTTGCGAACGCCTGATGCGGCCATAAGGAGGGCGAAAAAACCGGGAGCCGAATACATCGGCACATTGCAGTACATCGCGAAAATAAGCCACATCCGACGTTTTCCACCCGTTGAGATGGCTGAAGGTATGGTTGCCAAATCCATGGCCCTTTTGCCGAACCGCCTCAAAAATAGCCGGGTGTTTCTGCACGTTATCGCCAATGCAAAAGAAAGTAGCCTTGGCCCGGTACTGATCCAGCATATCGAGTATTTGTGGTGTTACTTCGGGAACAGGGCCATCGTCGAAAGTAAGGTAAATGACACGCTCGCAGGTGGGAACGCTCCAGATCAGATTCCTGTACAACGGCTTTATCCACCATGGGGTTTTAGCAAGGTATACCATAAAAGCTTTGCCGGCAATATCGGAAAGGAAAGCCAAAGGAAAGAAGGAACCGGTAAAAAGATCCGGAACAAATACCCTTAAACTTATCCACTCCGGATATTGCACAAAAGAAATGCGTTTGCCTTGCAAAAAAATCCTGCAAGCTTGTAGAAAAATGAAAAAGTTATTAGTTTTGCGGTCGCTCTGGTAAAACCGAGTCATATCCAATTGGCCCATGGTGTAACTGGCAACACGTCTGGTTTTGGTCCAGAAGAGTCTAGGTTCGAGCCCTAGTGGGCCAACAAAAAGCCACTCGCAAGAGTGGCTTTTTTTATATCCGGCATGGGTGCACCGCATCCGCACACTACAGCATCAAAAAACAAGTGGAAACAATGCAGGTTTACCGGAAGGAACACATTTCGGAAATGATGCAGAAAGAGTTAGATGAAGATGGAGATCACAATGTATTCGGACGAATACTTTATGAAAGAGGCCCTGAAAGAGGCACAGAAGGCGCTAAAGATGGATGAAATTCCGGTAGGTGCAGTAATGGTGAACAACAACCGCATTATTGCCCGTGCCCATAACTTTACAGAACACCTGACCGATTTTACTGCCCATGCGGAGATGCAGGTGTATACTTCGGCTTCCGGATATTTAGGCAACAAATACCTGGACGAATGCACCCTTTATGTTACCCTTGAACCTTGTGTAATGTGTGCCGGTGCAGCTTTCTGGACCCGCGTTGGTCGCATTGTATACGGTGCCGGCGACGAAAAAAGAGGTTACCTCAAGGTCAGTTCGGCCATTCCCCATCCCAAAACAGCGATCACCACAGGTGTTTTGGAACACGAATGCAGCACCATCTTAACCAATTTTTTCAGAAGCAAACGATAATGCTTGTTTCCGAATGATCATAACCGGGGGCAGATGCGTTTTCCTGCCGTTGCGGCAAAAATCGTGAAGTGCCGTTCGGATCTCATTTTTTCTTTTGCCATTCGTTGAGAAGTATGGCCTCCTGAAAGAGCGGGGCCAGCTTTTTCATATCCGGAAATCCACCTTTTTTCACTACATAATGGCGCACTGTTTTCTGATTTCCCGTAAGGAGCTTTTCATCGTTACACAACAAGGCACCCCGGCAAAACCCCAAAACTACCCTGTCTTTTTTCGCATCGAGGTAACAAAGCATGCCATAACAGGTGTAAAAAGGGATCTTGTATTTCAACATTTCCCGAATAGCCGGGCTGCTTTCAAGAATGCCTTCCCGCAAAGTGTGCAGGATTTCCTGCTGCCATGGGGTGCAGCTGCGAATGTAAGCATCTACGGGTAAAAAAAGAGGCATAAACAGAAACGCGGATTGTCGTCTGAAAAGCTTTATTGGCGGTGAAAATTCCTACCTTTGCAAAGATAATTAACCATTTGAAAAGAAGATATTATGTATCCACCCGAACTTGTCGCTCCGATGAAAGAAGAGTTGACCAATGTAGGATTCAGTCAATTGGCAACCTCAGGCGACGTAGATGCTGCCATCAATAGCGATGATACCGTATTGGTAATGGTGAATTCTGTTTGTGGATGTGCCGCCGGCAGTGCCCGTCCCGGCGTTCGTATGGCCATCGATCATGCCAAAGTACCGGCTAAACTGGCCACTGTTTTTGCAGGTGTTGACAGCGAAGCGACCGATCAGGCCCGAAAATACATGTTGCCTTATCCGCCATCGTCTCCGGCCATTGCGTTATTCAAAGGCGGAAAACTGGTGCATATGGTGGAACGCCATCACATCGAAGGCCGCACAGCAGAAATGATTGCCGAAAACCTCAAGGTTGCTTTTGATGAGTTTTGTTAAATGACCTCTTAAAAAAAAGCTACCCCGCTTCATTTTTAATCACTATAAAACAGCATGTTGCGGGGTGTTTTTATCTTCACAAACCTACCTGCTATCGCTATTTTCTACAAGAAAAATAAAAGGAAAGCAGGAGTGTGGGAATTTACTTTTTGAGCACTTTTGGCACCTTAAAATAATCCGAATCGGTATCCGGTCCGTTTTTTAATGCTTCGTTTTGCGGGACCATGTTGTCTACTTCATCGGGCCGGAGAACATTGTGCCCGGAGCCCATGTGCAACAAAGGCGCTGTGGCATCGGTATTCAACTCGTTCAGTTTACTTACAAAATCAATCATACGATCGAGGTCGCCTTTGATCGTTTCAAGTGCTTGGCCTTCAAAATGTAATTTCGACAGCCCGGCGATCTTTTGAACTAATGCATCATCGATTTTCATATGCTTTTAGCGTTTGCTTAATGGTTTGATAAACACGTTCCCGCAAGGTTACGATATCTTCCTGGGTCATTCCTTTGGTTTCGATGGGGGCATGAATAACAGACCGAGCCAGTCCGGGGCCGGCAGGTCCAAAAACATCTCCGGGGTCCGAAAAACGTTTGTAATGGTTGATCATCGTAACCGGAACAATGGGAACCTGTTTTTTAATGGCCAAACTAAATGCACCGTTCTTAAAGGATTTCAGCTCAGGCGTATTGTCAGGGATCGTGCCTTCCGGAAAAATAACCAATGAACTGCCCTTATCGATGGCCTCGGATGCGGCATCCAAAGCCCGTACGGCAGCCTTCCGGTTGCTCCGGTCAACGGCAATGTCTGTTTTCCCAAAAAAGTACCCGAAGATCGGCCAGCTTAACAATTCCGCTTTGCCAAGAAAACGAAAAGGATGCCTGAACAGCGAATGCATCAAAACAATATCGAGATAACTTTGGTGATTCGGACAAATGATGAAAGGCCCTTCGGGCAAGGGAGCTTCTCTCTTTTTTATGCAAATGATAAAGGTCAGAAGCTGCAAAAGGCGCGACCACACCATTCGGATGATAAAAATCCCCGAGAACATCCGGTTCTTCAGAAGAAGACATGCGAACATAAAAGGAGACAAGACTAACAAGGAGCCGGAAAAGACAATGGCAAAGTACAGTTTGTACAACAGTCGGAACGGACCCAAAATCTTTTTCTTCACACCGCAAATGTATAAAAAAGGCCGGTAACAAGCAGGTAAAACGGGCAGGGCAGTCGCATTTCCTAACAGTTACTTAGAAATATTAAAAAGAGGAAGGCGATCAGGAATAATCCTTTGCATATTTTTTGAGGGTGTTCTGGATCTCATTTTGAATGATGGAAGGTAGCGGACCGGCAACACCGCCACCAATGGCATAGGGGTCGGCTTTTCCCTGGGTTTGCTGATTGATCCATCCCAGCATGTCCCAACCTTCATCCAGCCAAGTTTGAATACGGGCCAGATCTGTTTTTACGATGCCCAGCCAAACAGTATCGTTCCACGGATGAACAGGGTGGTTGTATCCGTTCAGAGTGGTAATGGGGGCAATGCGCAGTTTGCCCTGCAGGTGTGCCCAGGTGGGAGTGGTCAGCTTGGCTTCCATTTTTATCATTACTTCCGCCTGATTTATCCCTGTTAAAGAAACCAGGTCCTTGCCGTTGTTGTAAGCCTGCACAAAATCCTGGGTTTGGTCGTAATTTGCAGAGTAAGTAATGGCTGCGCCCTTTGCTCCGGCCTTTACCAGTTGATCGGTTTTTTTTAAAATTTCATCTGCTTGTTCGCTGTTCGGAATGTTCTTGCCGGAAGCATCCTTCCACGGCAGGAAAAAGGGGTAAAAAGTTCCTTTTTTCATGGTTGTAAACGTTGGTTTTTTCTGAAAATACAAAATAGGGGGCGCTTTCGAAAAACTTTTGTCGGGTGTAAAGGTTATAACAAAGGAAAGCCAACGCTACTTTTCGGAAACATTCCGAAGAAAACGGGTTCGAATGGTGATAGGTGGGGCCGGAAGAAAAAATTGCTTTGGGAAATTTGGAAAAACCAATAGCCGATCAGTCAGTTACAGTTTTGCCCAACGAATCATAGCATCATACATGGCCAACTTTGTTCTGCGCTTCCTGGTGTACAAAAGCCCCGAAAAAATACTGCTCCGGGCCATCGGTAAAGGCACGAAGCATCAAAAACCAGCCTTTAGATCAAGCCTTAATAAGCGCGAACATTTTTGCCTTCCATGTAATTCAGAAAGGCTTTATTTACCATTTTATTGCCTCCGGGTGTTGGATAATCTCCTGAGAAATACCAATCCCCTTTGTGGTTCGGACATGCTCTGTGCAGGTCTTCCAGGCTCTGAAAAATAATTTCAACTTCTGCACTGATTCCTTTGGGAGTAAGTAATTCGGCAATTTTTTGGGAGATCTCCTGGTAAGTAAAGAGGTGATAAAGGCGTTTCACATAGTTTGTGATCTCTTCTTTTGGTTTTCCTTCCTGTGCTTTGGAAAGGTCATAAACTTCATCCAGCTTGTTTTCAAGGCCGCGTTCATTCAACAAAGCGATCATGGCCTGAAAAGCAATAAAATCACCCAATTTTGCCATATCAATGCCGTAGCAATCGGGATAGCGAATTTGGGGTGCCGAGGATACCACAATAATTTTTTTGGGCCCGAGACGGTCAAGAATGCGAAGTATACTTCGTTTGAGCGTGGTTCCCCGTACAATCGAATCATCAATTACTACAAGGTTATCCATCCCGCGGTTGATGGTTCCGTATGTGATATCGTATACGTGGGCTACCAATTCATCCCGGTCGTCATCATTGGTAATAAAAGTGCGCAACTTGGCATCTTTAATGGCAATTTTTTCCACCCTGGGCCGTACCGATAAAATGGCTTGCAATTTTTGAGGGTTGGGGGTGGGCCCCAGTTCCAGTATGCGTTCGAGTTTAATTTTATTGATGTGGTCTTCCACCCCCTTTATCATTCCGTAAAATGAAGTTTCGGCAGTGTTAGGAATAAAAGAAAAAACGGTGTTCTCCAGATCATGATCCACTGCCTCAATGATATTGGGTACTACGAATCGGCCCAGGTCTTTTCTTTCGTTGTAAATATCTTTGTCCGAACCTCTGCTAAAATAAATCCGTTCAAAGGAACAAGCTTTTTTCGGGAGTGGCGCACGAACCAGTTTCTCATCTACATCGCCATTCTTTTTTGCCACAAGTGCATACCCGGGTTGGAGTTCGCGGATCTGGCTGGCAGGTACATTAAAAGCAGTTTGAATAACAGGCCTTTCACTCGTTACCACCACTACTTCATCATCCACATAATAAAAAGCAGGCCGGATACCCGCAGGATCGCGAAGTACAAAGGCATCTCCGTGCCCGATCAGTCCGGCCATCGCATATCCTCCATCCCAATCAACAGCCGACCGGGTAAGGATATTTTGTACATCGAGGTTTTTGGCAATGCGTTCCGAACATTCTACCCTTGAGTAGCCCATTGCTCTGTAATTCCGGTATAATTGTTCGTTTTCCTCATCGAGGAAATGCCCAATCTTTTCCAGCACTGTAACCGTATCCGATTTTTCTTTCGGATGTTGTCCGATATCGACCAGCAGATGAAAAAGTTCATCCACATTTGTCAGGTTGAAATTTCCGGCCACAACCAGGTTTTTGGTCATCCAGTTGTTTTGACGAAGAAAGGGGTGGCAACTTTCGACGGAATTGTATCCAAAAGTACCATAACGCAGATGCCCCAACCACAATTCGCCGGTGAATCCCTTGTTTTCTTTCAACCAGTTTACATCGTTTAACTTTTCGGGATCTTCTTTTTCCAAAGCCCGGAACCGGCCATTGATATGATCGAAGACCTGTTGGATCGGTTGCGGACCAACAGAACGAAAACGACTGATGTAGCGTTTACCCGGATCAACATCCAACTTAACGTTGGCCACACCCGCACCATCCTGGCCACGATTGTGTTGTTTTTCCATCAGAAGGTAAAGCTTGTTCAAACCGTAGAAGGAAGTCTTGTATTTTTCACGGTAGTAATTCAGTGGCTTACGAAGGCGGAGCATTACAATCCCACATTCATGCTTAATCGCATCGCTCATAAATACGGTATAAAAAGAAAAGGTATAACTGGCGCTGCAAAATTACGTTTTTTTTACCGATTAGATAAAGCAGTTTGGAAAGGATACCGGAGCCAACGCATTTTATGGAATATCGATTGGGCATTTGAGCCGGATCAACGTTTTTGTTCCGACCCTCACCGTACCCTTAAATGTGCTTTGGCATCCGAAACATGAACGAGTGGAGTCGTTAAACAGATCATCTCAAGCACTTTGCCACTCAACGACCCGATACCATACGGCGTTTATAGCAGCACATTTCGAACGGAGATCGGACGGAAAGAAAAGGTTCCTTATTTTTGCCTAAAACCTTCACAAAATGAACTTTCGCTACCGTTTGTTTACCGGCGTATCTTTTTTACTTGTCCTCACGGTATTTTTTCTTTTCGATGCATCTGTTGAAACGGTTCCTCATACCGTTTCCGGCTTGCCAATGGGAGTGGGAACACCCGATAACCCCGATGCGCGTATGCATTACGAAATGATGCGTTTGGTTGATCCGGAAACGGGCGAATTGCCTCCGAATATCCGGGCACGTGTACTGGCCTTTTCAAAATCGTTGCCTGTAAAAAACGAGGCAAAATCATTGAGTTGGATTCCGATCGGGCCCGGAAACAAAGGCGGAAGAACACGCGGCTTTGCTTTGGATGTACTCGATGAAAATGTGATGCTGGCCGGGGGCGTAACCGGAGGCATCTGGCGCTCGACCGATGCCGGAAGCAGTTGGGTAAAAACAACCGACATCGGCGAAAGCCATAGCGCAACATGTATAGCACAGGATACCCGCGCGGGAAAAGAAGCCACCTGGTACTACGGTACGGGAGAATATTATGGAATTGTAAGCCCCGCTACCAGCTTTCCCTCCCGTTACAGCGGAGATGGGATCTACAGATCAACCAATAATGGTCTGAGCTGGAGCAAACTGGCATCCACCAGCTCCGGAACTCCGGAAACCATGTACCATGGAGCCGATTTTGATTTTGTTTGGAACATCGTAACCGACCACACCGATTTGGTGAACGATGTGGTATTGGCGGCGGTTTACAATGGGATCTGGCGAAGCGAAAACGGGGGAGAGACTTGGAGTGCCGTTTTAGGATTGGATTCTACTTCCTCCACTCACTCCCATTTTGTAAGCCTTGAAAAAACCAGTACCGGCGTATTTTATGCAGCACTGTCGGGAGGGTCGGGTGCCAGAGGGATCTATCGCTCAACAGACGGCATCTCGTGGATAAAAATCCGCCATTTAACCCACAACGACCGCCGCACGGCAATCGGCGTCAGCCCTTCCGATGAACATACGGTATATTTCATCACCGAATCTCCGGGAACAGGCATAACCGGCCATCGTTTTCTTAAATACAACTATGTGTCGGGAGATGGAAGCGGATCAGGAGGTTTCTGGGAAGACCGTTCCGCTCAATTGCCCAACACCCATTGCACCGGCTATTTTGACTTTGATTTTGGCCCCTTTAACTCCCAGTTCAGTTACGACTTGTGCATTGCGGTCCATCCCACCCAACCCCATATCGTATTTATCGGAGGAACCAACATTTACCGCAGTACAGACGGATTTGCAACCACTGCCAATACCCTTTGGATAGGCGGTTACCAATGCGATACAATCGATCCTTCGAACTATGTTACCCCCAACCACCACCCGGATCAACATTTGATGGTTTTTTCTCCTTCGGATCCCAACCTGATGTATTCGATGAGCGATGGAGGAATTGCCAAAACCAACGATGCTTTGGCCCCATCCGTTACCTGGGAGAGTTTAAACCATGGCTACTATACCACCCAGTTTTATACGGTTGCTATGGAACAAGGAAATACCGATAACGATATTGTGATCGGTGGTATGCAAGACAACGGAACCTGGTTCACCCATTCCTTGAACGCAAATACCCCCTGGAAAGAAGTAGGTATTGATGATGGTGCCTATTGTGCCATTGCGCAAGGTCGTGAGTATTATGTGATCTCCAGCCAATTGGGGCGGATGTATAAAAAATCGGTCGATGACAATGGAAACATTCTGGCTACCAACCGTATGGATCCTTCAGGAGGAGCGAACAGCTACAATTTTATCAACCCTTTTATTCTTGATCCGAACGATAACGAACGGCTTTACCTCGCTGCCCGCAATAAACTCTGGCGCAACGACAGCATGTCTGCCATTGCTCTCAACAACGATCTGTACCAAACCATTTCTACCGGATGGAGCGTTATTCCGGGCAGCCAGATCAGCATTCAGGCCGGTGTAATTTCGGCTTTGGAGATCAGCCCGGCTTTGCCGGATGTGGTGTACTACGGAACCTCAAACGGAAGGTTGTATCGTTTGGACCATGCCCACACATCCGATGCTACCCAAACAGTACTCACCAGTACAACATTTCCTTCCAACGCTTACATAAGTGCTGTGGCATCCAACCCGCACAATGGCGATGAACTAATGGTTACTTTTTCCAATTATAGTGTACGTTCTGTTTTTCACTCTGCTGATGGAGGGGCTACGTTCGGAAATATCAGTGGAAATCTGGAAGAAAACGCAGATGGATCGGGTGCCGGGCCGGCGGTTTACTGGGCTTCCATATATCCCACCTTTCCTGCTCCGACCTATTTGGCAGGAACCAGTGTCGGCTTGTTTTCCACCACCAACCCGGATGGCGAAAATACGGTATGGGTACAGGAAGGAGCTTCTACTCTGGGCAATGTGGTGATCAACATGATCCGCACCCGTACCTACGATGGAAAAATCATTGTAGGCACCCACGGAAATGGTGTTTACGCTTCTTTTTTCAATCCGGCAGTTGTAGGAACAGAAGAGCCTTTGGTTTCTGCGGTTGCCTGTCAGGCATGGCCCAACCCATTCAAAGAATCGCTTACCCTCGAATACCTATTGGAAAAGGAAGCCGAAGTCAGCATCCGCATTTTTGATGTACAAGGAAAACAAGTGGCTTCTCCGTTTACGGGGATGCAGCAGGCCGGTAAGCAACAGGTACACTGGAACGGCCGGAACAGCAACGGGCAGCATCTGGCAGCAGGCCAGTATATCTATCGGCTTCAGGCTGGAAATTCCAAACGCTCCGGCCGCATCAGCAAAGTGCCTTAACAAAACCACCGCTTGCAACAAACACCCCAAAAAGAAACTTCTTCTCTACAAAAAAGGACGGCCTTCACACAAGTGCAAGTACCGGACCACGGGACCACGACTTACGCAAATGAAACAAAGGCTGGAAAACCGCCTGAAATGCATCCGATCCCGAAAGCTCCTTAACTTTGCCGGATGTTAAAAAAGCGGAGGTGGAAAAAATGGAGATGGATAACCTTGGGTACGGGTGCTATCCTGCTCCGTTGGTTGCTGGGTTTTTTTCCTGAACTTACGGAAGTTCTTTACTCCAACGGCCTGTTTGTACTGATCCGATGGACGATCGATCACCTGCTGGGCTGGCTCCCTTTTCCCACCGCTCTTTTACTCCTTGTCATCCTGCTTTACCTGCAAATCAGATCGGGATGGAAACGGCGAAAGAAACACGGATCAAAGCCACGCAATTCGTGGAAAAGGCGCTTTGCCCGATGGGGCTTTGGGGGGATACGGTTCATGGGTAAAGTGGTTTTTTTCTTTCTCTTTTTGTGGGGTTTTAACTATGCGCGTGAACCGCTTGAGGACCATTGCGGGCTGAAAGTAAAGGCACTCTCTCTTCAGCAACTGAAAGCATTGGCTCCGGCAACAGCAGCATGGGTAAATGAAGCAAGACAACACATTCCTGGCATTACCGATGGAGCACTTACGGCAGATTTCCTTCCCGGCAACCTGGAAACGACGATGCGCCATCACCTGGAAGCGGCATTGGCAGACCTGGGGTACCGCCCACATGGAAACGTGAGATGCCGACAAATTCGGCCCGAAGGTTTTTTACGGAGTATTGGTATTCAGGGCATTTATTTCCCTTTTACGGGAGAAGGATATGTAGATGCAAGTTTACATCCCATTGCTTTGCCTTTTACCATGGCCCATGAAATGAGTCATGGTTATGGCTTTACAGCGGAAGGCACTGCCAATTTCCTGGCGCTTCTGGCGTGTGAACGTAGTGAAAATCCAATGATCCGGTATTCCGGGCGATCGGTGTTTTTTCAATACTTGAGAAGCGAGTTACGTGCCCTTGATCTCGGTTTTTATACCACATGTGTAAATGGATTGCCCCCTGGCATTGCCAACGACAGAAAGGCGATCATTGCCAATGCAAAAGCACATGCCTCTCTGATTCCGGGCATGGCCGGAACGGTCAACGATTTTTATCTGAAAACACAGGGAGTAGAAGAAGGAACAAAAAGTTACGATCGCCTTGTAAACCTTACGGTAGCATGGTTCGGGAAGCGCGGCTGGCCAAAGCATATTCCGGAATTGGATTTTGAATGACTTACCATCCTTCTAAAAAACACGGGCATGTCGGGGATGTTGCATGCATGCCGGATAAAGGCTTTCCCCATTTTAATGCTATTCCAAACGGATTGTCAAATAATGTCAACCTGTTGTGCACTTCTGTTTAGGTTTTTTTTAAACGCATCAGGACGTTTTTTTTTTCAGATCTATCGGTACATAAAAATAAAGGGCGAGGTCCTGGATAATTTTTTTGGTTCCATTTAAACTTTCACTGTTTTTGGTTTGGTCGTAGGTGTTTTTAAGTTTTTCAATGTATTGTTTCCGGCCGGTATCTACCCATTGCGATATATAGTAGAATGCTTTGATGGTAAGGTCGTTTTCTTCGATACGGACCTGGTTGGCGGTTAATTTTTCGTATCGTTTGTAACATTCTGCCACTTGGTTGTGATCGCGGATGGAGAAATACGCAATGATCAAAGTGGCAAAGATGGAATCATAGAGCATCTGAAAGGAAATTTGTTGGTAATTGATCAGCAGACTTTCCATGATCTGAGCTGCTCTTTTGCATTCTTCCGGGCCACAAAGCAACAAGAAGGAACAATAAATATTATTGAGGTTGATGTAGCGTACATGGTAGCCCGATTCCCATTTGGGCTTTTCCAGCATTTCACTGCATACCGATTTCAGATATTCGATTTTTTCCCTTACCTCGTCGGGAATGAGGTCGTTCCAGTTGTCTTTGTATCCATGGCAATAATGGGTGAGGTAATGACTTGCCTGAATGCTGATAGACATAATCTGCGGATAGTTAATGTACCCCTTCCAGAATTGGTGGTGCTGCCATTTTTTGATCAATCCCATTGATTCTTTGAGAACCGTTTCCTCGCTTTCCTTGTTGAGAAGCATTTTTAAGTACATATAGTCGCACTTGAGAGGAATTTCATCTGCAAAATGAATGATAACATAACTGTGTTTTTCCAGGTCTTTTCTAAGTTGGATCAGGTCCTGGTAAACTTCGTTGGTGTAAAACAGGCTTTCGTGCAGATGGTTCAGGGTGTTGAGCCGGCCGTACCGGGCAATTAACCGGATGCTGAAAGAAGTATGACCTTCGTATTTTCTGAACACTTCCACATGACTTTTCGTAGCCGGATTGGTCATGTTTTGTTTCTCTTGGAAGTTCATCTGGTCTCGTAAGTAAGTATAGAGCGAATTGGCAACTTTTTCCGAGTTTATAACCACCTCAATTTGTTTGTGGTACTGTAAGGTCTGGCGCACATTTTCTTTGATAAAGGATTGATGGCTCAGAAATTTCAGTACGCCAAGATGTGTGCTCCAGTCTTCCACTTTTTCAGCAATATCGAGCAACATTTGTGCTATATCATCTGCATGGTCTTTTTGACCTGAATTGACCAATTGACCAATTTTAGCTAGGTTATGAACCAGATAAAAAGGAAAATTTCGGGCGAGATAAGAAGTCAGCTTAAAGGTATGATGGGCCAGCTGAAAAAATTTGCGCTTCGTTTTTTCGTCGGTCTGGTTATAGATCTTTTGACAAAGCATATCCGAATCAGGTTGGTTCCATCCCGCATCTTCAATGCAATTGATCAGTTTCATCGAAAGCGCACTACCACTATTTTTGAGGTACGCTTTGAATTGCGAAAGGTGTTCATCACCCAATAATAAAATCACCTTCTGAATGTTGAGCATATTTTTTTTTCTGCTTTGCATTAAAATTAATCCATTCTAATGAACCGGTGGCGCATGATGTTTTGAAATTATTAACATTTGAGAGTGAATGCTTGGTGTCGTCTAAATTATTTATTCACAATTTCTTACAATAACTATCAACCTATGCTTTTCACTTTTACCCAATCTTTCGTAAAGTTTTCTCAGAAACAGGGATCAAGTTATGAATCTGATTTGAGAGCTAGGATGAGAATTTTTAAAACTATTTTACATCCATACTTTTGAACTGTCCGTTTATTAACACACGGTACAAAAGTGTATCGGTTTTTCAATGGCATTTGTAGTAGTTTGTAGAGTAGTAGAGGAGAGGTACCTGTTTTTAATCGGGGATCTCTCTTTTTTTTTATCCTTGTTTTGAAAGTATAAAGCAACAACTTACAACAAAATACTATTGAAAGATCAATATGGCTTCTGGTCCGGTGTTTCAGATGCCTGATGTAAGGGGCATCCGTAAGATTTATCCCCAAGGCTATCCTATATGAACATAACGGTGTCGGGCCATATATTCATTTCAAACCTGAAATATACGATTGTTTTTGCTTTGTGTTGGTGGGTTCGTTTACCTGAAACAACGAAAGTGTATGGTTTATTGGGTGTCGAACTAAAAAATCTTCGAAATTTTTACCCTTTCCGGCCGCTTGAAAAGCGTTGTTTAATAGCGGCATGATTCACGTAAATTCCGGACAACAACAGCATAGTAAGAAGGGCAACCGGACGGAAAAGAAAAACATCGTTTTAACGGGATCGATTGTCATCCGGATTGGCATAACGGCGTACATCCGCTCCAGTGATTTTGGTGTCGGATAAAATGATCAAACGTTCCATTACATTTCGCAGTTCGCGGATGTTGCCTGTCCAATTTATTTTCTGAAGTTCGGATAAGGCTTCCGTAGAGATCTCCATCCGTGGTATACCCATATCCTGGCAGATCATGTCAAGAAAATAGTCCGAAAGCAAAGGAATATCATCTTTTCGGTCGTTCAATGAAGGCACCTGGATCGGGATCACACTCAAACGGTGAAAAAGATCTTCGCGGAAATTGTTTTCAGCGATCTCTTTGCGCAGATCCTTATTGGTTGCAGCAACCACCCGTACATTCACTTTTATATCCGTATCGCCACCCACGCGGCTAATTTTATTTTCTTGCAAAGCACGTAAAACCTTGGCTTGTGCAGGAAGGCTCATGTCGCCAATTTCATCGAGAAAAATGGTGCCACCATCGGCTTGTTCAAATTTTCCTTTTCGCTGTTTCACTGCAGAGGTGAATGCCCCTTTTTCATGTCCGAACAACTCCGATTCGATCAATTCGGATGGAATGGCAGCACAATTCACTTCTACAAAAGGTCCGCCGGAGCGCTCGCTTTTTTCGTGCAACTGCCGTGCAACCAATTCCTTGCCCGCGCCATTGCCGCCTGTTATCAATACCCTAGCTTCGGTTGCGGCTACCCGATCGATCATGGATTTTATTTCAGCAATGGCTTTTGATTCGCCAATGATCTCAGAGGTAAGTTTTTTGTTCACTTTTCTTTTCAGGACTTTCACTTCATTTTGAATAGAAGATTTATCCAGAGCATTGCGAACGGTTACCAAAAGCCGGTTCAGGTCCAGGGGTTTTTCAATAAAATCATACGCGCCAATTTTTAGTGCTTCTACTGCTGTTTGTACATTGGCATGACCCGAAACCATCACCACAGGTGTTTCCGGAGAAAGCATGTTGATCCGTTCAAGCACTTCCATGCCATCCATTTTAGGCATTTTAATATCGCACAAAATAATGTCGAACTTTTTGTTCTGAACCATGCTGATACCGGAAGCACCATCTTCTGCCAGATCTACTTTAAATTTCTCATATTCAAGAATTTCTTTGAGTGCATTCCGGATGGGACGTTCATCATCGATCACAAGAATTTTGGCCATAGTACCGGGTTTTTGATTACAATTCTCCTAAAAATACAATTATCAGACCAAAAGCCATGCTTTTTCCTATGATCTGGAACGGAAAATTTGATTTGCTTGTGGCTCCAGAACAAGAGGTTTTCAAAAGGTATCCGATATGCTTTCGGACAAAAAACCTTCCTTCATATTGTTGGCCGAGTAGGTCATGCTCCTAAAGTTGCCATGGTCGATCATTACTTTGGTAACGATGGAAGATAAACCGATGTATTCGGCACGAAATGCAGAAATGCCCTTTGTTGCTAAACGTTCGGAAAGGGTAGATCGAATGATCTGTTCATGCACCCTGCAAAAATCTGCCACCTTGATCGGGAAAAGCAGCCGGTCGTGAAAACCTTCTCCCTGGTCCTGCTGATGGGCAATGATTTGCCCAAAGGTAGAGAAAGAGCCGGATGAACCAATCAGATGTTGGGGTTGATATTCGTCGATTATTTTAAATACTTCGGCCATTTTATTTCGGATAAAGCCTTCTACCTGAAGAATTTCCGATGCCAACATGGGGTCGGATGGCGTAAACTGCTCAAACAAACGGGTCACCCCCAATTCAAAGCTATGGCTCCAGTACATCCGGTTTTCATCTGCAAGGATAAATTCGGTGCTGCCTCCTCCAATGTCCATGAGCAAGCTTTTGCCATTGATCCGAACGGCAGTACGTATGCCTTTCCAAATCAGTTCGGCTTCGCGCCAACCTTCTATTACTTCAATATAAATGCCTGTTTTACGCTTTACGGCCTCTACAAATTCGGGCCCGTTGCGGGTACTTCTGATGGCAGAAGTGGCCAGTGCTTTTATGCGATCACATTTGTATGTTTCAATTAACCGGTTAAATTTACGGAGTGCCTCGGTACCGCGTTTAAAAGCCGCCGGTGCAATTAACCCATTGGTAATGCCTTCGCCAAGCTTAACAGGCTCCCGGGTTTTATAAATCACTTCCGGAGTTACGTTTCCATTTTGATGAACAATGAGCAGGTTGAACGTGTTGGTTCCGATATCGATGACGGCAAAATTCAAAGCAAAAGCGTTTTTCTTTTTTCAAAAAGCCAATTCGGGCTGAAGAGAGCAGCGAAAGTACACCTCTGCCCATTAAATATCAAACCGAAAAAAAGAATAGGGAGGAGTATAAGTTAGCGAAGTATTTTATCTATAGAACAACCATTTCCAAAGTTCTTTGTAGGATGCTTTTTTACCATACATCAAAATACCCGTCCGGTAAATGCGGCCGGCTACCCAGGTGGTGAACAGAAACGTTGACGCGAGAATGCCCATGCTGAACAACAATTCTCCGAGGCCTACTGTGCCCGTAGCGATCCGGACCATCATAGCAATAGGCGAGGTGAACGGAACCATACTGGCCCATACCATCGCATCGCCTTCGGGGTTTCCCATGGCAAATATAGTTATGTAGAGCCCAAAAAGCAGCGGAATGGTGAGGGGAAGCATGAACTGCTGGGTATCCGACTCGCTGTCGACAGCAGACCCGACGGCAGCAAAAAGCGAACCGTAAAGCATGTAACCAAAAAGGAAATAAAAGACAAAACTACCGATCAGCAAAGGCCATTGGATGCGATAGAAAATGAGTTCGAACATTTCATTTTGGCCTTGAGAAGCCACCGCTGCTAATGCACGCGGATCATCGATGAGTTGTGCGGAAGCCTCAAAACTATGGATGCCTCCGGGGTTGAGATCGGGCATAGCAACAGAAACCGCTGTTATCAAAGTAATGGTCAGAATGATCCACATGGCAAACTGGGTGAGGCCTACGAGCGCAATTCCGATGATTTTTCCCATCATCAGTTGGAAAGGTTGAACCGAAGAGATCATCACCTCCACAATTCTGCTGGTTTTTTCTTCAATTATTCCACGCATTACCTGTACTCCGTAAAGGAAAATGAAGAAGTAGATCAACATGCTGAAACCCATGCCTACCCATGCGGCTTCGCGCATGTCTTCTTCGCCTTCTTCGCTTAACGCATCGAAGGTTTTGATCTCTACTTTTTGATATCGGTTTAGCAGCGATTGAACATCTGCCTGCCCGTTAACGGAAACGCTGTCGTGCAGCGGGATGCTGTCTTTTTGTATGCGATATGCCCAGAAACCAACAGCCAGTTGTTCGCTCAGATCGTTGATCAGTTTATCGCCGGGAATCTGATCGCGATAATACATCGCTACCGGCATACCATTGATGGTTTTGGAAGTAATGTCGACGTATTCCGTGAGTTCGGGATGGTCCTCAGCAAATTCTTGAAGCCCGATGGGTTCGGAAAGCCTGAGATAGGTAATGCCTTTGTCAGGCTTGTTTTTGAGTTGAACCGGAACATATTTTCCGGCTTCATCGTAAATGCCGACTACGTGTTTGGAATTGTCCTGAGTTCCGATGAATACCACCAGCATAAAAAAGCCGACGATCAGGAGAGGCCCTAACAGGGTCATCACCACAAACGACCGCTTTTTTACCCGGGAAAAGTATTCCCTTCGTATGATCAGAGCTATCTTATTCATTTTATGATGATTATGCAGGTCCGGTTATGCCATTGTTGACAACCTTGATGAAAATATCGTTCATATCCGGAATCACTTCTTTTACTGAAATGATTTCGGCAAAAGGCAAAACAGCCGATAGCAGATCGTTGATTTTGTATGGTTCCGGCCCTTTTACCCGAACGATTTGGTGTTGTTCGTTATGTGTGTGTTTGCTGATGAGCTGAAAACCGGAACCTAAGGCATTTGTAAAGGAAGTGAGCGAGCCGTTGAATTCCATTTCAAAAGTGCAGGTCCGGTATTGATCTCTGATGGCTTTTACCGCACCACTCAATACATTTTTGGCGTTGTTGATCAGGGTAATATGGGTGCAAATCTCTTCCACGGAACTCATGTTGTGGGTCGAAAGAATGATCGTAGTGCCTTCCTTCTGCAATTGCATGATCTCCGATTGGATCAGCTTGGCATTAATGGGATCGAAACCACTGAACGGTTCATCCAGGATCAATAGCTTTGGGCGGTGCAAAACCGTGGTAATAAATTGTACTTTTTGTGCCATCCCTTTCGATAATTCATCTACCCGCTTGTTCCACCAGGGCATGATATCAAATTTATCGAACCATTCTTTTAAGGCTTTTCCGGCCTCTTTACGGCGCATGCCTTTTAGCTGGGCAAGATAAAGGGCTTGTTCGCCTATTTTCATCTTCTTGTACAACCCTCGTTCCTCAGGCAGGTATCCGATTTGTTCCACGTGGGCAGGGTTAAGCCGTTCATTGTTGAACCAGATTTTCCCGCTATCAGGCCCCGTAATTTGATTGATGATGCGAATAAGGGATGTTTTTCCGGCACCATTAGGCCCGAGCAGTCCATAGATACTTTGTTCGGGTATGCTTAGGCTGACATCGTTTAAAGCCTTGTGACGGGCATACGATTTTGTAATATTTTCAACATTAAGAAAAGCCATCTGATCGCGTCTTGATCCAAATATAAAGGTTGAAGAACAGATAACGAAATGGGATCGTTACAACTTTACGAACGGAAAAAATCGCCTGTAAAAGGATAAGGGGGGGGATTTTTACAGAAAACCTTTGGGGTCAACGGTTGAAAATGTCTTTCATCCGGTCAAAAATGTTTTTCTCTTTGCCGGTTGGAGTAGGTTTGAAGTTTTCGGAATCCCGTAGCTTTTGCAGGATATCTTTCTCTTCACGGTTCAACCTTTGTGGGGTCCAGGTGTTGATGTGTACCATTAAATCGCCTCGGTTATAGCCATTTACATCTGGCAATCCTTTGCCACGCAATCGGAGTGTACGCCCGGATTGTGTGCCCGCTTCAATTTTAATTTTGGCTTTTCCTTTTACCATTGGTATTTCAACGGTAGTACCCAAAGCAGCATCCGGTAAGCTGATAAACTGATCGTAGTGCAGGTTTTGTCCGTCTCTTGTAAGGAAATCATGTGGAATTTCTTCGATCGCGATCAGCAGGTCGCCTGCCGGTCCGTCCATTGGACCTGCATTCCCCATACCACGCATAGAAAGTTGCATGCCTTCTTCCACCCCTTCCGGGATGTTGATTTCTATTATTTCTTCTTTTCGGACCAACCCCAGGTCGTCCGCTTCTCTTGGTTTGGATGAAATGCGTTGTCCGGTTCCCTGACAATGCGGACAGGAAGAGGAGGTTTGCATCTGTCCGAGAATGGTGTTTGTAACCCGGGTAACCTGGCCGGTTCCACGGCAGTTTTTACAGGAGGAATAACGCACGCCTTCTGCCACCGCTTGTTTGTTAACTTTTATTTTTTTTGTAACCCCTTCGGATATTTCCTCCAACGTAAGTTTTACTTTAATCCGGAGGTTGGAACCTTTGCGTTGGCTGGATCTGCCTCTGCTGCCTCCGAAACCGCCAAAACTACCGCCAAATGCACTGCCAAAAATGTCGCCGAAATTGTTGAAGATGTCCTCCATATTCATGTGGGAACTTCCGCCGCCTCCGCCACCATTTACACCTGCATGGCCAAACTGATCGTAACGTTGCCGTTTATCGGCATCGCTTAGTACTTCGTAAGCTTCTGCGGCTTCTTTAAATTTTTCCTCAGCAGCTTTATCCTCCGGATTTTTATCCGGATGGTATTTGATGGCCATTTTCCGGTAAGATTTTTTAATCTCATTGGTTCCGGCATTCTTTGGTACACCAAGTACTTCGTAATAATCTCGTTTCGACATGAGCATTAATGGGTTTGGTCCTATTTTCCGATGACCACTTTTGCGTATCGGAGTACTTTATTGTTGAGGAAATATCCTTTTTCTACGGCATCTACTACTTTTCCTTTCAGGTCTTCGGATGGGGCGGGAATTTCGGTAATGGCTTCGTGGTGGTCCACATCAAAAGTTTTTCCGATAGCATCCATTGCTTTCAAACCATTTTTATCAAGAATGCCAACAAATTTACTTTGGATCAATGCCATGCCTTCTTTCAAAGTGTTTGCATCTTCCACCGATTCGTTGGCCTTGATGGCACGATCGAAATCATCGACTACCGGAAGAAGGTCTTTCATGACCTGGCTGCTGGCATTTTTTATAATGTCGATTTTTTCCCGATTGGAGCGTTTGCGGTAGTTGTCGAACTCAGAGTATAAACGGAGGTATTTATCGTGCCAATCGGTTGCGGTTGGTTGTTTTGTAAGATCTTCTTCTTCGGTTCCTTCGCTTTCTTGTGTTGTATCCTCTGTTATATCCTCGTTTTCAGGTGTTTCTTCATTTTCCTGCCGGGCTATATCTTCGTTTTCCAGCGGTATGGTTTCTTGCTGAGTTGCATCTTCCGGTTGCTGTTCGGTAACATTTATTTCAGGTGTCTCCTCTTTTTTGACAGCCTCTTCCGGTTGATGGGTCTTTTTTTCGCTCATGGCTAAAAAATTTCACGGTGGATATGGTTTGCTTTTGCAGTGGGCAAATAGCTTGCCAAATGTCGTTTCAAAGCCAACCTGTCACGAAGCTTAATGGGAAGTGTCACAACGGCACAAAAAAGCTTCAAAAAGGATGTCATTTTGCCATAATGTCCTTTTTGAAGCCCACTCGGAAAAAATGCGGAATGAGGATTACAAGCTTTTCACCAACTTATCAATGGCTACATGCAAGTTGTTTCCCCGTAAGTTTTTGCCAACAATGCGCCCATTGGCATCTACCAGAAAACTGGCAGGAATACTATGTACCTTGTAAGTAGCGGCAGCTTCATTCTGCCATCCTTTAAGATCACTCACATGGTATTTCCATTCAAGCCCATCCTGATCGATGGCACTTTTCCAACGGTCCATACTTTTATCGAGGGAAACACTTAAAATTTCAAACCCTTTGGCATCCTTAAACTGGGCTTTTTTGTACTTGTGGTAAGCAGCAACTACATTGGGGTTTTCACGCCGGCAAGGCCCGCACCATGAAGCCCAAAAATCTACCAATACTATTTTCCCTTTCAATTCGGAAAGCGTGTAGGTTTCTCCATTCGGACCCGACATCGAAATATCAGGAGCCATATCGCCAATGCCGGTGCCTTGTTTTTCCGAAAATACGGGGTTTTCATCGAACTCAGGATGTAAACCATCCGGATTGTTGCTGAAGCCAAACCACAGTAAACACCCCATGGCGATAAGCGTGAAGGATTTTAAGTTTTTCATAATCAAAATGTTTTTGTGTGACGAAATTTCTTTTATCTGACAACTTAAAGGTAAATAACAAGAACTATTCCATAGTACCACAATAATACAAAAACAAAGGCTAATCCGTCCTTCTGATATCTGCACCCAACTGGTTCAGGCGCATGTCGATGTTCTCATAACCACGATCAATTTGTTCAATGTTGTGGATATAACTTATGCCATCGGCAGACATGGCAGCGATCAACAACGATACCCCGGCACGAATGTCGGGGGAGGTCATGGTAATGCCCCGGAGTGCAATTTTCCGATCAAGCCCGATAACAGTGGCACGGTGTGGGTCGCAAAGGATGATTTGTGCGCCCATATCAATCAGTTTATCCGTAAAGAACAAACGGCTTTCGAACATTTTTTGATGGATGAGTACACTGCCACAGGCTTGTGTGGCGGTTACCAGAATAATGCTCAGAAGATCAGGTGTAAAACCAGGCCATGGAGCATCGGCAACCGTCATGATAGAGCCATCGATGAACGCATCAATTTTGTAAGAATCCTGTTGAGGAATGTACAGGTCGTCGCCTTTTCGTTCCATTTGAATGCCCAACCGTCCGAATACCTGTGGAATGATCCCCAGATCGGGATAAGAAACCGCTTTGATCGTAATTTCGGACCGGGTCATTGCGGCCATGCCGATGAAACTGCCGATCTCGATCATATCCGGAAGAACGCGGTGGTCGCAACCTCCGAGTTCGCCTACACCTTCGATGGTAAGCATGTTGGATCCGATGCCACTGATCCTGGCCCCCATATTGTTAAGCATCTTACACAACTGCTGTAAATAGGGTTCGCAGGCTGCATTATAAATGGTGGTTTTTCCTCTGGCCAGTACGGCAGCCATCAACACATTGGCAGTACCCGTTACCGAAGCCTCATCCATGTGGATATAGGTTCCTTTTAATGCTTTTGCTTCTGCGGTATAAAAACTTTCGTTCGCATCAAAATTACAATCGGCCCCCAACTTCTGAAAGCCAATAAAGTGCGTGTCTAAACGGCGACGGCCTATTTTGTCGCCACCCGGCTTGGGGATCGACCCCTTGCCAAAACGGGCCAGAAGCGGCCCCATGATCATAATGGAACCACGCAACTCGGCCCCTTTTTTCTTAAAGCCTTCGGAATGTAAATAATCGGTATTAACCTGGTCGGCTTTAAAACGATATGTATTGGCGTCCAACCCTTCCGCTTTTACCCCCATATCCACCAATAAGCCGATGAGTTTATTTACATCAACGATGTTGGGGATGTTGCGAATGATCACCGCTTCAGGCGTAAGAAGAACGGCACAGATTACCTGCAAGGCCTCGTTTTTTGCCCCTTGCGGGGTGATGTTGCCTTTTAAGCTTTTGCCCCCATGGATCTCAAAGGTGCCCATGGGTTAGTTCCGTTTCTTTTTCTTTTTGTAATTCGGTTTGGCTTTTTTCAACAGTTGGCTTTGCTTCTGGCTCCGCAATACCTCAGTGCTGGAAATAATTCTCGGATGAAGGCTTTCGTCAAGCTTTAACTGGCCGTTCGACAATTGGTTGAGGTTGGCAAGAATTACCTCGTCCGTTACCGAATCGCGGTTCCAGGTGAGGTAAGCCTTTTTCATCATGTTCACAATGGTAAGGATGAACTCTTGTTTGCCTTCGTCCTCATCATTCAGGGTCATGCATTTTTCGATCAGCAGATGGCAAGTGCGACCATAGTGTTTAAAACGGATGCTTTTTTGCGGATAAGGAACCACCTTTGGCTTTTCCGCAAAGGATTCCGGAGTAGGAATAGGGTAAGGACTGTCTACATCCAGTTTAAAATCGCTCATGATGAAAAGATGTGCCCACAATTTGGGTTTGAATTCTTCCACATCGCGCAGATGAGGGTTCAATTGTCCCATCACATTAATAATGGCCTGTGCACAAGTGTTGCGCTCTTCTCGGTTTTCGATGCTAGATGCATGAAGTATCATATTCTGAACGTTGCGTCCGTATTCGGAGATAATCAACGTCGGACGTTGTGTATTGTATTCCATTTATAAAAGGGTTTCGGTATTGATAGGAAAACGTTAGTACCGGATAGGTTTGCCAAAATAACGAAATTTTTATTGTTTCTGTCGGAAAACAACGTAAAAAGCGTTTTATTTTCATAAGCCTTTCCCGCTTTGAATACGGTGGTTAGTGTCTTACCACTAATATTCGTGTTATTTTTGGCAGAAGTTTGAATTTTTGACAGAGCTACGCTATTACGACAGTGCTTGTTTATTTTTTTAATCCTGCCGTTCATGCATTGAAAAATGTGAATTTATCTTCACGGAAAGCCCTTGTTATAAGGGAGTACGGATCAATGCAACCGTTTTTTAGTATCTGCTATAGCAGCGTATAATTATTCTTGATTTAACAAGTGTCTTATCAAAGGTAATAAACCTGTTTGGTTCTGGTTTGGCCAGGTTAGGCTTGACACTAAGCTTTGGCATTGGTTCGGGAAAGGGTTTATTCAACGATCTTTAAACGGGCAAATTTCAGCAACAACTGTTTCCGACCGATTTTTGGAAAGAAAACCGTAGCTTTTCCCTGTTCGAGTTGTTCCACTTTTCCGGTGCCAAAGCGTGAGTGTTCAACATGCATTCCCACCTGGATTTTGACGGAACCGTTGTCGGCAGACTCGGAGGTGGAAGTGGGCTTGACCTCTGAAACTTTTTTCATGGTGCGGGCCAGTCGGACGGCTTCCTGCTGTTTGCGCTTTTGGGTCAATCCGCCACTGATCTGTTTGGAGGAAGTACCGGATGCAGGTGGAGTGTCTGTGGTTTTGTTGGGGCTCAATGGCCGGTGATAACTGCCCCAGGACCTTCCGGGGGCATTGAAATCGGTGGCGCCTGACCCTTGCCTTTCAGGCACTTCGAGGTAATCGGTATCAATTTCTTCCAGAAAACGACTTTGCTCACAACGAATCAGGTTGCCCCATTTGTAGCGTGTATTGGCGCAAGAAAGAAAAACGCGCTTTTCAGCTCTTGTGAGCGCCACATAAAACAACCGACGTTCTTCTTCCAGATCTGCCCGGGAATTTACCGACATCTGGCTCGGAAAAAGGTTTTCTTCCAACCCAACAATATACACGTATGGAAACTCCAGGCCTTTGGCCATGTGAATGGTCATCAAAGAAACGTGATCGGGATCTTTGTCTTTATCATTGTCCTGATCGGTAAGAAGGACAACTTCCTGTAAAAACTCGCCCAACGTTTTGATGCCTCCTGCATCTTCTGCCTCCGTACGATCCGAAAACTCCCGCATTGCATTCAGCAGTTCTTCTACATTTTCGTGTCGCCCCACTCCCTCAGGCGATTTATCCTGATATAATTCTTTCAGAATGTCCGATGAGGCCGCGATGTGTTTTCCCAAAGCAAATGCATTTTTTGAATCCTGCATGGCCCGGAAGCTTTCTATCATCATAACAAACTCACGGATCTTATTCTGAGCACCACTGCTGATCTGGGTCGTATACCGGTCCGGGTTTTTGCAGAGGTCCCAGATGCTTACATTGTAATGGTTCGATGCCACCACCAACCGTTCGAGGGTCGACTGGCCTATGCCTCGTTTGGGATAATTGATGATCCGTTTAAACGCTTCTTCATCAGCCGGGTTCACTACCATGCGATAATAAGCCAGCAGATCTTTGATCTCTTTCCGTTGATAAAAAGACAAACCGCCATAAATGCGGTAAGGAATGTCAATTTTTCGCAATGCTTCCTCCAAAGCACGCGATTGGGCATTGGTACGGTAAAGGATAACAAAATCTTTGGGTTTTCGCATTTCGTGCGATTTGATCTCAAAGATCGAATGGGCGACCACCTTGCCTTCTTCGCTGTCGGTTAAAGTGTTAAAAAGTTTTATTTTGGGACCTGTTTCATTGGCCGTCCACACCGTCTTTTTAATTTGATCTTTATTGTTTGCAATCAAACGGTTGGCTACTTCCACAATGGTTTGTGTCGACCGGTAATTCTGTTCGAGTTTATACAGCTTATAGCCCGGATAATCTTTCCGGAAGTTGAGGATGTTTTGAATATTGGCCCCCCGAAAAGCATAAATGCTTTGGGCATCATCTCCTACCACACAAAGGTTTTCATATACCGCAGCCAGTTTCTTTACAATGAGGTATTGAGAATAATTGGTATCCTGGTATTCGTCTACCAGTAAAAACTTGAAACGGTGTTGGTATTTGTGCAAGATATCCGGAAAATCCCTGAAAAGGACATTGGTTTTAAAAAGCAGATCATCAAAATCCATCGCTCCGGCTTTGAAGCAACGGAGCGCGTAGCGCTTGTAAATTTCAAAGAGTTGTGGTTTTCCCGATATCTTATCGCTGGAACGATATTCTGTATTTTTGGCATACGCCTCAGGAGAAATGAGGTTGTTCTTTGCGGAAGAAATACGGTTGTAAACGATCGATGGCCGGTAGGCTTTGTCGTCAAGCCCCAGTTCTTTGATGATGGCTTTGATCAGGTTTTTGCTATCCGTAGTGTCGTAAATGGTAAAGTTGGATGGGTAACCCAGCTTTTCGGCTTCAACTCTGAGGATCCGGGAAAATACGGAGTGAAAAGTTCCCATCCAGATGTTCCGGGCTTCGCGTTCACCAACGATGGCTGAAATTCGCTCCGTCATTTCGCGGGCAGCTTTGTTGGTAAACGTAAGTGCCAGAATGGAAAATGGATCCGCACCCTGATGGATCAAGTGTGCAATCCGAAAAGTGAGTACCCGTGTTTTGCCCGATCCGGCCCCTGCAATCACCATCGAAGGGCCATGCGTATTTTCCACAGCAATCCGCTGTGCTTCGTTAAGAGAATCCAAATAATGCATAATTCAAAGGTAAACATTTTGAGCACAGCATTATTTTTTCGGTCTTGCCTGCTGCCTTCTGTTCATCTCCTTTGTTTTTTTGCAACATCACCCGCTTTTTGTGTTGGGATCATTTTTCTACTCAAAGAAAATTGAGAAATGGTTTCTGAGCGGACCAACGGTTGTATTTTCGGGGGGCTTTAGTTTGGTAATCAGAAGGATATGATGGGAGTGTAGCCCTTTTTCAATAACGCTGAAAACCGGAACTTTCCGGGAAGATCAAAGTATATTTTCAGAAGGCGCATTTTTTTTTCACACAGACTTGTGAAAAAACCAGGCTAGCTATTGGATTATAAATCAAATATCATAACTTTGCAGCCCCAAAAAATATGTGGGAGAGAATAAATAGACTGATATGCCTACAATCCAGCAGTTAGTAAGAAAAGGACGGAATTCGAAGCCTCGTACGAGCAAAAGTGTGGCACTTAATTCTTGCCCGCAACGACGTGGCGTATGTGTTCGTGTATATACAACTACACCCAAAAAGCCGAACTCGGCCATGCGTAAAGTGGCAAGGGTGCGTCTGACTAACGGTAACGAGGTGAATGCTTATATCGGAGGAGAAGGACACAACCTGCAGGAACATAGCATTGTGCTTGTTCGGGGAGGTCGTGTAAAAGACTTGCCGGGTGTAAGGTACCATATCGTACGCGGTGCGTTGGATACCGCTGGTGTGGAAGGTCGTTCGCAACGCCGTTCGAAGTATGGAACCAAGCGTCCTAAAAAATAATTGATCTCAGATTAAGAATTAGCCATGAGAAGAAAAAAGGCGAAAAAGGCGGAAGTATTACCCGATCCCCGGTTTGATAATAAGACGGTAACCAAGTTTGTAAACAACTTGATGATCCAGGGGAAGAAGAGCCTTGCATTTAAGATCTTTTACGATGCCATTGATGTTATCGAAGATAAGCAAGGAGAAGGAGCAGGTCTGGAGACTTTCAAAAAAGCACTTCAAAATGTAACTCCTGCTGTTGAGGTGCGTAGCCGGCGTGTTGGCGGTGCTACCTTTCAGATACCACAAGAAGTTCGTTATAGCCGTAAATTATCCCTTGCGATGAAATGGCTGATCAGCTTTTCCCGCAAACGCAATGAGAAATCCATGGCGCAAAAATTGGCTTCGGAGTTGATGGCTGCTGCAAAGGAAGAAGGGGCTGCTTTCAAAAAGAAAGAAGATACCCATCGGATGGCAGAAGCGAACAAAGCATTTTCGCATTTCCGATTCTGATATTTATACAAAACAACAGAGATACACTGACCATTATTTGAGAAGCAATGGCTAAGAGAGATTTAACGTATACCCGGAATATTGGTATTTCTGCCCACATTGATGCGGGCAAGACGACCACCACTGAGCGTATACTTTATTATACGGGTATCAGCCATAAGATTGGTGAGGTCCATGATGGGGCCGCTACCATGGACTGGATGGAGCAGGAGCAGGAGCGTGGCATTACCATTACTTCGGCCGCTACAACCTGTTTTTGGAGCTACAAGGAAAATGAATACCGGATGAACATTATCGACACACCGGGTCACGTGGATTTTACCGTGGAGGTAGAACGATCCATGCGGGTGTTGGATGGTGCTGTTGCCGTTTACTGTGCCGTAGGAGGAGTAGAGCCACAATCTGAAACCGTATGGCGTCAGATGGATAAGTATGAGGTTCCTCGTTTGGGTTTTGTAAACAAAATGGATCGTGCCGGTGCCGACTTCTTTAATGTGGTTGGTCAGGTAAAAGAACGTTTGGGAGCCCGAGCTGTTCCGCTTCAGGTTCCAATTGGATCGGAGGATGATTTTCGCGGTGTGGTGGATTTGATCAACATGCGCGGCATTATTTGGAATGAAGAAGACAGAGGAATGACTTTCGAGGAAGTGCCCATTCCAGAAGACCTTCGCGAGGAAGTGGATCACTGGCGCAACGAACTGATCGAAGCGGCAGCGGAACAAGATGACTCCCTTTTGGAAAAATTCTTTGAAGACCCTGATTCGCTCACCGAAGCGGAGATTCTTTCAGCCCTTCGTAAAGCAACCATCAATCTCGATATTGTTCCCATCATGTGTGGTTCTGCCTTTAAGAACAAAGGGGTACAAACCATGCTAGATGGAGTGATGGCTTTCCTGCCGTCTCCTCTTGATGTCGGAGCCATTGAAGGTACACATCCCGATACCGGAGAAACTATTTCCAGAGAGCCACGCAACGATGATGCCTTTGCAGCCCTTGCCTTTAAGATCGCTACCGATCCCTTTGTAGGCCGTCTTTGCTTTATTCGTTCCTATTCCGGAACGCTAAAGGCAGGTTCTTACGTAAAAAACTCCCGCACCAATAAAAAAGAACGCATTTCGCGTCTTTTTCAGATGCATTCCAATAAACAGAACTCCATCGACCAGTTGGATGCTGGCGATATTGGAGCTGCTGTCGGATTTAAAGACATCCATACAGGCGATACCCTTCATGGCGAAGGCCAGCCCATTGTTTTGGAATCCATTACTTTTCCCAACCCGGTTATTGGTGTGGCCATCGAGCCCAAAACAACAGCCGATGTGGATAAATTGGGCGTGGCATTGCACAAGCTTTCGGAAGAAGACCCAACGTTTAAAGTACGTACCGATGAAAGCTCAGGCCAGACGGTGATCTCCGGTATGGGGGAACTTCACCTTGAGATCTTGATCGACCGCTTGAAACGCGAATTTAAAGTAGAAGTAAACGAAGGTGCACCTCAGGTAGCCTATAAAGAAACCATCAAAAGCAGTACGGGTCACAGAGAGATTTACAAGAAACAATCGGGTGGTCGGGGTAAATTTGCTGATATTGTTGTGACCATCGGGCCATCGGACTCCGAAGATCCGGGTCTGGTATTCGAGAACAAGATAAAGGGAGGTAATGTGCCCAAAGAATTTGTACCTTCGGTAGAGAAAGGTTTCAAAGAATCCATGAAAAATGGAATATTGGCCGGTTTCCCGATGGATTCGATGAAAGTAACCCTCACGGATGGTTCTTTCCATGCAGTCGATTCCGATCAGCTTTCGTTTGAAGTTTGTGCAAAAATGGCATACCGGGCTGCTATTCCTAACTGTCAGCCGATCATTCTTGAACCCATTATGAAACTGGAAGTGATTACTCCGGAAGAGAATATGGGGGATATTGTAGCCGATCTGAATCGCCGTCGCGGTCAGATGGAAGGAATGGACGATCGTGCCGGGGCGAAAGTAATCAAAGCAAAAGTGCCCTTGTCAGAGATGTTTGGTTATGTAACGCAATTGCGTACCATGTCTTCGGGTCGTGCTTCCTCCACTATGGAGTTTTCGCATTACGATGCAGCTCCCAAAAATGTGGCTGACGAAGTTATTGCAAAGTCAAAAGGTAAAGTAGAAGCTTAATCAAACGAGATGAGCCAAAAAATAAGAATAAAACTCAAGTCTTACGATCACAATTTGGTAGATAAGTCTGCCGAAAAAATTGTTAAGACGGTTAAGAGCACCGGAGCCGTGGTTAGCGGGCCTATTCCATTGCCCACCCACAAACGGATTTATACCGTACTCAAATCACCTCACGTCAACAAAAAAGCACGTGAGCAATTTCAGCTCTGTTCATATAAGCGCCTCCTCGACATTTACAGTTCATCGTCGAAAACAGTGGATGCACTTATGAAGCTGGAATTGCCTAGCGGAGTGGAAGTTGAAATTAAAGTGTAACGCTCTTTTAAAGAATTTGCTATGCTAGGTTTAATTGGGAAAAAACTGGGAATGACCAGTATTTATAACGAAGATGGGAAAAACATCCCATGTACGATTCTTGAAGCGGGTCCTTGTTATGTAACACAAGTACGTGACGAAAAGAAAGACGGTTATAATGCGGTTCAGGTCGGTTACGAAGAAAAGAAAGAGAAGCACACCTCTGCCGGCCTTGCCGGACACTTTAAAAAAGCAGGGGTAACTCCGCTAAAGAAATTGGTTGAGTTCCGAGATTATGGCAACAAAGTGAACTCAGGAGATGTCCTTACGGTTGATGTTTTTTCAGAAGGAATGTTTGTCGATGTAATCGGAACTTCCAAAGGGAAAGGGTTTCAAGGGGTTGTAAAGCGCCATAATTTCCGCGGTGTAGGTGGCCAAACCCATGGCCAGCACAACCGGATGCGTGCTCCAGGATCCATTGGTGCTGCATCCACTCCTTCACGTGTATTCAAAGGCATGCGGATGGCAGGACAAACCGGTTCGGCACGTGTGAAAACACAAAACCTTCAAGTGCTTAAAATAATCCCTGAAAAGAATCTTATTGTGGTCAAGGGTTCCGTACCCGGACACAGAGGAGCTTACGTAACAATTGAGAGATAATGGAAGTTGCCGTATATAATTCAGCGGGGGAAGAGACCAAAAAGATCCATCTCAACGATGCTATTTTTGGTATTGAGCCCAATGATCACGCGATCTACCTGGACGCCAAACAACGGATGGCCAATGCCCGTCAGGGTACACACAAAACCAAAGAACGTGGTGAAGTAAAAGGTAGCCGCCGCAAGATCAAACGCCAGAAGGGAACGGGAACTGCTCGTTTCGGAGATATCAAAAACCCGATTTTTCGTGGCGGTGGACGTATATTCGGACCACGTCCGCGTACCTATGATATCAAACTCAATAAAAAGATCAAAAACCTTGCTCGTAAATCTGCCTTGAGCTACAAAGCAAAAGAGAACGGTTTGGTGGTAGTGGAAGACCTTCGGGTCGCAGCTCCTAAAACCAAATCATTTCTGGAGATTCTGAATAGCCTGAAAGCAAAAGACATCAAAACACTTGTCGTTTTGGCCGATAACGATCATAACATGTTGCTATCCTCCCGTAACCATTCCTTATCTCAGGTAATGGTGGCATCGGATATCAACACTTACGACATCCTGAAAGCAAAGAAGTTGATCATTGCCGAAGGTGCTGTTGAGAAGATCGAAAACCTTTTAAACTAATTCTTGATGAGCAGGAATGTATTGATAAAGCCGATCATTACCGAAAAGATGAGTAAAGATGCGGAATTGAACAACCGTTACGGGTTCATTGTTGATCGGAATGCCAATAAAGTAGAGATCAAAAAAGCGGTGAAGGCTATGTACAATGTTGAGGTAACAGGGGTGAATACCATGAATTATGCTGGTAAAGCCCGCCGCCGGAATACCAAAAGTGCTATCCTTTCCGGTCGTACCTCGGCTTTTAAGAAGGCGGTTGTTTTCGTAGCAGACGGAGATGCGATTGACTTCTTTGCAGATCTTTAGATGATTAATTTTAACTATACGGGGGACATAACCCTCTAAAGAGATAAACAAAAATGGCAGTAAGAAAACTTAAGCCAATTACACCTGGTCAAAGGCACCGTATTGTTGGTTCTTTCCAAGAAATCACTACGGATCGCCCTGAGAAGAGTCTCTTGGCGAAGAAAACCAAGTCGGGTGGCCGTAACAAAAGCGGTAAAATGACCGTTCGCTACCGTGGTGGCGGACACAAGCAACGGTATCGTATCATCGATTTCAAACGTGAAAAATTTGGTGTTCCGGCTACTGTAAAATCCATCGAATACGATCCAAACCGCACTGCCCGTATCGCTTTGTTGGCATATGCAGACGGTGAGAAACGCTATATCATTGCACCGGAAGGCCTCGAAGTAGGCATGCAACTCAATTCGGGTGAAGGTGTTGCTCCGGAGGTTGGAAATGCCCTTTATCTCAAAGAGATTCCTTTGGGCACCATTGTTCATAACATCGAATTACAGCCAGGGCAGGGAGGTAAGATCGCACGTAGTGCCGGCTCTTATGCCCAGTTGAATGCACGTGATGGCAAATATGCGATCATTAAGTTCCCTTCCGGAGAAGTCCGTATGATCTTGGTGAGTTGTTTGGCTACCGTAGGGGTAGTATCCAATTCCGATCATCAGTTGGAACGTTCCGGGAAAGCAGGCCGTAGCCGTTGGAAAGGCAGACGCCCTCGTACCCGTGGTGTAGCGATGAACCCTGTTGACCACCCCATGGGTGGAGGCGAAGGCCGCTCTTCAGGTGGCCACCCACGCTCACGTACGGGAGTTCCAGCTAAGGGCTACAAAACCCGTGCGCCCAAAAAGGCATCGAGTAAATACATTATTGAGAAAAGAAAGAAATAATCCATAGGCCATGAGTCGTTCGCTTAAAAAGCCCCCTTTTATTCATTATAAGTTGATACATCGTGTTGACTTGGCCGGTGCATCGAGTAAGAAATCAGCCATCAAAACCTGGTCTCGTGCATCCACCATTACGCCTGAATTTGTAGGCCTTACGATCGCAGTACACAACGGAAAAACATTCATCCCTGTGTTTGTAACGGAGAACATGGTCGGACACAAACTCGGAGAATTTGCTCCGACGCGTACCTACCGTGGCCACGGAGGTAAAAAAGATAAAGGGAAACGATAGAACGTTAACCGGAAACGATATCGGTTAATGCTAAAGAATAATCCGGAAAAAAATGGGTTCAAGAAAAAAAAATAAAGCGGAAGAACTGAAAGAGGCCCGGAAATCGGTAAGCTTTGCAAAGCTTAATAATTGTCCGACTTCTCCACGCAAAATGCGCCTCGTTGCGGATATGATCCGTGGTGAGGAGGTGTTTAAAGCACTCAATATGCTCCAGTTTAGCCCGAAAGATGCTGCTCAACGTATGGAGAAACTGCTTCGTTCGGCCATTGCGAATTGGGAGGCGAAGAATGAAGATACGCGTCCTGACGAAGCTGACCTTGTGGTGAAAGAAGTATTTGTTGACAGTGCACGTATGTTGAAACGCATTCAGCCTGCACCACAAGGAAGAGCACACCGGATTCGTAAAAGGTCGAACCACATCACTATCATCGTAGATAGCGCTAAATAAGAACTTAGAAATGGGACAAAAGACAAATCCGATCGGGAACCGTCTTGGCTTCATCAAAGGCTGGGATTCTGCCTGGTATGGTGGTAAAGATTATACTGCCAAGCTCGTTGAAGACGATAAGATCCGCAAATATGTAAATGCTCGTCTCCGTAAGGCCAGTATTTCAAAAATTATCATTGAACGTACCTTGAAGCTGGTTACCGTAACCATTCATACAGCGCGTCCGGGTGTGATCATCGGTAAAGGCGGGCAGGAAGTAGATAAGCTGAAAGAAGAACTCAAGAAATTGACCGGAAAAGATGTTCAGATCAACATCTTCGAGATCAAACGCCCTGAATTGGATGCCACCCTTGTTGCAGACAGCATCTGCCGCCAGATTGAAGCACGGATCTCTTTCCGTCGGGCCATTAAAATGGCCATTGCTTCAACCATGCGCATGGGAGCAGAAGGGATCAAAGTAAAAATTAGTGGCCGTTTGAATGGCGCTGAGATGGCTCGTTCGGAAACCTATATGGAAGGCCGTGTGCCCTTGCACACTTTCCGTGCCGATATCGACTATACCGTTTCGGAAGCACATACCACAGCCGGTCGCATCGGTGTTAAAGTGTGGATTTGTAAAGGAGAAGTTTTTGGAAAACGCGATCTTTCTCCGAATGTTGGGCAGGGTTCCCGTGCCCCGAAGGGCGGCGGTAATCATGGGAAACGCATGAAACGTAAATAAAAACCCTCTAAAAAGTTTAGAAGATGTTACAACCTAAACGTACGAAATACCGCAGGCAACAGAAAGGCATGATCAAAGGTAATGCCGGCCGCGGACATCGTATTGCATACGGTTCGTTTGCCCTTAAAACCTTGGAAGAAGGATTTATCACTTCACGTCAGATCGAGGCAGCTCGTATTGCAGTTACTCGTTACATGAAGCGTGAAGGAAAGGTCTGGATCCGAATTTTTCCGGACAAACCCATCACCAAAAAACCCGCAGAAGTAAGGATGGGTAAAGGTAAAGGTGCCCCTGATCATTGGGTGGCAGTCGTTCGTCCGGGCCGCATTATGTTCGAATCCGATGGAGTACCTCTCGAAGTTGCCCGGGAAGCAATGCGTCTTGCAGCTCAGAAACTTCCGTTGAAAACAAAGTTCATCATTCGCCCTGATTTCAAGGCTTAAAAGAAGAACAATGAAAGCATCTGAAATTAAAGATATGACAGACGTTGAGGTGTCAGACTATTTGACAGAACAACAGGCTCTTTTGGTGAAATTGCGTATGAGGCATACGGTTACATCATTGGAAAACCCACGTCAGTTAGCAGAGACTAAAAAGAACATTGCCCGTTTGTTAACGGAACAACGCAAAAGAGTTCTTCACGCAGAAGGAGTTGAAAAATAAAGACCATGGAGAATAAACGTAATCTTAGAAAGGAGCGTACAGGTGTGGTAGTTAGCAACAAGATGGATAAATCCCTTGTGGTAGCTGTTGAGCGTAAAGTGAAACACCCTAAGTACGGTAAGTTCGTTAAAAAGACCTCCAAGTTCATGGCCCACGATGAGAAAAATGAAGCAGGTATCGGTGATACGGTCCGTGTCATGGAAACTCGTCCGTTGAGCAAGAGCAAGAACTGGAGATTGGTCGAAATTGTTGAAAAAGCAAAATAATTGCTGAAAGATGATCCAACAAGAAAGCCGGTTGGCAGTAGCCGATAACAGTGGAGCCAAGGAAGTGTTGTGTATTCGTGTGTTGGGAGGAACCCGCCGCCGTTACGCATCCATCGGAGACAAAATCGTAGTATCGGTCAAGTCTGCTATTCCCTCCGGAAACGTAAAAAAGGGTCAGGTGACCCCCGCAGTAGTGGTGCGAACCAAGAAAGAAGTGCGTCGTCAGGATGGTTCTTACATCCGATTTGATGACAATGCAGTAGTGCTTCTGAACCCTTCCGGAGAAATGCGTGGTACGCGTATTTTCGGACCGGTTGCGCGTGAACTGCGTGAAAAGCAATTCATGAAGATTGTATCGTTAGCACCTGAGGTGCTTTAAACGAATAAGCTTTAGAGCCATGCCAAATAAGTTGCATATTAAAAAAGATGACCAGGTAGAAGTAATCGCCGGCGATAACAAAGGCCAGAGTGGCCGTGTGTTGTCTGTTGAACGTGATCGCTTCCGGGCCATTGTAGAAGGAGTAAATATGGTTTCCAGACATGTGAAGCCAAGCGCAGCCAACCCACAGGGTGGCATCGAAAAACGTGAGGCTCCTATCCATGTTTCAAACCTTATGATCATACACAACGGTGAACCCACTCGTATTGGTCGTAAAGAGAACAAAGACGGCAAACGGGTACGTTATGCTAAAAAATCAGGGGAGGTAATTGACTGATGGAATATTCACCACGACTTCGGGATAAATACCGTTCGGAGATCAGAAATGCTCTGAAAGAAAAATTTGGGTACAAAAGCATTATGCAGGTACCGAAATTGGAAAAAATTTGCTTGAGCCAGGGAGTAGGTTCGGCTACCACGGATAAAAAATTGGTGGATGCAGCAGTGAATGAAATGACCCTTATTGCAGGTCAGAAAGCCGTTGCAACCAAATCGAAGAAAGATGTCTCGAACTTCAAACTTCGCAAAGGAATGCCAATCGGATCTCGTGTTACCCTGCGCGGCGAACGGATGTACGAATTTCTGGACAGACTCATCTCTGTTTCCATCCCACGTACCCGCGATTTCCGTGGAGTGAAAGCCACAGGCTTTGACGGACGCGGTAATTTCACCATGGGAGTGAAAGAACAGATCATCTTTCACGAAATAGATATCGATAAGGTGAACAAAATTACCGGTATGGACATTACTTTTGTAACTTCGGCCAATACCAATGAAGAAGCAAAGGCTTTGTTGGAGGCTTTTGGCTTTCCGTTTAAAAAATAAAAGAAGAATATAATTATGGCGAAAGAATCGATGAAAGCTAGGGAGCGAAAGCGTGAGCGCATGGTCGAAAGATATGCCGAAAAACGCGCTGCCCTGAAAGCTGCCGGCGATTGGGATGGCCTTCAGAAGATGCCGCGCAACTCTGCTGCCGTACGCAAACACAATCGTTGTCAGTTAACAGGACGCCCTCGTGGTTACATGCGCCAGTTCGGAATTTCACGTGTTACTTTCCGTGAAATGGCTCTTGCAGGTAAAATTCCGGGTATTACAAAAGCAAGTTGGTAACAAACCGTACTTTTGTAATACTGAAAATTTTACGAGTAGTAACGAAAAGTTAAACCATCGTAAAGCATTAAAAAATGGTTACAGATCCAATTGCAGACTACCTGACACGCATTCGCAATGCAAGTAAAGCGAGGCATAAAGTAGTCGAGATCCCGAGTTCCAATGTGAAACGGGAAATGACAAAAATCCTTAAGGAAAAAGGTTACATCCTAAACTATAAGTTTACGGAGGACAATAAACAAGGCATCATTAAGATTGCATTGAAATATGATCGCGGTACCAAAAAACCCGTGATCCGTAATATGAAACGCATTTCCCGCCCGGGATTGCGTGCATATGCAAATGCAAGTAACCTTCCTCGTGTATTGAACGGGTTGGGCATTTCCATCCTTTCTACCTCGAAAGGTGTGATGACAGAAAAAGAAGCTAAGAATTTAAATGTAGGTGGCGAGGTTCTTTGCCATATCTACTAGAAAGGAGTATTGATATGTCACGTATAGGTAAAGCACCGGTCAATATTCCTGCAGGTGTTGAGTTGAAAGTTTCTCCGGATAATGTGGTTACCGTAAAAGGTCCAAAAGGCGAACTCACTCAGGAAATTGATCACACGATTTCTCTTTCTGTTGAAGATGGTGTGGTAAAACTGGACCGCTCTGACGAAAGCAAAGCGTGTAAATCAAAACACGGTTTATACCGTTCTTTGATCCGTAACATGGTGGTTGGATGTTCCGAAGGTTTTAAAACCCAGCAGGAGTTGGTAGGTGTAGGGTATCGCGCTAGCCATAAAGGACAATTGCTGGACCTTGCCCTGGGTTTCAGTCACCCCATCGTTTTCGAAATTCCGAAGGAAGTGACTGTAACCACCGAAACAAAAAAAGGAAAACCACCCGTGGTAACCCTCGAGTCACACGACAAACAACTGATCGGACAGGTTGCTGCAAAAATCCGCTCATTTCGTCCCCCGGAGCCCTACAAAGGCAAAGGAGTCCGTTATGTTGGAGAACAAATTAGAAGAAAAGCTGGTAAATCAGCTACTAAGTAATCGTTAAAACGATAAGAAATGGCACTTAGTAAGAATAATAGAAGATTACGCATCCGTCGGAGGATTCGGAAGAGATTGAGCGGTACGGAAAATCGCCCGCGTTTGTCGGTACACCGTAGCAATAAGCAGATTTATGCTCAGGTAGTGAACGACGCCGAAGGGAAAACGTTAGCTGCTGCATCTTCCATCGCTTTGGATATAAATGGCAAAACCAAAGTTGAAGCAGCTGCATTAGTAGGCCGGAACATTGCTGAAAAATGTTTGGAGGCCGGAATCAATGAAGTTGTTTTTGATCGTGGGGGGTACCTCTACCATGGTCGGGTTAAATCACTTGCCGAAGCAGCCCGCGAAGGCGGACTTAAATTCTAAATCATTATGGCAAAGAAGATACAAGCTCAAAAAGTAAGGTCCGCTGAGATCGAACTCAAAGATAAGTTGGTCACCATTAACCGTGTTACGAAAGTAACCAAAGGTGGTCGTACATTCAGTTTCTCTGCTATTGTGGTGGTGGGTGATGAAAAAGGTGTGGTTGGGCATGGCCTCGGAAAGGCCAAGGAAGTGACCACAGCCATTACCAAAGCTGTTGACGACGCAAAGAAAAACCTCATTAAGGTTCCGATCATTCACGGTACAATTCCGCATCAACAGATTGGAAAGTACGGTGGAGCCCGCGTAATGCTCAAACCTGCTTCTCAAGGTACCGGTGTTATTGCTGGTGGTGCGATGCGTGCTGTGTTGGAAAGTGCCGGTATTACCGATGTTTTGGCCAAATCGCAAGGGTCATCAAACCCACACAATGTGGTGAAAGCCACCATTGAAGCACTGGCTGTCGTTCGGGATGCATATACGGTAGCCCGCACCCGCGGTGTGTCGCTTGATAGAGTGTTTAACGGATAAGCCGGCCGGACAGCCCCAAATACCTGATTTATGACGAATATCAAGATCACAAAAGTAAAAAGCGCAATCAACCGCACAAAGCGTCAGAAAGATACTTTGAAAGCATTGGGATTGCACAAAATAAATGCCTCTGTGGTACACGAAGCTACTCCTCAGATCATAGGAATGGTAAAAAAAGTGAACCACCTGGTAATAAGTGAAGACGTTTAATCATTTTTTAAGACCAAAATAAAATGGATCTGAGTAATCTGACTCCGGCAGAAGGTTCTGTGAAACGTGGCCGTCGTGTTGGGCGTGGGCAGGGTTCGGGCCGTGGGGGAACATCTACCCGAGGCCACAAAGGACAAAAGTCGCGCTCCGGATATTCAAAAAAGATAGGCTTCGAAGGTGGCCAGATGCCGCTTCAACGCCGTGTCCCCAAATTTGGCTTTAAGAACATCAACCGCGTTGAATACCGCGGTATCAACTTGGATATGATCCAGGCCTTGGCAGATCATAAACACCTTACGGATATCAACCATGAAGTATTGGTGAAAAATG
>CALLUQ010000115.1 GCA_938010565.1 uncultured Flavobacteriales bacterium
TCCTTTAGCTGCACCGCACTCAACCGGGCACCGAACTATTTCATAACCACCATAATCCATCACCGCTTGGGTCGTGAAGTCACGGAATAGAACCAGTGGGTCGCTTCAACAGGTTCAAGCCTTGATTTTTGGTTCTTTTTATCAAGGAGAAGCACAAGAAAGCCCCTTTTTCCCGACCGGCCTAAGCAGTTGTGCGGGGTACCCACTGTGCTATGCAGTGAGCAAAACGACCCCGGAACCACCTTAACTCCTTTAGTTGCCCCACACTCAACCGGACACCGCACTATTTTCATAATCAACGCAGTCCATCACCGATTGGGTCGTGAAGCCACGCAATAGAACCAGTGGGTCGCCTCAACTGATCCAGCCTTGATTTTTGGTGCTTTTCATCAAGGAAAGAACACACCCCCCTGTAACAACAGACTGTTCCCAAAAGTGCCGACGATCTCAAAAAAAACCGTTTTCACACCTGAAACAGATATGAAAACGGTAAAGAACAAGAACATTTCAGGCCTTATTATGCCTGACCACAGCAAGCAGCAATTTAGAAAGACAACTGAAGCTGTCCCATTCCCTGAATGCTGAAAAAAGAACCATTGCCCATCGGAATATGCCGTACCGCATCCGGCATTCTCGGAGGAACCGCCGGCGTGGCAGACGGTGTATCCGAATCGTCGGCACTTGTATCGGGCACATTGAACTGAGATGTGGTACTGATGGTGAGATCTCCTGAAATTCCCGGTACCTGGAAAAGCCTGATCTTATATCCGATCTGGAAACCCAGCCGCAAAGTACCGGGGTAAGAGATCAGGTTGGGCCCCGTGCCGATCAGCAAATGATGGCGATCGCTGCCCAGTTCGATCTCGGGCACCAAACTCAACCCTTCATTTAAAATGGAAAGCATTTTCCAATCGTTGTTTAAACCGCCTAACAAAGCTCCGGTGGTAAGGAGGCCCACTCCTGTTGGAATACCGGTACTCAAAATAAGGGTGGAGTGGCGTTCATAAATGCCTTTGCCCCACTCTTCCAGCTCTCCCATCTGGCCCGAGCGCGTTAAAGTGGCACTGGTGGCTTCCCACAAGGTTGTGGGGATGATGGTTGCATCAAACTCCGGTAAGGTTCCTCCGGCCAGCAGGGTAAGCACCCTGAGGTTGTGCTCTGCTTCCAGTTGCTGCTGCCGGAGCCAGAGGGTACCGGCACCTTGATTCGTGTTGGCCCATATATCGGATCCTTCTCTCCAGGCCCGCCAAAACCTGGCCCAGTGTGTATTGATCTGTATGGGCGGCGGAGCGGGAGGAGAAACGGTGGACGGTTGTGGTCCCTGTACAGGCCCCGATGGCAACGAAGGTGCCGGTACAGGCCCGGATGGCGAAAGAGACAACGGAGACAAGGTGGGCCCCAGGCGCAAAGGTTGCAAACCAAAAACCGAACCCGTTTGCCGGCCGGGCAACCGCAACTGAAAGTCCGACCCTCCTCCCCCATCTGTGGGTGCGGCATCGTCTGTTCCTCCGTCATCTTCCGGAGGATCTGTTCCGTTTGGATCGGTAAATTTCAGAGGATTGTTCCGGGCATACCGGTAAAGGTTGTTTCCATCTGCCAGGCCCGCCGGATCGGGACTCAGCCACCGTCCCAGCCATGGAATATAATACCGGGCGGTATGGTAAGCCAAACCCGATTCTTCATCCCGTTCCATTCCGGTATAACGGTAACGTTTTGCCGCGGCTTTAATGGCTTTGTTCACAGCCTGATATGCCGTGGTGCCAAACGGATGGTATTCCTCATAATTGATAACGGCTCCGGTATGATCCAACTCCATCAACGCCGAATGTTGGTGGTTGTCTAGCTGATACCGGATGGTTTTTGCATCCGTTCCGTCGTTCACCCCGTTCCGGGTATCTATCATGGCAATGCGCCGGCCCTGATCCAACAGATGCAAAGAGGTACGCTCCAACCCCTGGTTTGTACCGCTATGTTTGCGGTAAATTTCCAAATCGCCCAGGTAGATCCGTTCCTCTTTCCGGATAGCCTCAGCTCCTTCGGCGGTTTGATTCTCGGTTACCTTTCGCACTCTTTTTCCTTCGGAATCGTAAGTGTAATAAGTGGTTTCGGGTGTGCCGCTTACCACCTTTTGCCGGGCAATGGCCTGCAACTCATCTTTAAAATTCCAACGCATCACCGATAAATGAGGCAAAGCGGTAAGAAAGCCATGTTCCGGATGATGAGTGTAATGATACACCTGTCCGCCTACGGCATTAGAAACCAACCGGTTGTTGTTGGCTTCATACGCATAATCGCGGGTCCAGTTCTTCAGCGGGTCGTGGGTGGTGTGTTTCATCTGAAGCAGATTCCCCACAGTGTCGTAGCGGTATTCCCGCAGGTAGTTTCGCCAGGCCATTACATCGTTGGCCTGATACAATTGCATAAAAGGCAGATCGCCGACGTTATCGTCCGATCCGAAATCCATCTGCTGCCCGGCATGTTCTCTTCCTTCCGCTTTTCGCAAACGATAAAGCGCATCGAAACTATATTTGTTCTTAGGAAGCATCTGGTGATTTCCGAAAAAGACCGTAGGGATGCTTTTGTCTTCCGTTTCAACGGTATTTCCAACAGGATCGTACACATAGTGGATCTCCTTTAACAACGCATTTGCTCCATTTACCGATACCATGGAAGTTAACCGGAAATTAAACGAATCGTAGGTGTAGTCGGTTTTTACCTGATTGCCATACACCACCTGGGTACGCATCCGTTTTTCGTTGTACGCTGCACTGGCTAAAATGGTATCGGTAACGCCATTGCGTTCTACCGTAATTTGCTCCGGAAGCTGTGCCGCATTGTACGTCAGAACAGTGGTGCTGGCATCCGATGCGGTGCGGCTCAGGGTACGGTTGAGTGCATCATACGTCATCTGTTGCGTAAAAACTTCACTTTCAAGCAAACTTTCCGAGTCAGCCTCATTCCAGTTCACCGTGTTTTTATAATCGGTGGTGAGTTGCCGGCTAATGTGGGTGGTATTGCCTTTAAAATCGTAGGAGGCCGTTTTTCTGCCGGCAGTATCGTAATGCCGATGCACCACTCCTCTTAAATTCAGTTGTGCCGCATCGGCTATGTTTTCGCCGTAAATCAGTTTTTGAACCAGATGGTCCAGCGGTGCTTCTCCGTCTCCTCCGGCAACATGGGTTTCCAGAGGCCGTTGCAACGCGTCGTAGGTTTGGGTAACGATATGGCCGCGGCTGTCCCAGCTGATGATGGGCTTTTGCAAAACGTGATGCAGGATCCAATGGGTACCTGCATCCATTCCCTCCTGATACACTTCGGTTCCCAACATATCGTACCGGTATTGCATCACTATATTCTGCCGGTCGTCGGTAATTTTTACCACCCGGCCCTGCACATCGGTTTCAGTGGTATTGGATACGAATACATCGGCATGGGCATCGTTCCGGAAATGGGAAATTTGATAAACAGGCTGACCCAGCGCATCCAGGTGTTTGGTATACGGAGTGAGGTGGTGTCGGGCAGTGAGCCAGGCAGCCCTTTGTTGGGGATCGGCCGGTTCGGCAAGATCGGGATCCGGGCTGCCTCTGTCGGCATACCATTGGCTTTCTCCCACCGTATCGTTCTGATCAAACGTTTGTTCGTACCATGGGGAAAAACGTTTCCGTGTTAACGTTCCGTCGGGCAACAGGGTTTTTACCATCCGGCCAACGGGGTCGTAAAAAAGAATGGGCGTAACGCCGGTTTCCACCAGTTCGGGCAAACTTTCGTAATGTGGGGTTACCGAAAAATAAGGTTCGTATTTTCGGACCGGTTTTCCTTTGTTGTTCCACACCGTACGTCCGTTCCCGATCCAGCGCAAACGTTGGGGAATTTGTGTGCGGGTATCCACCTCCGTCACCTCCACGGTATCGTCGGGGTGGATGATTGCTTTTTTGGCCACTCCCGGTTCGGCCTGTACTTTTTTCATCACCACGTTGCCCATGCCGCTCCGGTAAGAAAAACTGAGTTGCAGTGCCGAAGTTTCTTCCGGAAGCAGTTGATGGTGATGCGTTTCGCGTTGTATGGTGGCAGATGCTACCGGGCGTCCGTTGTTTACAAAAGTATGCAGGTCGTACACAAAACGTTTGGTGGCACGGCCCAATAACGTGGCGGCATGCTGGTTTAATACTTCGGAATCTTCCGACTGAAAAAATGCTTGTATGGTCGGCTGTTCGGCATCAGTAAGGACCGGAATCCCCTGCAGGCTATCGGCCAGTTCCAACTCGGGCGAGCCATCGCCATCCAGGTCTTTTCCCAGTAAGGCAAAAGATTTTACCATGCCCAGTTCATCGAGCATGGCTTCGCTTAAATTGGCATTGGAATCTCTTAGTTTTACCGGTTGCAGACTCCGGAAATCAAATTCCTCTACGTTGGTAATGTTCTGGTAAGCATCTTCTGTTTCTTGGATTTGCAGGAAATAGTCCTTGTAATATTTCACCCGTTTCAAGGCTCCGAAAGCATCTTCGTATTGCACCGGAGAATAAAAGCGTTGTTGTGCATTGGCAAGGGTTTCCCCATCGTTCGCATTCATAAAATGAAGCACTCCCGACCGTGTCCACCAGTTCTGATCGCCGGCAAAATGCGTGTATCCGGCCTGAAGCAATGTGCCTTGCGGGTTGGCCATTTTAGCCCCGTAAATGTGTTGCAACAATGCAGGCGTAAATGCCAGCTGATAATTTTCGTACTGAATGGCCGAAGCGAGTACACCCGGAGCTGCCGGGCCGCTTAGATCTTCGAGGTAAAACAACGTGTGTGCATGTTCCAGTTTCCGGATCTTAGGCAACCCGGGGAAAGGATCCGGAGCGGCGTAAAGGCTTACATGGTGTTCCACTTCATTGCCATTTGCAAGCAAGTTTTCAAAATCGGATACCTGATAATAAGCGGTCGTTCGGGCCACATCCGCACATTCGTATTGCAGTGACTCTCCTACCTGTGGCAACCGGTAGGTATGTGCCGTATCGATGGAATTTGTGGGGATCTGCTGCCTGAAACTGATGCGTTCTCTGGCTTGCAATTGTTGGATATTCGGAGGCAGTTCCGGATCTACCAACACCCTTCCGTACACCACCGAAACCGATTCCTCGTTCTGGCCCCACTCGTTGGTTTTTATCATCAGCTCGTGTACCCTGCGGGGATCGGCATCGTTCCGTTCATAATGGTACACCAATTGTTCGCTTGCGGTAGATAAAAAGACCGCATGTAAGGCATCGTTGCGGGGTTGTAGCAATTGTGTTTTACAACTATGGAGGGTAACCGAATAGGGCGTAAGTTCTCGAATGCGTGCCTCATCCGTGGGGTTTTCGGGTGCATCCAGCGCAAACACTTCCTGGCGCAGCAGGTTTCCTTTGCAAGCCCTAATGGCTTCCCGATGCTCCGGAGCCGAAAGTTTGGCAAGGACCTGGGGGTCTTGTATGTTTGCCGCAGCATGCAGCCGCGTTCCGGGCAAAAGGTATTCCGTAGCGGAGGCCGGATAACCCTGCTTTGCCCGTTCGTTGTACCAGAATTCTTTTTCATAAAGCTCCGACAAATGGCCGTTTGTGGTTCCGGCTCCGGTATGGTACCAGGATCTTGTGAGTACCGGTTTTTGGTAATGGACTTCGTCTTTTTCCAACTCTCCGGCATTCAGCCTCCAACGGTCGTAGGTTTCGGTATCGGTTTGGTCTACCCTGCCGAACCCCCGGAATTCCCGTTCTGCGTGGTCATAATATCCGTGTCGGTAACGGTATTGGGTGGTAAACCGTATGCCCGTGGTGGCATCTTCCGTAATCAGTTTTTCCACGACCTGAACCGGAAAAGGCAGTTTTGTAACCCAGGGGTTGCCTTCCCGTTTGTCTTTCAGGTAAAAATGGGTGGAACTTTTGTAAACCGCCGTCACTTTTTTTCCAAAATTGTTCTGATAAGCGATCAGTACATGCGGTTTTTTTCCCTGCATGAGGTCGATGTATCGGATCGGTGCCTCTCCCGGCAGGTCGGACGACCACACAATGGCGCCGGTTCCATTGCCCAGAAAGTCGGTTACACTGAAATTTCCATTGGGATGCACTTCCATAAAGGGGTCGATGCGGTGGGCATTGCTCCAGGCATTTCCGCTCAGGTTGAGGTAGGCGTTAAATTGGTTTTTCCCGAGGTAAATCAAATCGTTGGCTCCTGTTCCGCTGATGTCGGAAAAGTGGATGTACCGTGTATTAAAATGGTCGGGATGATCGAATGTCGGGGGGTTGTTCATGCTTACTTTGGCACTAAATTTCCCGTATCCTTTGTTGGCCCAATAACACACTTCTCCGTTTCGCACCCGCACAATATCGGTTAATCCGTCGCCGGTAATGTCGGTAAGAAAAATACGCTCCTGCCCGTTCGAAAAGATGGTAGACGGCCCTTTGTTCTCATCCCACAGAAAAACAGACCTCCGGAATGCATCGTATCCTTCTTTTCCCTTGTTGGGGTACCACACAAAGGCATTGTTTTCCGAAATCACCACCTCCGGTCTGCCGTCGCCGTTGAGGTCGATCAGCCGGAGGTTTTCATCCCCCCAATCTACATTGGGTACGGTTTTAAACGCGGTAAAGGTTTTCGGATCCCACTTGTTGGTATCCGGGGTTTGATGCGGAAAAGACCCGGTTCCCAAATCGAAATACCCCTGCATCCGATCGGATTTTACCACCACTTGTTTTTCGCCGTTTGCATCCAGATCCTCCAAACTCAGCAGCCGGTCGCCCATGCCGGTAAAAGAAGGTTTGGGTGCTACCTGTCTGGCAGGAGTAAATTGTACCCCTGTGGCCTCCGGATCGCCCAGGTTTTCTTTGTAATACCAGCCTTCTGCCTGTTCGGAGAAGATGCCTGAAATTCCTTCTCCGTAAAGGTCGGCCCATTGGTAATTATTGGTAATTCCTACCGGAGCATTGGCCAGTTGTTGAGGGCTTACCTCCCGGATCTCCGTATTCCAGTTCAACTCCTGGTATTGGTACTCCACCGGAGGTAAAGACCGGCTGGCGTAGGTGCCGTCTTCTTTTCTGATGTAGCCGGTTAACGTTCCGGATTGGAGGTAGGTTACTTCGCTTTGGCCGGATCCGTTGATGCCGGAAGCCCGATAATTCAATTCCAGGGCTTTTACCAAACAGGGTTCGGGGCCAAGTTCCGAAAAGCGGTGAAACATCAGAATGCGTTGGCACAAGCGGCTGGTGCGAATTTCAAAGCCGGACCGGTAAGAAGAAAAAGCATCGGAGCGGTAGTTCCACAACTGGCCTGGCTCTTCGTCTATAGTGGGTTGGGTGGGATGGTGATCGCCGTAATCGAGCACCACATCGAAAAAATGGGCGGCTTCGATCGCATCGGGGTTGGATGTGGGATCGGTGGGGTCGTAAGGCCGGTCAGGGTCAGCATAGTAGGGTTGGTGGTTGCCATAGCTTACCTTTTTAAGGTAGCGGTTGGTGATGGCTTCCGTTTGGTTTAGCCGGTGTTGTTCGCTGGCTATTTCCGGAACCGAATCCAGGTTTTCTTCTTTGTAGGTGTATTTGATCCAGTTGCCTTTATCGTCGTAACTGAATTCTGCCATCCATTCAAAGATCCGCGATGCATCCGCAGGATCGGCGATGCGTGCCTCCGGGCTTCTTCCGAAGAGCGTAACCACGTTTTCCATGTTGGTGACTTTCCAATAGGATGGGTGATCTGCGTGGGTTATTTTCTCAATTTTTGAAAAAAGCCCTGCGGTTCTTGGCCGGTAACGTTTTACATGGTATCCTGCTTCTGTTTTTTCATCTACCTGCCAGTTCCCGGGGGCTGCTTCCGTGAGAAAAGGCACCAGGTCTTCCGCACCGGTAATCAAAAAAACATCTTCCGTATCGTTCCGGTAGCGAGGCAAAATTTTATCTGTTTTTCGCCGGATGCTGCTTCTATCCAGTTGCCAGCCCAGGCCAAAAGGACCATTGCCGGCTCCGGAATCATAACTCAGGCCCAGGGCAGGTGTAAAGCCATTGCGCCCGGGGGTAACGGGCACCTCCAGAGAAAGGGTCATGGTGCCGTTGCTGGGGTTCACTTCAAATTTTTCATCTATTCCTTTGATGGCACCACCGCCGTTGGGCAGGGAGAGGTTGGGAATTTCGATGCCGTTGGTTTGAGAGGTTTGGTGGGTTGCAGATGTTTGGCCATCCGTGTTTTGGATGGAATCATCTGATCCGGAGTTGGTTAGGTTCATTGGGTTGGAGTTTTAATGCAAAATATACGGTTTACGTTTTACCGATGGAACAGGTAAAGTACTTCTGGTGGTTTACAATTGGTAGTTTTCCTCTGTATATCAAAGGCATTCATATTTATGAGCAGGTTAAAACAATGGCTTATCTCCTTTAAGACGTACGCCGGCCATGGTATTCCACTTTCTTCTTCTTTTTCGGCACAGGGGAGAATAATAAGGATGGATGCATGGTTTTCGGAATGGCTAAAAGTACGGGCAGGCAACATCTTCTTGCTCAAAACTCACACTCCAACTCACACAGATCTCCCTCTGTGAAACAGTTTGGAGTATTGAGCAAGAGGATGTTGCCTGTCATGTTTCGGGCAGATGTTCGGATCGGGAGTTATGAATGGGTTGTGGTAACGGTCTTTTGTGTTCTTTTTCTACTATATAACTTGATGATGTAGTGCTTCAGCCATACCGTCAAAAGACGGAATGCGTGAGAACGCAGGTGTAAACCATCAAAGAAAAGTTATCCTTCCCGATATTCAAGGGGGAAACTGGTCAAAGGCTTGATGAAAAGAACCAAAAATCAAGGCTGGATCTGTTGAGGCGACCCACTAGTGTTAAGTCAGGCATCTAATTTCGGGTAAAGTGTTTTTAGTTTTATTCTTGCATCTTTTGTAGTAAACTGCCAGTTGATTTTTGCTTTCATATTATTTCTAGCCCCACACCAAGCTTTAACTTCTTCTTTTACGG
>CALLUQ010000116.1 GCA_938010565.1 uncultured Flavobacteriales bacterium
GTTCATTGAAACGGATTACTTGAAAACCTTGTTAGCTAAAGACATCACACTCAGTCATGCGTATGACGCAACTGAAAATGCTTATGTCGAAAGGCTAAATGGAATCATCAAAAACGATTACCTGTATCACTATGATATCAAATCATTTAAACAACTTCAGGTGGCCATGAAAAAAGTGATCAAACTCTACAACAATGAAAGACCACACAAGCAGCTCCCTGGAAAGGCAACCCCTAATCAAGTCGAAAAACTGAATCTGAAGTATCAATGCAAACTTTTCAATAATCAGAAAAGTTTTCAACAAAAAAAGAAGTTTTCAACAAAGAAAAAAGAACCAAAAAAGAAAGTCTACATCATTAACAACATTTAATTTAAATTAGGTCAACCTTATTCAGGCATGCACAACTTGCAACTCCCAACCCATCACCCATCACTCATAATTTGTGATTTACACCCCATCACCTCCCATTCATTTAAATTATTTCTCCTTCGTTTGTTTGCCCGGATAAATTTTGGCTATTTTTCGGTTGAAAGAATCATATCCGCACATTTTGCAAAACCAACACGTACAAAGCTTACTTCTTTTTTTCACTTTGATAAGTTCTTCCTTTGCGCAACAGTTGAACTTTCGCCATGTTTCGGTTCTTAACGGTTTACCGGACAACCGGATCAGTGCCTTTTGCGAAGGATCGGACGGGAGCATGTGGGTAGGCACACTTGATCAGGGCGTTTTGCTATACGACGGGCAGCAATTTAAATCTTTCGATACACGCAACGGGTTGCCCGGAAACACCATTCGGGATCTGGAATTGGATGGCTCCGGACGTTTGGTCGTAGCAACAGATCATGGAGTAGGGGTTTTTGATGGCAAGAAATGGAAAGCCTTTGGCCTTGCGCATGGTTTGCCTTTTCACCGCGTAAACCGTTTATACCGACTCAAAGATGGTCGTGTGCTTATAGGTACTGCAAAAGGTGTAGCTGTTCTGGTTCAGGATTCCATTGTGGTTCCAAATGGAATCCCTCCCGATTTTGCCAGGGGAGATATCCGTGATTTTGAACTCGATCTCCAAGATCGTTTGTGGGTGGCTTGTTCCGGTGGCGGAGTAATGGTTTTTAACCTTTCCGGGGAAAATTTTAACCTCAGCCATCATTTTAGCGAGAAAGAACTGGGAACCAACAATGCCCGGGCTTTAACGGTAGATCAAACAGGTGTGATCTGGATCGGTACCGGCGAACAGGGCATACTGCGTTACGACGGTACCTTCAGACCTTTCAGCAACACCACCCGTTTCAAAAGCAATTGCATCCGCCAGCTTGTAACGGATGCTTCCAATCGTATATGGGGACCAACGGAAGAAGGAGGAACTTTTCTGATCTCGGGAGATGAAATCCGGCTGCTGACCCAAAAAAACGGTGTTCCGGGCGATATTCAACAGACCGTTTATGCCGATAGTTATGGCAAAGTATGGGTAGGTTCCAATGCAAACGGATTTTCTATTTTTCTGGGCGATCACCTGATTTTTTTCGATGAGATCGATGATCGGCCCATTGACAACATCCGGGGAACCCGGCTTTTGAGGAATGGCCATGTAGCCGTATTGCATGGCCGGGGTTTGAGTATACTGAACAAGGAAAAGCAACAAATTGCTTTTCAAGCATCCGGTCCGGCTGAAAACCGGTTTTTGTCCGTTGCGGAACATTCGGATGGCACGGTTTATATCGGTACTGCTTCCGGAAAACTGTTGCAGTTCGGCAGCGGCGGTTTGATCCCCGTTCCCGGCTTCCAACCCGTCGAAGGAAAGATCGCCGGCATGTATGCCGATCCCCAAAGCAATGCATTGTGGATCAGAACGGTTCCGTCGGGGTTGTTGCGTTTTGACCTGCAAACGCGGAAAATGGGGAACGTTAAAGCAACCAATGAATACGGTGAACCGCTTCACATCAACGATGTGTTGGTTGATGGTGAAAGGGGCTTGCTTTGGGCAGGGACCCGAAAGGGGCTGTTCAAAGTGCGGAACAACATGGCCGTAAAGGACAGCCATTTTCCGGAAGATGTGAACATTACCTGTATCAGAGCAGGAAAAAATGGCTACCTCTATATGGGCAGCCGGCGTTATGGCCTGATCGCCTACCATCCCGATAAGAAAGAGGTTTCCTCGTTCTCCCGAAAGGAAGGCCTTCCTTCCAATTCCGTTGCGGATCTGCTGGTCCTAAAAGACCACACATTTGTGGTTTCTCCAAACCATATGGTAAAAGTGCCTCAACGGCACCTGGAAAAAGGGAAGGTCCGCCCGAAGTATATTCATGGGGACAAAAATGTGCGAAAAAAGCAATTTATAAACAACAGCGGGTCCATTGTCGATCAATCGCTTTGGCTCGGCACTCCGGATGGGTTGTTGGTTTATGACCTTCGGCTTGACAAGGATCGGGTTACAAAAAACAAACGGCCACTGCACATTCAGGAGGTTTTTTACAGCAGCGACACCGGCATTGTTTACAAGGCTACCGGAACTTGCTTTAACGATTCCATGTTTGTAGTTCCGGCGCATATGCCGTTGATTACCATCCGGTATGCTGCCATTGAGTTTACCGGTAATCCGTTTTGCAAATACCGCTCTCAGCTGATTGGTTTTGAGTCGGGATGGTCAGAATCATCCCATGCCGGCCAAGCTTCCTATGTTCACCTTTCGGCAGGCCATTACACCTTTGCAGTACAATTTTTTGATCAGGTATCGAAAGAAATTCTGGGCGAAGCCCGTGTACACTTTACAGTGGAAGCTCCCATTTACCAAACCACTTTGTTTTATTTTTTACTGGCTTTGGCAGTGCTTTCTCTGATTACTACGATCTGGTTGATTTTTCGCCGGATCATGCGAAAAGAGATACCGGTAAATAACCTGGGTGTAAAACGAACACTGCTAACCAACCGCATTTTATTGATGTTGGGAGGGGTGATGTATCCCTGTGGTGGCTACGTATACGTTGCGTTGGTAGAAGGCGCCGTTGATACACCGGTATTGCGGTTGTTGTTTGCGGTGTATTTCCTCATTCCAGCCCTGCTTTCATTTCGCTATACCTGGATGAAAAAAAGGCTTGCCATTGTGATTGAAGCAGGGTACTATTTCATCATCGTTCATTTGTTCTACTTGCTTTATCTGAATGATTTGCGCCCGGAATATGTACTTGGCCTTTTTCTGGCACTCCATACCGTTAGTCTTATTATCCTCAACATTTCGCGCATCATTATCTTTTTTGTGATATTGGTACTGGTCGCTTTTCTGGTGTATTGGTATGCACCGGAAATTGGCTTTAACCGAAATTTCTTTTTCAGCAGTATCATTGCCTCCGGGTTATTGTCGTTCCTTGTGGTGGCCATTAAGGTACAACTTACGCATCGTTTAACTTTTGCAGCCAACCTGATGAACCGGTCCGGACGGCTTACCATGGTGTTTAAAGACGATGGAAAAGCAATTTATGTGACCCGGAACAGTTCCGATATTCTGGGTGTGCACAAATCCTCCCTTCTGGGGTTTGGCTGGCAACAGTATTTTCTCCCTGTACAGGCTACGGATAAGGATCATACCTTTTCGCTCAAAGAAAGTTTTACCAATCCTTTACTCAAACATTACGTCAACATTTTTCAACCTGAAAGCGGAGAACAGAAAATCATTCAATGGGTGAATTATCGTACCGAAAAAGATCTGGTGTTTGCCGAAGGAATTGATGTAACCCGTATAAGCCGCGAAAATGAAGAGCACAAACGGTTTCATTCCGTTCTTACCAATATCAAAAGGGGCATTCTGATCCTGGACAAACAGGGCCGGATTACCTGGGCGAATGCTTATTTTTCGGAAATGACGGGTTTTAGTCCGGAAGAAGTGATGGGATACCGGCCGGGAGATTACCTGAGCGGCGAAGAAACCGACCGGAATCAGGTCCGGAAAGCGCGTTTGCTCTCCAACGAGAAAAAACCGTTTGATATGGAAGTGGTTTCGTATACAAAACAGGGCGAAAAAAACTGGGTATCGGTCAGTTCCACACCTTTGTTCAACGCAGATGGAGAAGCGGAAGAATTTGTGGAGATCATTACCGATATCAGCTTGCATAAACAAGCGCTGGAAGATCTGAAAAAGGAGCAGATACGTTTTCGTGATATGCTTGAACTCAGTACGGATATGGTATTGACGCTTGAAATCAATGGAAAAATTATATATGCCAACAAAACTTTCCTGCGGTTTATTGGCAGCAAACAGGATGAATTGTACCACAAAGACCTCCGGGAGTTTGTTTACCCTCCGGAAATTGCTGCATTGAAAAAACAATTGGAAAAAATTTCGAAAACCAAAGAAATACGGTTTAAAATAGAAACCACCCTGTTGGCCCGGCGGGGTACCGGGCTGCGTTACGCAGGTTGGGCAAAATGTTATACCGAAAATGGGAAAAAATGGATTGCTTGCATTTTACATGCTTTAAAAGAAGAGAGCGCTCGGTGAGAAAAATGCGATATATCATTTCAGGATGGATGATCCTTTGTGCTTCCGTACAGGCACAAGCCGGATCGGATAGCTTATACAATGCTTTTTATGAAACCCTTTCCGATAGCAACCGGATCGTCCTGAAACTGAAAATTTCAAAAATTCTCCAAAACAAAAAGCCTGCAGCAGCATTTAATGAAGCCCGGTGGGCTTACTTTACCGCCGATTCGCTGAACATGCCATCTTTAAAAGCCAGAGCGATCTACCGGATGGGTATGGCTTATTATTATCAGGGAGAGCCGGATTCCGCATTTACTTATCTTAAAAACGGATATGTTCTTTTTACAGGGTTAGGCGATTCGCTCCACATTGCGCATGTTCTGAACAGCTTGGGAGTGCTCAACTACGACCATGAAAACCCGGATGAAGCCCTTGCTTATTTCCTGGAATCGTTATCGGTAAAAAAAAAAATAAACGAAGGAAAACCATGGATCGCAACCACGTTAAATAACATCGGGATGGTCTATAAAGACCGGTCTGATTTTAAGGCTTCTTTACAGCATTTCGAACGGGCGCTCAAACGAAGCCGAGCCGATCGTAATTTACACGAGGAAGCCATGGCCTTCAATAACATGGGCCTGTTGCACTATGATCTGGGGCATTATGATGATGCCGCAACTTTTTTTCATCGTTCTGTTGCGATCAGAGAAGAAATGAACGACGTATACGGTTGTGCCGGAAGTTTTAGCAACCTTGGCCGGGTAGCGGAGGCCCGAGGCAATTACGAAGAAGCCATCCGGCATTACAAAATGGCCAACGAGTTGCGGGTGGAAATTGGCGACCAACCGGGGCAGGCAAGGGGGATGAAAGATCTGGCCCATGTGTATGCACAACTTAAAAAGCAGGACCAGGCATTTTTTTATGCAAAAAACGCCCTGAAAATGGCGGAAAACATCCGTGCTCAAATTCTTATGCGCGATGTTTACGAAATGCTTGCCCGTTTGTGCGAATACAAACAGGACGATGCGCAAGCACTGAAATATTACAAGCTTGCCGGAGCAGTGAAGGATACGATCTCCAGAGAAAAAAAGAAATGGACGCTGCCTGTATTAAAAAGCAAGGAACGGGGGCAGGCCCGCATCCGTAAAATACAGATGATTGAAAATCAGATAAATGAACATCAAATTGCTTACCGCCGCCAAAGCATTGCGGTGTGGTTTTTGGTAGGCATGGGAGGATTAGTGTCGGTTTTGGGTTTATGGTTTTGGCGGCGGTACCGCATGCTCCAAGCACAATCCGAACAGATGCGGGAATTGAGTGTTGTGGCAAGCGAAACCACCAATTATGTACTGATTACGGATAAGGCAGATCGGGTAATATGGGTTAACAATGGTTTTACCAACATTACGGGCTATAGCCTGGAAGAAATTCAGGGGTTGCGACCCAAAGCTTTTTTAAGAGAGCAACCCGGTGCTTCCGGAACGGCGGCCAACCTCGAAGAAGCCTACCGGAACAGACAAGCCACATCGGGAGAAGTGCTCAATTATACCAAAAGCGGAAAACCCATCTGGTTGTCGTTTAACATATCGCCTGTAAGGAATGAAAAAAACGAAATAGAGAAGTTTGTAACCATCGGCACGGAAGTTACCCATCAGAAAGAGGACGAAGAAAAATTGCGAAAATATTCCTCTTCTCTCGAAATTTTGCACAGCATCGACTCCATTCTCATATCCAACCGAACGGAAAAAGAGATCTTATTTGATGTCATTCAGGTCATTGTAGCGCAATTTCCGTATTGCGACCGGTTTGCTTTTGCGTCTTTTCGGCAGGATACGAAAACGGCACAGCTTTTCATTTCCGACCGCCGTACACAAAACGAAATTATCATTGTTGAAACAGGGTTAGACCGTTATAAAACCATCCAACACATTGCAAACGGCGATTTTTATCTCGAACAAGACCTGACGCAACAAGAAAACCTTTCCGATTCGGACCAGGAGCTGCTGAAGCTGGGCATCAAAACCTACCTGGCTTATCCGCTGCATTCGAAAGGCGACTTAATCGGTTGTCTTTACCTGGGGAGCCGTACGCCGGAAATATTTACCCTTACGGATCTGGAAATGATCCGGGAAATTTCCAAAACCCTGTCGATCTCTCTGATCCAACGGAAATACCAGGTTGAAATTCAGGAAAAGAACGATCGGATTACCGATTCCATTCATTACGCCTGGCGGATCCAAAAAGCCACTTTGCCATCGGAAAAAAGCCTCAAGGGTTTTTTCTCTGATTTTTTTATTGCATACCGCCCCAGGGATATTGTGAGTGGCGATTTTTATTGGTTTGCCCACAAAAACGAACGGTTTATTGTGGCTTGCGCCGATTGCACCGGACATGGGGTACCGGGAGGTTTTATGACCATGTTGGGGATGAATTTACTCCACAACATTGTGAACGAAAAAGGAGTGATCGATCCCGGTTTGATCCTCACGCATTTACACCGGGGCATCATTCATTCTTTTACCCCCGGCCAGGAGGAGGTGTCGGATGGTATGGACATCAGCATCTGTAGTTTTGACCTGACCAGCAAAAACATGGAATTTGCCACAGCCCGCCACCTGGTTTTACGGGTTCGTGCAGGAGAAATGAGCCGCTGGCCGGGCACCAAACTCAGCATTGGCGAAGCCGATCATCCCAATCCACCCGATTTTAAAACGCATCGCATGGAAATGGAGAAAGGCGATTTGATCTATCTTTTTACCGATGGCGTAGCGGATCAGTTTGGAGGAGCGGAAGGCCGCAAATTTGGCCGTACCAGGTTCGAGAAATTGTTGTTGCAACACCAGGGAAAAAGCATGCCCGACCAGGCCAACTGCATCAACGACCACCTTGATGAGTGGATGAATGCCCACGAACAGGTTGACGATATGCTGGTGGTGGGGTTGCGCATTTAACTATGTGTATAAATCAACAAACCTGAACTCATTGCCTTCGAAAAGTCCTTTATCGCTGAGTTTGAGTGATGGTATCACCAGCTGATCTTTCCGAAGTACACCCGGCCAATTCATCATTTCAGCTAAGTAGACCACTTCATCTTTTTTGAGCAGGTACTCTACGTCATCAAGATTGATTTCCGAACCTGCTGTTTCGAATGGAGTAGCAGGCCAAAGCAAAGAAAAATGTTGATGGGTTGTTAGATGGCAATGAGATTGAAATCAATGTAAAATCAGCAGAAGAAGCTCAAAGCTTTATTAAAGAAGCAAGAGAGATAGGTGTTCTTTGTGATATTGAAAAATAGAAAAATCCACTAAAATAGCCCCCGGCTATCGCAAGCGTCCTGCTTGTGAGGTTATAAATATTGTTCCAAGCGGACGCTTGAAACAGAGAGTGTAGTAATTCGGGGTTAGCAGAAAGAAATCACGAATGGTAGAGAACAGATTGAAATTACCACAGCAACTCAGTGGCTACATAGATGGAAGTGGGAGCATTGACCAATATATACTTTTAAAATTGCCGATTTTTTCTCACTACTGGGGTGCCAGTCTTCTATCAAACGGAACATCCGGTCTTGTAGATCCATCTTTTTTGGCTACAAAAGTCTGACCCATTCCGGTAGAAGTCAAGATGCATTTGGTAAGGGGCTTACGCAACTTCCGGCCAATACCGGGCTTTTTTGTGCCGGTTTATTGCAATTCCAACTGTTCCAACCCAAACCACGGCCCTTTCGCCAGATCGGCCTGAAAGATCGCCTTGTCTTTACTTCCTGCAATCGATGCTCCGGCAACCGTGGCATTTTCATAAGCTTCTCTACTCAAAGTATCATCGCCAAGCAAGGCAAACACCCTGGCCATAATCTCGTGTGCATAGGCAAAGTCGAAATCTTTCATGGCATCAGGAAAACTTTGCGTAAGATCGTAACAACGCCGAGCATGCTTTAAAGCCGAAGACCCGTCTTCGGCTTTGATATACGCTTTGGCGATCATATATTCTCCTCGCTGCATCTGGGCCTGGGTTTTCTCTTTGCAAAGGCTCCAATGCAAAAGCGAACCATGGGCCAGGTTGATCATTTCTTCCTCTTCGGATAAACTCAGTTGGTTTCGGGTAAGATATTCCCAAACCCGGTTGTTGAATTCGATCCCAAAATAGCGGTGGCTTTTGATATCCGAAACGGGTGCGTCGTTTTCCATTGGCATGTATTTTAAGGCGAGATTAATTTAATGGGAATGAACCAAATGTGCAAATTGTTCTTCTCTTTTAACAAACGGAGGTAAATGGTTCGGCCCTGTCGTTTGCTCTTCATCGAACTATTTTCTTAACTTTTGCGGCACACTGGTTATGAACAAGTACTTGTTTAAATACCTCATCCATTCCGGAATGCTGTTGTTTGGTCCTCTGTTGATGGGCCAATCGCCCGGAACTCCGGACCTTTCATTTGGTGCCCAAGGCGTAACTGTGCATACGCTGAATGAGGTCGATGATGTAAAAGACCTGGTGGTTCGCAACGATGACTATATCGTAGTATTGGGGGTTTCGGATTCGCTCAACCGCGGATTGCCCGATTATACCCTTACCCGTTATTTTCCGGACGGTACCCTTGATACGGACTTTGGCAACAACGGAAGTACAACGGGTGATTTCGATACCTTTCCATATTCCATGCCCAACACCCTTGTCGAACAAGACGATGGCAAACTACTGGTGCTGGGCGAAGGGCGCACCACCGGTAGCCATAAAGGAGCACTTTGCCTGTTGCGCTTTGATGCCGATGGCCATCCTGATCCTGCCTTTGCCAATAATGGTACACGGTGTTTTTATTTTCTGAGCAACGAAGAATCGCCACGTTCCATGGTGTTACAAAACGATGGAAAAATTGTGGTGGCGGGTGCTTCTTTCGATTCGGGAACCGTACACGTGGAATATCCGGCTATTGCCCGTCTGATGCCGGATGGAAGTTTTGACACCACGTTTGGATCTACCGGAAAAGTTGCCCTCGATTTTGGTTTGGGGATTTTTGATGTGCGCCGGTTTGGATCCGGTGCCAATGTTCGGCATACCAACGGAGGATTCATCAACCACATCACCGTACTTTCGGATGGGAAATTGCTCTGTGCCGGTTCTTTTTACAATGGTTTCACCTACCAGTGTATGCTTTTCCGTCTCCATCCGGATGGCACGTTGGATGAAAGCATCGGATCGGGAGGAGTGTTGACTTTCAACCTTTCACCCGGGAATAAAAACCGCATAACAGGGGGAATAAAACTGAACGATGATAGGGTGATGTACCGTGCCGCTTTATCCGCTCAATTCGGCGATAACAACATCCATCTCATCGGGTTTGCTCCCAACAATCAACTAACCCCCTTACAAGAGTGGGACATTCACCATCAATTCGATTTTTCGGAAGACCTTGTCATGCCTCCCAACAACCGCCCTGTTGTGGTGGGTCGCTCCATTCATCCTGATTCCGTTAACAGTGGACATCGTTCCGATTATTTTGGGATTTTCCGGCTTAAACCTACCGGTACCGGTTGGGTGATGGACCCCCATTTTGCCAACAACGGAGCCGATACCATCCGCGTTTTTCAAAACAACCGTTGCGGAGCCAGAGCAGTCGGGGTACAGTCGGATGGAAAGATCATCGTTGCCGGTTATACGCAAACAGATGGTGCAGGTGTGCATCAAAACCTTGCGCTTATCCGGCTTTACGGCAATATTGCCGATGGCATGGCACCAAGCAGCACCTCCGATCCTGTTTTGGTGTGGCCCAATCCGGCCCATACTGCATTGTACTTTTCTCCGCTCCATCCAAACGAAAAACCGGATTGGGCCATTTTTGATCTGCAGGGTCAATTGGTGGCAAAAAACCATTCCGGGCCCTTGCCCCCCGATCGGAAAATTGACATTGCATTTCTTCCTTCCGGTATTTACGTGCTGCACCTTCGTTCTGCATCGGGAAAGCAACAGCACCTGCGTTTTATCAAATCATAAATGTACCCCTTCTTTTCTCTCTTAATTCTTAACCAGGATAAGTCCGGGCATTGATTCGATCAAAAAAACAAATTCAAAAAAAACACCCGATCTGTTGATGGCCATGCCGTTGTTCACCACCGGAAGATCAATGTCAGGTACATGTGCCCTGCATCTGGCGGTTGTACCCGCAACTATTTTGTCGTAATTTTGCACCGCTGTTATGAATCCGTATAAAAAAGTTGCCTTTTACACCCTTGGTTGCAAGCTGAATTTTTCCGAGACTTCTACCATTGCCCGTCTTTTTGAAGGCGCTGGTTTTGCCCGGGTCGATTTTACCGATCGCCCTGATATTTATGTGATCAACACCTGTTCGGTAACTGAAAATGCCGACAAAAAATGCCGGCAACTGGTGCGCAAAGCCATGAAAATTAATCCGGAAGCTTTTGTGGTGATCATCGGTTGTTATGCCCAGCTAAAACCCGACGAAATTGCGCAGGTCCCGGGAGTTGATCTCGTATTGGGGGCACAGGAAAAGTTCAACCTCCTTGATCACATCCACGACCGGGAAAAAAAAGAAGCGGCTGCCGTTCACGCCTCCGAAATTAAACACGTAAAAACGTTTGTCCCTTCTTTCTCTTATGGCGATCGTACCCGTGCTTTCCTGAAAGTACAAGACGGTTGCGACTATTTTTGTTCCTTTTGCACCATTCCGCTTGCCCGGGGACGCAGCCGTAGCCATACCGTTGCCGAAACCCTTAAAGTGGCAAAAGAAGTGGCAAAAACGGAGGTTAGAGAAGTGGTACTTACCGGCGTAAATATTGGTGATTTCGGAAAAGGCTCGGGCGAAAATCTATACGCGCTTTTACAAGCTCTGGATCAGGTAGAAGGCATCGACAGAATACGGATTTCCTCCATCGAACCCAACTTGTTGAGCGATGAAATTATTGATTTTGTAGCCACATCGAAAAGGTTTGTTCCGCATTTTCACATTCCGCTTCAAAGCGGGAACGACAGCATGCTGAAAGCCATGCGCCGCCGGTACCAAACCTCCCTTTACCGCAACCGCATTGAGCGCATCAAAAGCCTGATGCCGGACAGTTGCATTGGTGCGGATGTGATCGTGGGTTTTCCCGGCGAAACCCAAGGTAAATTCGAAGAAACGTACCATTTTCTCCATGCTCTCGATGTTTCTTATCTCCATGTTTTCACGTACTCCGAACGTCAGAACACCACTGCTGTTCGGATGAGCGAAGTGGTTCCTGTGGCCGAACGCCAGAAACGGAGTAAAATGTTGCATTTGCTCAGTTCCAAAAAAAAGCATCACTTTTATGCACAACAAACCGGTAAAAAAGCCACCGTTTTGTTTGAAGGGGAAAACAACGACGGACGCATGTTTGGTTTTACTTCCAATTATGTAAAGGTGGTTCTTCCTTACGATGAAAAAAAGGTAAATACGTTGGGGGAAGTGAAACTTGCGGGAATTGGAAAAGACGGTTTTATGAACATTGAATTGCCGGCAGAAACGGCCGGATCGGAAATATGAAAGACTCCATCTCTGCCCATCTGGAAAAAATATGCGAAGAAGTAAGGATACTGGCCGATGAAACAGGCGATTTTATTCTACGGGAAGCCAGAGGTTTTGAACGCAGTAAAGTAGAAACCAAGAGCAAAAACAGCCTGGTAAGCTATGTGGATAAAATGGCCGAAGCAAAACTTGTGGCCGGACTTTCCGACCTGATCCCTGCATCCGGTTTTGTGGCCGAGGAAGGCACATCCGACAAAAAGGGAGCGGTTTGGAACTGGGTGATCGATCCTTTGGATGGCACCACCAATTTTATTCATGGCATTCCCTGCTTTGCCATCAGCATTGCACTGATGCGCCACAACGAGCCGGTTTTGGGTTTGGTAAAGGAGTTGAACCAAAACGAAAGTTTTTACGCCTGGGAGCACAGCAAGGCTTACCTTAACGGTGAGGTGATCGAAGTGAACCCAACTTCTGCCATTTCCGACTCGCTGGTGGCTACGGGTTTTCCTTATTTTGATTACGATCGCCTTCAACCTTACCTGCAATTTCTGCAGGATATGATGCATCAATCTCGCGGGGTACGCCGCATTGGATCTGCGGCTACCGATCTGGTTTATGTGGCCTGTGGCCGGTTCGATTGCTTTTTTGAATATGGCCTTCACCCCTGGGATGTTGCTGCCGGAGGGTTTATCTTACAGCAAGCCGGCGGAAAAGTAAGCGATTTTAACGGCGGGACATCCTGGCTTTTCGGAAAAGAGATCTTGGCTACTACGGATTCGCTGTTTGAAGCGTTTTCTCAAAAAATAAAACATTATTTTCGGTAAGGTAAGCCGGTTAACTTCCTACCGTATCTGTTTCAAGCGTCCGCTTGGAACACTATTTATGACGGCTCACTAGCCAAAAGGTATTTTTTCAATCATTTGCTTGGAACGGTATAGCTATCATCTCACAAGCGAGACGCTTGCGAGAGAGTTGGGGTTTTTGTGTTTGTACCTGCCCACTGGTACTAATGCTGAAGGTGTTAACCATGCTTCCTGCCGTATCTGTTTCAAGCGTCCGCTTGGAACACTATTGACGGCTCACTAGCCAAAAGGTATTTTTTCAATCGTTTGCTTGGAACGGCATAGCTATCTTCTCACAATCGAGACGCTTGCGAGAGAGTTGGGTCGGTTACTCTGCTCATAAGGTAAAGGTAACTATTTGAAGGTATTGGCCATGC
>CALLUQ010000117.1 GCA_938010565.1 uncultured Flavobacteriales bacterium
TTCAGGGTATATAAAAATCCCGCCTCCTTCTTTGGCGACGGGATTTTTATGATATATATGTTATATAAATGTTTTAACGGATGATGGTCATTTCATCCAATAAATGGGTGGCTTCGGCGTATTTGTCGATGATGAACAATACATAACGCGAATCCACAGAAATGGTACGAACAAATGAGTTGTCATATTTCAGGTCGGAAATCATCGATTCCCAATTTCCATCAAAAGCAACCCCTACCAGGTGGCCTTCGCCATTGATCACCGGCGAACCGGAATTGCCCCCGGTAATATCGGTAGTGTGAATAAAACAAACGGGCAATTTTCCGTCTACGGCATAGGCTCCGTAATCTTTGTTTTTGATGAGGGTGCGGAGTTTCTCCGGCACATCAAACTCAGGGTCGCCGGGTTTATATTTGTCCAGGATCTGGCTGGCATAGGTATAAGGTTGGTAAGGCTTTCCATCCCATGATTTGTACGATTTCACCGGTCCGTAGGTGAGGCGCATGGTGAAATTTGCATCCGGATATGTGTTTTTGAGTTCCGGATTCATTTCAAACAATCCTTCTACAAACAACTGGCGGTTGGCAGCCAAACCGGATCTGTATTGCTGCATGCCGGTTTTCATCGCCTTACGATACAAGCTGATGATGCTGCTGATGTATTTGACCCCGGGGTCTTTTTTGAGTACTTTGAATTTTGGTCTGACCAACAGCGCTTCGGTTTTTGCCTGATCAACCACAATGGATCTTGAGAAAACGTAACGGGCAAAAGCGGCACATTTTTCAGCACTCGTATTTCCTTTTCCATGCTTTTTGAAAATGCGGGAATTAAACACATCGGGCTGCAATCCTTCGGGCAGATCTTCATGCATCATGGTAAGCATTGCCGCAAACACCTTCTCATCTGTTGATGCGACATAATCTTTAAAAGCGGAAGCCACATTCTTTTTTAGCTTATCGACCAGTTCCGGGTCGGGTTTTTTATTTTCGGAAAGATGGGAGCTCAACCGCCACATTCCAATACCATTATCAATAAAGGCCGGAGCAAACCCCGCAAGGTTGAGGTAATTGCTTTGTTTGAGGGCTTCTTTGTGAGTGGCATATTCGTGCTCGATGTTTTCAATTACTTTGCCGTACTTTTTTATGCGAACGCTGTCGGTATTTACCCATTTCATAAAGTTTTTTTCCAGCGCGAGTTTTTCAGCGATCAAGTCAAATTTTTCCAGACCTAGCATCTGGCCCTGATAATATTTGTGCGTATTACTCAGAGAAGCATAATCAGAGGCCAATTTGATGAATACTTCTTCATCGGCAGCCATGTCTTTTTTCATCACTTCAAGGCGTTTTCCTGCCAGCCTAATAAGGGTGGGCGCACCGTTATTTTTAAGGTTAGCCACTTCAGGACTGGTCAGGTAACGATCGGTACTGCCGGGGTAGCCCATCACCATGGTGTAATCGCCTTCGGAAGTGCCTTTTACGGAAATGGGAAGAAAATGCTTTGGTTTATACGGTTTGTTGTCAGCACTGAAAGCCGCTGGTTTGTTATCGGCTCCGGCATACACCCGCAGCATCGAAAAATCTCCGGTATGGCGCGGCCACATCCAATTATCGGTATCTCCGCCATATTTTCCGACCGAAGAAGGAGGTGCCCCGACCAACCGAACATCCGGGAATACCTCGTAAATAAAAGCGTAGTATGCGTTGCCATCAAACATATCTTTTACTTCCACTCTAAAGCCTTCGTTTTCCTCTTCCATTTTTTTGATCAGTGCGGCTTGGTTGTTTGCCAATTTAGCATCTCGATCAGCCCCCGTCATGTTTTCCGTTCCGTCAAACATGCTATCCGATACATCTTCCATTTGTATAAGGAAAGAAACCTTAAGCCCCGGAACATTCAATTCGGCTCCTTTATTACTGGCCCAAAACCCATCTTTCAGGTAATTGTGTTCCGGGGAGCTGAATTCCTGAATGGCATCATAAGCACAGTGATGGTTGGTTAACAATAAGCCTTCGGGAGATACTACCTCTGCGGTGCAAAAGTTCCCCAGCTGTACAATGGCATCTTTTAAGCTTGAATGGTTAACGGAGTAAATTTGTTCGGCTGTTAAAGTACAGCCCTGACGTTTCATTTCTTCGTAGTTAAGGTCTTTGATCAGCAATGGGAGCCACATGCCCTCATCCGGATTACCTGCTTTTACGATTTGGCCTACACTCAACAAGAGGGCAAGTAGAAACAATTGAATGCGTTTCATATCTGGATCATCAATTAAAATTCAAAAAGGATTTCAAAAATAGTAAAAAGGTTTTTTGGGTTGATCAGTACAGGGGATAGCTGGAGCTAAAAACTGACCAACTGAGGATTTACCGGATAAATGGTAGCTTTTTTTAAGCAACCTTTTGTGCCGGACTTGCCATTTGCACCTGACTTGCCATAAAATAAACAAACACGGGCTTTTACAGAAGCGCCAAAGGGCACAAAGTATTTTGCCTGTGCATGTTGGCCGGTTCTGCTTGCATGCGGGCAAAGGCGCTGATGGCTCATAAACCCATACGGGACAACGCCGGCAGTAGCGATCCGTTATGATGGCTTCAGGCTATGGTCAGGCTGTTGGTTCCCGGTCGGCCAGGCTTTTTCCTTTTCGGACAACAATTTGTACGCCATTTATGCTTCAAGATAACACGTACCTTATTACCTTTGAAAAAAAGGTACTGACTTATGTTATCCGGAAAAATAGAAGATGCACTCAACAAACAAATTGCGATCGAAGCCGAAAGCTCACAGTTTTATCTTGCTATGGCTTCATGGGCTGAAACACAAGGCCTGAACGGAACCTCAACGTTTCTTTACGAACACTCTGATGAAGAGCGGATGCACATGCTGAAGTTGGTGCATTTTGTGAACGAAAGAGGAGGCAAGGCGATTATACCTGTTCTTCAGCAGCCCCCTTCCGAATTCGAATCGATCACGAACATCTTCGAATCGCTTTTGAATCACGAAATTATGGTGTCGGAACAAATTAACCATGTGGTGGACATTTGCCTTCAGGAAAAAGATTATACCACGCATAACTTTATGCAATGGTACGTTTCCGAACAAATTGAAGAAGAGGCACTGGCCAGAACGATCATGGACAAGCTAAACATGATAGGCACAGACAAAGGAGGGCTTTACCTTTTTGATCGTGATCTGGAGCGCATTTCCGGATCGGTTAACAAGGGGCAGTCAACGGAATAGTGTTAAGTCAAGCCTACTTTAGCCGCACCAAGTTTTGATCTTTTTATCCCGGACTTTTTTGAAAAATAACCCCTTAGCTACACTAGGCTCCTATTTTTCGCATTGTCCGGAACAAAAATATCGGCAACTTATACGACACAGTATACCTGACTTAACACTAGTTTTCTTTTTATGTGAGCGGTTTTTTCCATGAGATCTTTTCATCAACTTGTTTCCGCATAAAACACCATTCTGCACAAGCAACGGATAGCGTGCTCTTACACCGTACTCAAAAAAGCGGA
>CALLUQ010000118.1 GCA_938010565.1 uncultured Flavobacteriales bacterium
AAATCAGAGCTGTAAGCCAAATCCTTTTGAGACATTTGTTTGGCTTCCCTTAATTCCTTTATTCTTTGTCCTATTTTGGATTTTATTTCCACGATTACAAAATTGATGTTTTGTTGACTATAATTCAAAGACTATAAGCAACACTCTTGGTAAAACAGGTGGAGCCATACCCATTTGCAATTCTCAAATGCATGCGCCCCAACCCAGAATTGCAAAAGAGTCCAAATGACTGAAAAAACACTACCTGCAACATGATATGAAGCGAAATACGGGCTGAATGTGCTTAAAAAGGGGGTGTTTTGGTATCTGCTAAAGCTAAGTGAGGTGGACTGGGAGTGGATTCAAATTCCGTACTACGCTTATACGAGGCCGTTGTTCACTCTTCGGTGCTTTTGGAATGATTTATGCAACAATTTTTGTCACAAAAACCGGTTTAAAAACAAGAATGACCCTCCGGAAGCCTTACATTTTGTGCAACCTTTCCGGTGATATCGGAGTTAAACCCATAACCGGTTTATCCGTACAAAATACATACCCGACTTTGATAACAACAACATGATCAGAACTTTTCTTACAACTTTAGCACTCATTTATAGCATTCAGGCACAAACACAATCGTATAACCCGGGTACCACCACCGATAAATTCAATTCCCTTTTTGATAAGGTAATAGAGCATTATGTGGATTCTGTAAACGGTGATGCGCTTGTGGAGGATGCCATACGGGCCATGCTGAAAAAATTGGACCCTCATTCTGTTTACATTTCTAAAAAAGACTTACGCGCTACCAATGAGCCCTTAAAAGGAAATTTTGATGGCATTGGGATCCGGTTTCAAATTCTGGACGATACGTTAATGGTGGTAAGCCCCATTTCCGGCGGACCTTCGGAAAAATTAGGCATTTGTGCCGGAGATAAAATTATCACTGTAAATGGTGAAAATATTGCCGGAATTGGCGTTACCAATAAAATGGTAACTGCTAAACTGAAAGGAGAACGGGGTACAAGCGTTACGGTAGGCATAAAGCGGTATTCGGGAGCAGAGGTGATGGAATACGAAATTACCCGGGATAAAATACCCATCCATAGCATTCGGGCTTACTATATGGCTACGGATGAGATCGGATACATGAAACTTACCCGTTTCTCAGCCACCACGATGAAAGAATTTAATGCGGCTATTGCCGATTTAAAAAATGCCGGCATGAAAAGCCTCATTCTCGATCTGCGGGGCAACGGAGGGGGGTATCTCCGCACCGCAACAAGACTCTCCGATGAGTTCCTTTCCGGCAAAAAGCGGATCGTTTATACGGAAGGCCGGAACTCTCCCCGAAAAGAGATCTACACCAAGCACAAAGGGCAGTTTGAAAAAGGAAAACTGGTGGTTTTGATCGATCAGAGTTCGGCTTCGGCCAGTGAGATCTTTTCCGGATCCATTCAGGATTGGGACAGAGGACTGATCATAGGCCGCCGTTCTTTTGGTAAAGGATTGGTACAAAAACCCATGATGCTTAACGATAGTTCTGCCATTCGCCTTACCATTTCGCGCTATTACATGCCTTCGGGCCGAAGCATCCAAAAACCGTATGCAGCAGGTGCCGAAGCTTACAAACAAGAAAAATACAGCCGTTCCGAATCGGGCGAACTGTACCATAAAGACAGCATTCCGGTTGATAGTTCGCAAAAATTCCTGACCAACGGGAAAAGGGTGGTTTATGGCGGGGCCGGTATCATCCCCGATATTTTTGTGCCGCTGGATACCGGCGGATCATCGGATTATTTCAGAGCGTTAATGCAAAAAGGAATATTCAATGCTTTCTGTTTGTCGTATGTAAACCAAAACAGAGTCCTTTTAAAAAGCAAATACGCAACGTGGGCTACATTTAAAAGTGATTTCCGAATTACCGATGATCTGCTTCGGGAGTTTTTTGGTTATGCTAAAAAAGAAGGGGTAAACGAAGATGAGCCCGGTTACACGAAAGTCAAAAACATCATCGACACCCGATTAAAGGCACAAATTGCTGCCAACCTTTGGAGTGATCGGAAATTTTATGAGATCATGAATGTTTTGAGCCCTGATTACAGAAAAGCGATTGAAAGCATGAACGACCATACGTTCAAAAAACTAAACCCGAAAGTGGAGAAATAAAGGCTTTATAAGTAGATTTGTGCAAATAGTAATACCCTTTATTAATTATTAACATGAAAGAACAATTTAAATCCGGCCTGTTGGTAGGCGTTGCGGTACTTTTGGTGTTTAACACGTATCTGCTTTTAACGGCGAATACGAACGAAAGCTATGTTCCCGGAAGTGGAACTCGTTCCGATCAGGCAAATGCCAACCTCAGTACATCCGGTTCTCAAGATCAAACTGCTCAGAGCCCGGGAACGCCATCTTTTGATCCTGCTGCCAGTGCAAAAAAAGCAGAACCTGCCAAGCCCCCGACAAAAATTAACTTCGGTACGAACAAACATGATTTTGGCACCATCAAGCAAGATACCGAAAATGCTTACATTTTCAAGTTTACCAATACAGGCGATAAAGAGTTGGTCATCACCAATGCCAAAGGTTCATGCGGATGTACGGTGCCGGAATACCCAAAAGAACCGATTGCTCCCGGGGCCGAAGGCGAAATCAAAGTAGTATACAAACCCGGAAAGCAAAAAGGCAAACAAACCAAAACGGTTACGCTTACGGCCAATACCGAGCCTGCTCAAACTCTGCTGACCATTTCGGCAAATGTTGAGGAGCTACCTACGGAGGAGGAAGCCGAATAGGCATTTGCGTATCTCTATATGTGAAAAGATATGAAAAGGCTTCGTGGTTTGTTTACGAAGCCTTTTTACTACATAATAAAAAGAGGTTCTACCGTTATTTTAGCGGATAAAGGCTAAGCCTAATAGAAAAAGAAAGATCAACTAAGCGTAGCGTATGCCACGCTTAGAGATGCGATGCATCAAAAAAATGATGGGTAAACATTGGCCCTTTTTAGCACTAAATTAAAGCTTCCATTAAATTTCGTGGTAGAGTCAAAAAAGAAGCATAGGAGAGCAAACAGTGAATGAACACAGTTGTTAACAATGAAATGGTAGAGGCGGAAAACCATTTGGATCTCAGGCTTAACGTTCCTCATATTATCAAGTATATGGGCTCCAAAAGAGAGTTGTTAAAATACTTGGGGAATTCTATCAAAGAAATCTATAATGGAGAAACCATTTGTGATCTGTTTGCAGGAACTTGCGTGTTGAGTGGTGCATTGGGTCATGCCACACCAATGTTCTCCAACGACATTCAGGAATATTCTCAAAGCAACCTGTAAAGGAAGGAACCCGGGTTCTTGGTTCTTGCCAACGAGATAGGGCTGTTGCCCATACCGGGCACATTTCCCCCAACAAAAAACGCTCCGATTTCGGAGCGTTTTCCATACAAAACTATATTTTTCTTATTTCAGCGTAAAGCGAATGGGGATGGTGTATGCTACGTTTACAGGTTTGCCACGTTGTTTTCCGGCTTTCCATTTAGGCATGTTTTTAACCACGCGTTCTGCTTCTTTATCACAGCCTCCGCCTATTCCTTTTTTGGTTTTTACTTCGGTAATGCTCCCCTTTTTATCGACTACAAACCCCACGTAAACTATGCCTGTAATGCCTGCATCTTTAGCCATTGGAGGGTATTTAATGGTTTTTCCGAGGTATCTGTACATTTCTGCTTCTCCGCCAGGGAAAGAAGGCATATCTTCCACAATGGTGAAAATCTCTTCTTCAACCACTTCTTCTTCTTCTGCTTCAATAATCTCAATCTCGGTATCTTCTTCCACTTCGAGTTCTTCCACTTCGAGTTCCTCCTCTATCTCTTCATCATCTTCAACAATTTCGATGATGGTGGGTTGCGGTGGTGGCGGTGGCGGTGGCGGGATGACTTCCGGAGGAGCTTCCATTACCTCTTCTTCTTCAAGAAGGTTGTTGTCTATCTTTTGCATGCCATATTCAATCGGATCCCATATGGTATACTCAAAAGCACACAGCGTAATGGCCAGTGCCAACATTAAACCAACCAGCCCACGAGTTTTTGCTTTGGTAAAACTCTCCTGATCAGCCTCATCAGATTTTTTAGTATTCATAACAAAATGTTTTTACCTGTGAGCATTTATTGCACTAAAAGTACAAAGATTTTCTAACAGTTTGTAGTGCTCATTTCAACAAACCATGCTATTCTACAAACAAATAATGTGCCGGAATTCTTTCGCAACGTTTTTTTAGAAAGGCATTTTTATCCGGATTGGTGATTGCCGGCTTTGTGGCATGCAACGGTTGTGCCTCAAAAAAGCCTCTTTTTCTTAATGTCTGATACCGGGATTGAAAAAACGAACCGTTTATACGGTGTTTGTCGGGGTGGTAAAACGGTTTGGTTATGCATCAATGAAGTTGTTTGTAAGCAACGGCATCCAACAGGTCGTCCACCTGGCTCATGTCACTGATTTTCAATTTGATCATCCAGCCCTCACCGTAGGGATCGATATTCACCAACTCGGGTTTGTTTTCGAGATTGGCATTAAACTCAATCACCTCTCCGCTTATAGGCATAAACAAATCACTTACTGTTTTTACCGCTTCCACCGTTCCAAAAACCTCTTCTGCATTCAGCGTTGCCCCTTCGGTTTCGGTTTCAACGTAAACAATGTCGCCCAGTTCTTCTTGTGCGAAATCGGTAATGCCAACGGTGGCTACATCACCTTCCAAACGAATCCATTCGTGATCCTTTGTATACTTTAATTCCTCAGGAATGTTCATATTCATTTTTGTTATTGGATCTGAAAAATCAGATTCAAAAGTACACTTTTTCACACGAAATCAAAGCTTTTCAAAATGATGCTCCTGGGGTTCAGATCAAAACTTTTCTCTGATCCATAAGATGGCATACCATCTTACCAAACAAGGGAAAGCATGTAGATTGGGCATAAGATCCAAACGAAAAAAAGCAGGATGGGAGAATCAATTTCCGGAAAGGCTGCTCAAAATTTAAATGCGTTTGCCCTGTACCTTTACCAGTCGAACTTTTTGATTCGGTATGAAAATGGAAAGCTCCCGAAATAGATGTTTTACAATTATGAAAACGTTATCCGAAACCTTATAAGAAAGAAAAAGTGCAGGAAGTTGCCGGCCACTCCCAAAGCAACTTTTTCGGTGTGGGTTTTTAGCTCCGGAAACACATTTCCTTCCACCCGTTTTTGATTGCACCGAAACTTAATTATATTTGCAGCCCGATTTTTCGGAGATATAAAGTAAAAAAATGGCAAACCATAAGTCAGCAATTAAGCGGATCCGTTCCAACGAAACCAAGCGGTTACACAACCGCTATTATCACAAAACAACGCGTAATGCGATCAAAACTTTGCGGGAAACGTCTGATAAAAGTGCCGCAACTGAAATGCTTCCCAATGTGATTTCCATGTTGGATAAACTTGCTAAACGCAACATCATTCACAAAAATAAGGCAGCAAACCTTAAGAGCAGCCTTACGCTGCATGTGAACCATCTCTGATCGGGAGATATAAAAAAGCTTGAAAATATAAGCTGTTTCCGGATCCCGGGAACAGCTTTTTGTGTTTGCCCTGCATGGGGCTTCTTTACAAGGTTCCAATTACCGGACGTTGCCTGGCTGACGGGCATCGTTTGCCGACAAGTAAAAATGCCTTAAGTACTCACCGGATCGGTACCCGTTTTTTCGCACCCCATCCCGTTGCCATGGCACACCGGGCCAGATGCACCAAAATCAGTCGAAATTACCGTGCCCGACGGTGGACGAAAAAGCACCGAACATTTCCACCGGTTTTTTGTGGAAAGAATTTCAGTTTGCTGCCGTCATGTCCGTTCCCTTTCCCATTTATCCGGTAAACCGTTGTGACACATGCATTCCACACCCGGTAATTGGAATAAAACAGCAACGGAAAACTCCCGCTTCTGCTCTATTTTTGATGATTTATACTGTTGTTCTCCTAAGCTTTATCGCTTCCTCTACGGTAGGTATGATCACCTAAGTAATTTAACGTCTTTTTGGGTTTGATGGGCTTTTGCCTCGTTTCATGCGCTATATTTAAACCGTGATGAACAAACGCGTTGCCATAAAACACTGGGCGGAAGAAGACCGCCCCCGGGAAAAGTTGCTTCTTCATGGCCAGGCAACATTAACCGATACCGAATTGCTAGGCATTTTGATCCGTTCGGGCTCAAAACACGAATCGGCACTGGATATTGCTCAGCGCATCTGGGCTTCCATCAAATACAAGCCGGAAGTGATGGGCAAGCTAACAGCACGCGATCTGATGCGTTACCAGGGAGTAGGAGAAGCAAAAGCCATTACCATTGTTGCGGCCATTGAACTGGGAAAACGTTGCATCCTGGAACCACCTGTTGAACGTAAAAAGATCCGGTCGAGCGATCAGGTAGATTACATTTTCCGGCCTTTGATCAGTGCTTTAAAACATGAAGAATTCTGGATACTCCTCCTCAATCGGAGCAACAAAATTATTGGTCGTTTTTTGGTCAGCAAAGGAGGAGTTGCCATGGCAGCAGTAGACCCGAGGGTAATTTTTAAACTGGCCATTGATCACCTGGCTTCCTCCATCGTGCTTTGCCACAATCATCCTTCGGGAAACCTGCAACCCAGCCAGTCCGATATTCAACTCACTCAAAAGCTGTTAAAAAGCGGAAAAATGATGGATGTTCCGGTCGTAGACCACCTGATCATTACCGAAACAGGGTATTTTTCTTTTGCGGATGAAGGACTGCTTTAGCTCCATACCATCAAACATTTAAAATGTTGTAGTCAGGAAGAGCATCAGATTGTTACCTTTACTACCGGAATGCTCCTCATCTATTGCGATAAAATTACACCCCGAGTGCGATATGCGGTCGATCTGATGATCCGGGAAGTACTTTGTGGAACCTATACCCTAACCGATGATAAAGCCCGGTTGGAAACATCGGAAGAAGCGGTTCTCAATTATTCCAACGATAAAAGGTTGCCCGGACTCCGTATTGCTCCTGCCCGCCTGCTATTTGAAAACGGCATTCGGGATCAGGAGATCAAAATGGGAAAACAGGAAACCATTCCAACTTTATTTGCCGGTTCCTCCGAAGGCTTGTTGCCCTTTGATGTATTTGCAGCAGGTTTTTACATGGTAACCCGATACGAGGAATACCTCCCGCACCGAAGCGATCAACACCAACGGTTTTCAGCTGCCGACACCTTGGCTTTCCGGAAAGGCTTTTTAAAAAAGCCGGTGGTAAATATTTGGGCCGCTCAATTGAAAACAGCATTGCTACGGATATATCCCCATCTTAGCTTCGGAAAACGAACCTATCAGTTCATCAACACCTTCGACATTGATAATGCGTATGCCTATAAAGAGAAGGGGTTGCTTAGAACCATAGGCGGGTTGGCACGTTCGCTTACGGAGTTTGATCTCAAAGGTTTTTCCGAACGTTTACAAGTGAACATGGGGTATAAAAACGACCCTTATGATACGTTTGATTACCTGCTCGGTATACATAAGAAACACCGGTTGAAAACCATTTGTTTTTTCCTGTTGGCCGATTACGGAAAAAACGATAAAAACGTACCCGTAACCAGTCGGCGTTTTCGTTCTCTGATCCAATACATGGCCGATTACACCGAGGTAGGGATCCACCCCTCTTACGGTTCGAACAGTGAACCGGAAAAGTTAAAAACAGAGGTAGAACGCCTGGCAGAGATCACCAAAAGAGAAGTAACACGCAGCCGCCAGCATTTTTTACGTTTGTCTTTTCCCGAAACCTATCGTCGGTTAGCCGATCGGGGCATTACCGACGATTACACCATGGGATTTGCTTCCGAAACAGGTTTCAGAGCCGGGATCTGTTCTTCTTATCATCATTACGATCTGGACAGCGAATCGCTTACCAAACTGCGGATCCACCCCTTTGTGGCAATGGATGGTACACTCAACGAATACCTCAACATGAAACCGGATGTTGCATTAAAAGAACTGGAAACACTCATCGCAGAGATCAAAGCCGTACAAGGAACGTTCATCAGTTTATGGCACAATGAAACCATCAACGATATGGGCAAATGGAAAAACTGGCGCACGGTATACGAACGAACTATTGAAATGGGAAAAGAAACATGAGTGGAAAACAACCGTTGCGGGATTGGGCAAGAAATTTAGTCCCTCCTTTTCTTCTGAAAATGTACCGCAACAGAAAAAAACAACAAACCCGTACCGCCATAAAAAAACAAAAGGAAGCAGGAGAAGGCATGGACCGGGAACAGTTATCCGCCCAACTCCGGAAAATGGGAATTAAAGCCGGTGATGTTTTGTTGGTACATGCCGCTCTGAGTAAGATCGGATACGTAAAAGGAGGGGCACCCACCCTGGTACATGCCTTATTCGATGTTCTGGGGCCTGAAGGTCACTTGTTAATGCCCACCTCTCCCAATCCTGCTCTTCAGCTTGATCACATGCGTTCTTGCCCTACCTTTGATGTATGCAATTCTCCTTCAAAAATGGGTTCGGTGAGCGAATATTTCCGGAAAATGAGAGGAGTGGAGCGCAGCTTGCACCCCACAGAACCTGTCAGCGTGTCCGGGCCCGACGCATCTTGGTTCATCAAAGATCATCTGGGAGAAATAACCCCCTATACCAACCAATCACCATGGTATCGCGTAAGCGAAAAAAAAGGGAAGATCCTCTACATCGGAGTAACCCTTATCAATGCAGGTACCAGCCTGCATACCCTTGAAGATGCCGTCGATTTTCCTTACCCGGTTTATTTTGAAGAAGCATTTGCAGCCACTATTGTGGATAAAAACGGAGCGCAACACAGGGTAAAAACCAAGGTGCACAATCCGGTAATGTCGGCAAAAAGAAAATGCGACGAACTGATCCCTATGTTTAAGGAAAAAGGAGTGGCCCAACCTACACAGTTGGGGAATGCTCCTTGTTTGCTGTTGGATGCGCACCGCATGTTTCATGTAATGATAGAAGCGTTTACAAAGCATGGGATCACCATGTATACCCCCAACGGCGAAACATTAAAACTTTGATGGAATGAACATTTACCTGACCCTGGATTATGAGCTGTATTTCGGCAAACAACATGGAACGGTAGAAAACTGTATGCTCCGGCCCACCCGCGAACTTATTCGCATTGGCGATGAAACCGGAGCCCGCATGACCTTTTTTATTGATGTCGGTTTCATCATTCGGTTGGAAGAAGCAGTGGAAGATCATTCCGGATTGCAAAGGGACCTGGATGGCATCCGTAACCAGATCACAACATTGGTCAACAAAGGGCACGATTGCCAGTTGCACATCCATCCGCATTGGGAAGACAGCTATTACAATGGCCATTCCTGGGAAATCAATACAGATCGTTATAAGTTGGGAGATTTTCCGGACGAGGAAGCCCGCAACATCATTTTGCAATATCACGCAAAGTTAAAAGCATTAACAGGCAAAAAAGTGGATAGTTTTCGGGCCGGAGGCTGGTGTTTACAGCCTTTTGAAAAGGTAGCCCTCTTTTTTAAAGAAGCTGGAATTAAGAAAGATAGCACCGTATTTCCAGGCGGTTATTTTACATCACAACACTATTTTTATGATTTTCGGTCGTGTCCGGATAAAACGCGCTGGCATTTTAACGAAGCCCTTTGTACCGAAGACCCGCAAGGTCCGTTCTTACAGGTTCCCATTACCAGTTTAAAAACCGGTCCGCTTTTCTTTTGGGAACTCTTTATCCGGGGCCGTTTAAACCCCGGAGATCACAAGCCCATAGGCGATGGGGTGCCTATACCAACTCCCGGTTACAGGAAAAAGTTGCTGAGTTCGGTAACCCTTAATCCTTTAAGCCTCGATGGGTGGTTTGTCAATCAACTGCCCGAAACCATTATCCAAACAGAAAAACGAAATGCAGGCACAGATGTAGTAGTGATCGGTCATCCGAAAGCCTGTACCCGATATTCCTTGAGAAAGTTGCAAAACATCATTGAACGTTACAAAAACACGCATCAATTCACCACCTTTGCCACCATAACATGATCCGCCTGATCCACCATAAAAAACTCAACCGGCAGCACTGGGATGAGAAAGTAGCTGCAGCAGCGGAATCCAATTTGTTTTGTTACAGTTGGTACCTCGATGCCACCTGTTCGGAATGGCATGCTTTGGTAAAAGGAGAAATGGATTGGATCATGCCTTTGCCGGTAAAATCCAGAATGGGGCAACATGTGGTTTTTCAACCCATTTTTACCCGCCAGTTAGGCGTTTTAGGAGCCACTGAAGCCAACGATACTCTGGTTGCCGAGTTTCTGAAAGCAATTCCCGAAAAATACCGTTTCCGGCAATTTGGAATGAAAATGAGCGAAACAATCCCCGAAGGATACACCGCAGAAAAAGTACTGCACCAGGCTTTATATTTAAATGCACCCGCAGATGCATTGCTCGCAGATCTTTCCTCCAATGCAAGAAGGAATGCCCGAAAAGCCGAAAAAGCAGGCCTCATTTTTCAATATGGCGGAAAAGCGGATGCCTTGGTGAACTTATTTCAGGAAGAGGCAGGCAAAAAGATCAAAGCATTGGGTAAAAAGGAATTTAAGCGCCTCCGCCATTTGATCGCTTATATGATGCACCACCAACTGGGCGAAATGTATTCGGTGCTTCATCCGGATAGCGGCACGGTAGCCATGGGCTTTTTTATGAAGGATGGCAAACAGATCACTTATCTGAAAGGGGCTGTAAATGAAACCGGAAAACGGCTTGGCGCGATGCATTTTCTCTTTCGTGAAGTCATTCGTATATATGCTTCGGAAAATTATCGGAAACTGGATTTCGGAGGATCGAAAGTTCCTTCCGTAGCAAGATTTTACCGGAATTTCGGCGCAATTGATACATTCTACTTATTTTTGACATTCAACCGGTTACCAACCTACCTCAAACGGATAAAAAAACTTCGCAGTTGATGAAGTCATCAAAAGTTATTTTGCTTACCGGAGCATCGGGAGGTGTGGGAATGAAGATCGCATCCGATCTTGCGAAAGCAGGCCACAAACTGGCTTTACATTACCATACCAATGAAGTTGCAGCGTTGCAATTGCAAGCGGATATCCGGGCAGCAGGAGGAGAATGCATGGTGATGGCCGCCAACATTTGCGATGAAACAAGGGTGCGGGAAATGGTATTGCAGATCGGATCCAACTTGGGGCCGGTAGAAGTATTGATCAACAATGCGGGCATTAACCGCAGCAGCATGTCGTGGAAAATGACTGCCAAAGATTGGCGGGAAACCATGGAAGTAAATCTGACCGGATCTTTTTTGTGCAGCAAAGCCGTGTTAACGGGCATGCGTTCACGCCAATGGGGGAGGATCATCCACATTGCCTCTGTTGTAGCTCAAACAGGTTTTCCGGGCACTTCTGCTTATGCCGCATCCAAAGCAGGCCTGATCGGAATGACCTATTCCATGGCCAAAGAAGTAGCCGATAAGTCCATTACCGTCAATTGCATTGCTCCGGGTTATCTTGATGCCGGGATGTTATACACCATTCCGGAAGAAATGCGGGAACAAATTCGCCGGCAGATCCCGGCAGGCACCTTTGGAAATACAAACAACATCAGCGCTTGTATACAATACCTGATCCGGGAAAATGCCGGTTATGTAACCGGGCAAACATTGAATATTAACGGAGGCATGTACTAAAACCGACTCAATATGCAAACCAAAGTTTTCAACCTTAGCCAGAACCATTCCTTATTCAACCAGTTCATTGCAGAGATCCGGGATGAAGTCATTCAGCAAGACCGGTTACGCTTTCGCAGAAACCTCGAAAGGATTGGGGAGGTAATGGCTTACGAGATCAGCAAAACCATGAATTTTGCAGAACGGGAAGTAGTAACCCCCCTTGGAACTGCCGAAGCAGTTGTGTTAGCCGAACAGCCGGTGGTGGCTTCTATTCTGCGTGCAGGGATCCCATTACACAACGGGTTGCTCCATTTTTTTGATCAGGCAGGCAATGCATTTGTTGCGGCTTATCGGAAACACACAACGGAAGAAAATTTTGAAATAAAGGTGGAATACATGTCGAGCCCCCACCTGAAAGACAAAGTATTGATCCTGGCCGATCCTATGCTGGCAACCGGCCGTTCAATGGTGTTGTGTTACCAGGCTTTGTTACAAAAAGGCAAACCGAAACACACTCATGTGGCCTGTGTAGTGGCCAGTACGGAGGGGCTGGACTTCTTGAAAAAACAACTGCCCGATAATACCACCATCTGGTGTGGCGCAATTGACGATGAATTAACCGCACAGGCTTTTATTGTTCCCGGGCTTGGGGATGCCGGAGACCTGGCTTACGGTGAAAAAGAATAAAACACTATGTGGGCTAAAACGCTATCTTATTTCGCCGTTTTTTCGGTGGCTACTTTCAAATACATGTTTTCTGCAGCCGGAGGAATTGCAGTCCTGTCTTTCTGGGAAACCTATTTTTCGGCCATAACAGGGGCTTGTGCCAGTTTTTTATTCTTTTATTTCGGTGCAAACATGGTGAACAAACAAATGAAGAAATACCGCCTGAAAAAAGAAAAAAGGGCCCTGGAAAAAGACAATTATGTACCCTCTAAAAAATTCACCTATACCAATAAGCTCATTGTTAAGGTTAAAGTTTCGAAGTTTGGGTTCTGGCTGATAGCGGGTTTATGTCCGCTGCTGTTGTCCGTACCTCTGGGAACCATGATTGTAGCAAAGTTATACGGAGGTAAAACACGAACCGTTGTTTTCAGTCTGGCCGCTCTGATGCTGTGGGGGTTTCCCATTACCATTGTATGGGATACGATCCTCAACTAATTTATTTTTTTAACACATATCGACAGATAAAATATCTTCTCCGGTTATTTGATGCCCGACAACTCAAACGCTTTTAATGCTTATTATCTCTGTGGGAGCGGTGTATTTTCCTGACTTCGTCGGTTTAAATTCATATTTTATTGAAGATCAATTGCATGCGATTTGAGGTAGGCACTACGCCTATTTTTCTAAAATTTAATCCGGCTTATGGATTTATTTAATCTGGAAGGGTGCGTCTGATTATAATATTAGTACTTTAGCAAGGAAGGAATGATTATTTAGCTAAGGTGTTATGAGAAAAAGTTATTTGACTCTAATAA
>CALLUQ010000119.1 GCA_938010565.1 uncultured Flavobacteriales bacterium
CCAAAAAAAATGAGATCTTTTTATTCTGTTATTCTATGGGTGGTAAGTGCGTTTCTTTTTTCTTGTAATTCGGACCAACCTAACGTATTGTATGGTTTTGATGGAAAAGAAGTTCCGGATGCCATCAGCAAAACCGGCAGCGGTACTTTGAGTGTTGAGAACGGCCGGTTGATCGCGCGTAGTGGTGCCGGAGCTTTAAGCATGCGGATACCCGTTGGAGCAGGCCTTCGCTGCATGGCATTCGAAGATGTGCTTGTTTCCGAGAACAGCAAAGTGGGCGATACCCTTGTCTGGAAATGGATCGTTACGGATTCTGCCGGAATAGAATACCCGATCCTTGAAAGCCGGTGGGAGCATACCAACTCTACTGCGTATGTTACCCAAAAAAAGAATAACCGCGGTGAAACCGTACAAGTCCGGGTAACGATATCGAATGAAACCGTTAGTCGTTTTCGTCCGTTTCGCGTAGCTTTTGATCGCCGCATAAGAAACGGACGGGAAGAAGTGCAACTGGAGTTCCGCGATAAAAGTACGAACCGGATCAAAAAACTATTTCCCTGGGCAGATCCGCCGCTTTTGTCCAATGTAGCATTTGAAATTATAACGAACCTTCCGGAGTTCTCCATCGGTCAAATTGTGGGAAAAGACGAGCATGAAGAATCCGAACTTCCCGAATTCAGCCAGGAAGAATTTAAGGATATACCTTATGAAGAGTACTCCGCCGGGCAATTGCAAAAGCGTACCGAGGAACCGTAAGCTCCTTGTACACCTTGATTCACCTTGATCTTGTGGAGAAAAATTTAAGTGAATTCTATACGTTTTCTCTTTCCCGGTAAGGCTTCGTTTCAATGGCCCGATGAGGTCGGATAATTGGTCGTAAATTTTTTGTGTTTTCTTTCAGAGCAGCAAGAGCCTTTTCAGGGTAACATGGCCACAGTAGAGTGCCTTTATCGGGAAAAAAATCGGGTAAACAATTACGGCTTGTTTCTTGCGGAAAGAACGTAAATTGCAGCTTTGTTTACACCCATGAAAAGAAGGTTTGGCATCATTGCAGGTTTGCTCATCGTGTGCAGTAGTTTTTTTCTGCCCGATCCGGAACCTCCCTTTTACCTTGGAGGCATACAAGTAAACGAAGCCGATTACAACCACTGGGCACAAACCATAAAAGCCACAGGGATGAACAGCATTGAGGTAACGGTTTATGCCAAACAAGGAGACTGGGATAGCGATAACCTCTGGTACGACGAAACCGATCGCGGTGTTCTCAACGAAATTAAAGCAGCCAAAAAGCATGGATTAAAAGTAGCTCTGATCCTTCGGGTAGCATTGGATCATGCGTTTGAACGCAACAAGTTTTTGTGGCATGGGATGATTCTTCCCGGAAACAACCAACTCATTAACAATTGGTTTGAGCGATACACCCGATTTACATTGAAATGGGCACAAATTGCCCGGGAAGAAGGAGTCGATATTTTTGTGATCGGCAGCGAGCTGAATGCCCTTTCGGCCACCATACCCATTCGGGCAATGCCGGCACTCATCGATTATTATTCCAACCCGGTAAAACAAAACCGGGTTGAAAAAAGGGTCCTTAAATTTGAACAACAACTGAAAGAAAACCACTTGTGGGTGCGCGGTTTTGATAACTACCAAAACCCGGAACAATACATCGATGATCGCATTCATGCCCATCTCAAATGGGCCCGGCAGGTAGCTTTTGGCATGAAAAGCAATTGCATCAAAGAAATGAATCTGCGCCGCAATTTGTTGCGCAACCACTGGATAAAACTGATCAAAGCATCACGCAAAGTTTACAAAGGCCAAATGAGCTATGCCGCTAATTTCGATAGCTATATGGAAGTAGATTGGTGGAAACACCTCAACTTTATAGGCATCAATGCTTATTTTCCGTTAAGAGATCTTGAAACAAGCATGCATACCCCCGAACGGATCGAGGAAAATATGAAAACAAAATGGCTGGAGGTATTTGAGAGCATCCGTGCATTTAAGCAAAAAATACATGTGACGGACAAGCCTGTTTTCTTTACCGAGCTGGGGTACAGCTATCGTGAAAACAGTACCATAGAACCGTGGAAAGGTTTTGGGTTTTCGGTGGTGGGGAAAGAGGGCCGGGAAAAGCTGATTATCTGGAAAGAACAATCCGTCAACCGGCAGGAAAGAACTTTTGCCGTAAATGCCTTGCACCAGGCTGTAAAACAATCCGGCTTTCCTTTAAAGGGCATTCTCTACTGGAAACTTACCACCCACAATTATCACATTCCCGTAGAACCTTTTGTACTGCACATTGCTCCGGAACCTACCGATAATCTGCAACCTGCATTGCTTCAATTTGTCAACTAAAACTTTACCGGACGAACCGTGCAATGGCCCAGATCAGAGCCACACAAACCCCCATGGAAATGCCCATATTGAGGAGTGCCATTCCCACCTGACCGGCTCGGAATAACGCAAAGGTCTCATAGCTGAACGTAGAAAAAGTGGAAAACCCGCCGCAAAATCCAATCACCACAAAAGGTTTCATAAAACCATCTGCCGCGAGTTTATCCTTTAACAGATAAACCGAAACAGCAAGCATTGCGCTGGCCAGAAAATTGGCCACAAGGGTACCGGTAGGAAAACTGCCCGGCCACCATTGCTTTGCCAACTGTGCCACTCCGAAGCGGGCCAAACTTCCCAGTCCGCCGCCTAAAAATATGGCCATCAGCATTTGCACCTAAAGCAACGTGTATCGTTTTTGCATACCGTAAAAATACAGCTTCGAAACGAGCCACCCGTAAAAGATGCCAAACAAAGCACCGCATGCCACATCAAGCGGATAGTGTACTCCCAGATAAATCCGGCTGTAGCCCACCACCAACGCCCATAACCAAAGCCACAACAGCAGTTTTCGGTTTTTAAACAAGACGGCTGCAAATGTGGCAAGGGCAAATGAGTTCGAAGCATGGCCCGAGAAAAATCCGTATTTTCCTCCACAATGGTCGTATACCGTGTGTACCAAATGCCCAATATCCGCATTGTGACAGGGCCGGTAACGCATGACCAGTGTATTTTTGAACAGGTTGGCCGTTTGATCGGCCATTGTGATCAGAACGGCGGCACATAAAACGATCATCCCCAGACCCTTCCAACCGTATTTCTTCCACAGAAAAAAAATCAGAGCCAGATAAACGGGAAACCATACGGGCGGCCAACTGATCCAGTAAAAAAGAACGTCAAAAAAGGGAGAATGGAATTGGTTCAGATAAAGGAACAGGTACTGATCCCATGTTTCGATCCTATTGAAAAGGCTCATGCTTCTTCAGGTAGATGGAGGTGCTTCCATATCAGCTCCTTTAGCTCCTTTAGCCCTTGTTGTGCAACGGCTGAGATAAAAAGATACGGAACGTCCGGCAGGTCTTTTGCTATTTCCCGGCGCAGCTCATCATCGAGCATATCGTTTTTAGATATGGCCAGCAAGCGTGGCTTATCCAACAACTCGGGATTGTACAACCGCAACTCGTTGACGAGTATGTTGTATTCCTGACGGATGTTGTCGGAATCGGCCGGAACCATACACAACAAGAGGGAATTGCGTTCGATGTGGCGGAGGAAACGAAGTCCCAGGCCTTTCCCGGTGTGTGCTCCTTCAATGATGCCGGGAATATCGGCCATGATGAAAGAATGATTGCCGTAATGAGAAACAATTCCCAAATTGGGACGCAAGGTAGTAAACGGGTAATCCGCAATTTCCGGTTTGGCTGCACTTACCACCGAAAGCAAAGTTGATTTTCCCGCATTGGGAAAGCCCACCAAGCCAACGTCCGCCAGTATTTTAAGTTCCAGTATCTTCCATTGCTCAATCCCTTCTTCGCCGGATTGGGCATACCGTGGTGTTTGGTGGGTGGCCGATTTAAAATGATGGTTTCCTTTACCACTTCGTCCTCCCTTCACAAAAATAAATTCCTGGCCGTCTTCCGTAATTTCGCATTCAACATTGTTGGTTTCGGCATCGCGGGCCACCGTACCCAAAGGCACATCAATGTATACGTCTTTACCGGTTTTTCCACTCTGCAAAGCTCCTGTACCGTGTTCGCCGTGGCCGGCTTTTATGTGTTTGCGGAATTTGAGGTGCAGTAAAGTCCAATGTTGGGCATTGCCTCTGAGAATGATGTGACCGCCCCGACCGCCATTGCCACCATCGGGGCCACCAAAAGGCACATACTTTTCCCTTCTAAAATGTGCGGAACCATTGCCTCCATTGCCTGAGCGACAATTGATCTTCACATAATCTACGAAGTTATCGCTAGCCATAATTCCCGGATTTTTTTAAGGAAGCAGATCAAACACTAAGGTTGATCCGACTGAATATTCGGGTACATACTTCTTCCACGGATCCCATGCCATCAATGGTGTAATGTTTGCCTTGCTCTTTGTAATGTTCGGCTACTACGGCAGTTTGATCGTAGTATACATGCAAACGGTTCTCAATTACTTTTGGGTCAGCATCGTCCGGCCGGCCGGAATCAAGGGCTCTTTTTGCCAGTCGGTCTTTCAGCAACGCATCCGGTACTTGCAATTCCACCATCAAAGTGATGGTTTCGCCTTTTTCCTGTAAAAAATGATCCAGCGACCTGGCCTGCGGTATGGTTCTCGGGAAACCATCAAAGATGATCCCTTGTACATCCGGATATTTGTTGGCTTCGGATTGTAACATACGAATGGTTACTTCATCGGGAACCAAGTTTCCTTTATCCAGGTAACTTTGGGCTAAAGCGCCGAGTTCGGTTCCTTCTTTGATGTTGGCACGAAAAATATCGCCTGTAGAAAGGTGTACCGCGCCATATTTTTCAACGATGTACTTTGCTTGGGTGCCTTTTCCCGAACCAGGAGGGCCAAATAATATGAGGTTAAGCATTGCAGATGGTTTAATCAATTACAGTGTAAATATCGTTCAGATTCCGGCCCATACCATCATAATCCAATCCATATCCCACAATGAAATCATTGGAAATTTTAAAGGCAACATAATCGATCGGAATATCCTTGGTGTAAGCCCCCGGTTTACACAGCAGGGCGGCTACTTTAATGTTCGCCGGTTGTTTGCTTTTAATCGTGTTGTAAACATGCTCAAGGGTAATTCCGGTGTCTACAATATCATCTATCAGTACTACTGTGCGCCCGGAAACATCTTCATTAAGCCCCACCAGTTCTTTTACCACGCCCGAAGTACCGGTACCTTGATACGAAGCCACTTTTACAAAAGAAACTTCGCATTCGATATGGAGGTTGCGGACAAGGTCGGCGAAGAACATGAAGGAACCGTTTAATACACTCAGAAAAAGTGGGTTTTTTCCATCGAGGTCGGTATTCATTTGCCGGGCAATCCGCGCTACATGATCCTGAATGTGTGTATTCGGGATCGAAATGCGGAAAGACCTGTCCTTGATGGTAATCGTATCCATGTTTCAAAAATGAAGGCTCAAAGGTACGTTTTTTTATGCCCATGCGGAAACCAGAGGCTTTTGTCCGCCAGAGCAAACGCATTTAAAATGATCCGCCCTTCGGGATGCTATGCATCAGTAAACCTATATGCATGAGGCAAACCGTTGTAATGAAATGATTTTTCTGTTAAATACCCCATTTCATTCATCGTTATTCAGTAATTTATTTGCTTCCGCTAATGTTATAATAATGTTGTTAAACAAACCGATCACAAATGCATCGGGGAAACCTTCCAGATCCGATATGGCCGCTTTGGCTTCCTCGTAGGTGGCATATTTGCCCAGGATGTACTTGGTGAAACCATTTTGTTTTTTCACGTCTACATTCCCCATTGCCAGGAATTTATCCAGTATGCCGGTGGGCATCTCTTTGTTATACGCAGCCAGTTGAATGCTGAATCTGATGCGGGTTTTATCAATGCCGGTTATTTTATTCACATCTTCCATTTCGTTGGTATTCCGGTGCGTAACCGTAGCTCCCGCTTCGCTTAAGGAAATGCGTTTTCCATCGCGGTAAGCCACGATAAAAGCATCTTGAAAACCAGCCAAAAGCATATTTATTTTGTGATCGGCTACGGCTTTTAAGGTTTTGAATGAACCGGAGAGATAACGGGTAAGCCCATCATTGTGTTCTACCACTACCAAATTTGGAACGTTGGTAAATATTTCTTCGGATACGCGGCGGCTGAAAGCACCGATCTGAACACGGAAAATGGTTTTCGTGGTATTGGTGGAAGTAACCGTAGCGTTATCGGAAGTTGGATTGACCCTGGCGTTGTTCATCTGATGCCTGATCTCGCTATCGGTTAGTTCGCGTCCGTTTTCACTTCCTTTGATGTTTGTGTTTATCCCTTTATTGGCCAGTTCGATCTGCGTCATCATGGCAGGTTCTATTTTTGTATAATCCCCGATGTGATATACTACATTGTTGTTTTCATCAATCTCTGTGGTTACATCTTTCAGGCTGAGGATATAATCGATCAATTCACGGGGCAAATGTTTTGTAGAATCGCCTCCGGCACTTACAAAGAAACGACGTTTGGTATACCTGAAAACGGAAGGATCGTCCACTTTGGATTCGCTGCTTGAACGTTCTGTTTTATAATGTGCGTATGCTCCGGTACTGTCTACAAAGCGATGATAAGCATTTTGGAAAACGGAATCGGGGATTGCCCTACCGAGATGGTCTACTTCCCGGCCGGCTGGGGTGTTGATCTCTTCATCGAGGTAATCGGCAATGCCGTCCCGATCGGTATCTACCGGGCATCCGTGTTTGTCTACTTCAACTCCGGTCGGGGTGCCCGGGCAATCGTCGATAAAATCATTCACTTTATCACCATCTGTATCCGCAAGATCGTATCCTGTGAGATCGTATCCTTTGGGATCAATGGTACCGGGGTTAAACGGATGAACCTCCTTTGCCTTATTTGCGATGTGCAAGTTATAATGGAAACTGAATCCGGTATAGAGGAATTTATCGTTGGCTTTGTCTCCGGCACGGTTGCCAAAGCTTTCGGAACTTACATTATCCACCAGATCGGTAAGGGAAAAATGCATGCTGGTCCCAAATTTAAATTTCCAATGGTCGGTCATCAGAAAAGTGATGCCTGCCCCCACCGGAACAGACCAGGAGCGTTCGGGATATTTGCCAAAGTTATCCAGGTTGAGTTCCCTGAGGTCTGTTTCGTACGTATAATCCCGATAAACTTCAATGGCATTGGCAGCACCGGGGTCGTTTTCCGGCAAGTTTCGGATCGAACCGTCTGACCAATAATGATACGGATTACCATTGGCATCGTACAAATCGGTTTTAGATAAGAATTCGAAAGATTCGAAACCCGTATAAATGTGTGGCTCTACCTTTCGGGTTTTTTTAATGAAATGGTGAAAATTATAGGAAACTGTTATGCCTCCGGTGGTGATTTTTGATTCGAAATTAAGGTTGCGGGTAAAGGTTCGTTCGTTGGCGCCGATTTTTCCATGGATGATGTAAAAATTAGCATCCAGAAAAGGATTCAGAGGTTGGGATACGGTTAAATTAAATCCGATACGGCTGACAGTGGGGTGATAATTCCGGTGGTTGTTTGCTACATCTCCGTAAAAAGTGAACATTCCACCGCCCAAGCCAATGGTAGGTTTAAAAGCAATTGGAGAAGGTTTCGGAAATTCAGCTTGTTTTTTTTGGGTAGTATCGGCAGGTTGGGGAGCAAACTTCCGCAGATCATCTGCTACAGCAATGGTACCGAAGCACACAAAAACACCCACAAAGAGTAAATAATTTAGTAAGGTGGCTCTTGTCATACACTTTTGCACTCAACTTGGTGTTACATCCTAACTTTTATCCTAACAAAGGTACAACCAAAAAAGATACCGGTTCAATGGAAAAATAGACCCGCAAGAGCAACCATTGCAACATACCTTTCCATCTTTTTATACGAAAAAAACAAAAAATAGTTCGATAAAAAAACTAAAAGCATTGTTCGAGCCGCTATTTTATCCATTGTTGGCCCGATAACATCAGCGCCTCCTGAACGGTAACCCGATGGCCGTCGTTGTAGGCGGCAATAAAAGGGCCCGGGAAATCGTAAGCCTGCGTTACCATGTTGCGCTGGTTACGAGCATCCGGATAATTCTTGTACGAGCCGATCGTGTATTTGAACCAACCTTGTTCAGCTTCCTGGTTTACCGTCATTTCTGTGTACTTGTAATATTTTTTGAAATGTCTTTCCGAAACTTTTTTATGTCCGGCACAAATTTGAACACGGTAACGAATACCGGTAGCAGGATCGGGGATATTCGTGATCTTGTTTTTATTATCGGTAAACAGAGGGGTTACGTTAAAGGAAGTGGGCCCACAGGTGTTCTTGATGGTTTTTTTGCCGGCAAGGCAAGAAAACTCACCGTTCACGTTGAAGCTACCGGAAATGTTTTCTTTCGGCTCAAGGTAATAAGAAACCGTAAAGCCGGTGGGGGCAGGAAGGGACGACCAAACAAATTTAGCCGTTCTGTTTTCAAATGAAAAACGGGCATTGCGTGTTTCTCCTTCTGTGGCATAAAAACCGGCCGGTATGGTTTCTTTCATTTGTGCAATGCCTTCGGCCATATCTTTACTGATGTATACTTCTACTTTAAAGCGATTTTCGCCCTCCATGGTGATGGTGCGCTTACAACTCACTTTGGGAATAGTGGTTTTTGTGGGAGGATGTGTTTCGGTGTGATCGGCAACCGTGCTTTGGATAACGGTGAAGGTGGTTGGATCAGGAATTACTTTGTGGGTAACATCGTTGATCAGGTAAGAGAATTCGCCGGTGATGTTGAAATCGCCCGAAACAGCAGCGTTGGGATACAGGATATAACTGATCCGGAAAACTTTTTCTTTGGGCAATTCTGTCCAGATGAATTTTACGGATCCATTGGCGTGGGTGAAAATGGCTCCGTAAACCGCATTTTGTTTGGCCGCAAACCCTGCAGGCAGTTGCTCTTTTAATCGCGCAAAACCGGTAATGTATCCTTTGTTTACCATGATGTTTACATCAAAACTGCCGTCATCATTTTGAAATATTGTTCGTGTATACACGGGCTTTTCAAGCCCGGTGGCAGAAAGGGTGTTTGTGCTGTTTTTTTCTTTGGGGATAATGGTGACCATTTTATTCGGAAAAGCATAGGTTTTGGGCGTATTGTCTTCGAGGTAGGAGAATTTTCCGGTAATGCTTTTACTTCCCGAAGCTGCAGCATCCACCAAAAGGATATATTTCAGGATGATTTCCTCGTCTTCAGGCAAACTCATCCAGACAAAACGGCCCGATTGATCTTTAAACGTAAAAGTACTCCCTGCCTGGTTGTCGGCTCTGGCCGTAATACCATCGGGAAAATTGATCTTGACCTGTCCGAAACCAACCAGATCTCCTTTCGAAATCTTGATCTCGACCGGATATTCCTTGCCTGGTTCCAGGATTTCGGGAATCGTTTGGGTGATGCTCACATCTGCCAGAATCCACTGATAGATGAACATTGCCATCAAATTACCAAGTACAAATAATCCCTTCAACATGGTGTTTGTCAATTAAATTCCAAGGGGAATAGCCTCGCCAAAGGCAAATCTATTTTTTTTGACACAAGGTTTTATGCAACGAAATCTCTTAGTATTCACAAACGGGTGTTTAAAACTGGGGAAAGGCCCAGGTGCGAAAATTTTTGGTTGCTTTTTTTTTATGAAATAAAAATACGGCGCAGGAAATCATAAAGAGTTATTGTTCAAAGAAGTAATCAATCAGGTTTTGTATTTGTACCAGTGTAAAACGGGTATTTCCGTCAAAGAAGTGATCAATTGTGCTGGTGATTTCTGTCGATTGAATCACGCCATCGTTATTCTGATCAGCTTCTTTAAAGAGAGCCGGCAGTTCATTTTTCCCTCCCGGCGTATGAATTCCG
>CALLUQ010000120.1 GCA_938010565.1 uncultured Flavobacteriales bacterium
GGGTATTGCTGCGTTGCACCCTTACCATGTCCGATCTCCTCGTGGAACTCCACGAAGTGATCATTTAGTTGTTGGTCGCTATTAATACATGCTTCTTTCGCTTTTTCAATTACAGGTTGAAAGTTTCTGAACTCTCTATATTCCAGTATTCTTAACAGTTGCCTTGCACCCCAATACTCATTTCCTTCTGCATTTGTTTGGTTCTGGCTCGTTCAGGTTAAGCAATGGAACTTTATTTGATGTTCAGGCGCATCATAGATCGGTTGCCAATAAAACATTCCAGCACATCGTTGATGGCCACCTTCCCAACACCAGCCGGTGTTCCCGTAAAGATCAAATCTCCCTGCTTCAGCATAAAATACTGTGAAGCGTATGCAATGATCCGGTCAAAATCAAACTGCAGATCTCCGGAGTTGCCGCGTTGCACTGTCCGACCATTTTTGGTGAGGTGAAAATCGATGTTCCGAACATCCGGAAACGCCTCAACGGGAATAAAATCCGGGCTCACCGGTGCCGAATGATCGAACGCTTTGGCTTTGTCCCAGGGCAGTCCTTTTTCTCTGCAGGTTTTTTGCACATCACGTGCCGTGAAATCAATTCCTATTCCTATGGCATTGTAATACTTGTAAGCAAATTTGGCCTGTATTTTTTTGGCAGGCCGGCAAATGCGCAGTACCAGTTCTACCTCGTGGTGTATTTCGTTGCTGAAAGCCGGAATATAAAAGGGATGCCTCCGCGGGATGAGTGCGGTTTCCGGCTTGAGAAAGATCAGGGGCTCTTCGGGTACCGGATGGTTCAGTTCTTTGGCATGTTCGGCGTAATTCCGGCCAATGCAGATGATTTTCATGGTTTTGACTTTGTGCGTTCAAAAATATTGCGCAGAATCTTTTTGGTGTACAAGGGGAAGTCTCCGTTGATAAACCAGCCAAAATACCCCGGGTTTTCTTTCAGTACTTTTTCTACCGGTTGTCCTTTGAACTTTCCGAAGTTGAACACTTCCACATCGTCTTTGTTGTAAGCAATACGGCCTGCAAAGTCGACCAGGCGGGTTTGGTACTGGCTAAATTCATGCAGATGATCCATATCGTTCGGCAGATCCGGATAACGGTCGAGTTGTGATTTTAACACTTCGTATGTGGCAAGGGCATCTGCTTCGGCACTGTGTGCATCGGTTAATTCTTTTTGGCAATAGAACTTATAGGCGGCACTGAGGTTGCGTTGTTCTTTTTTATGAAAGATGGTTTGTACATCGATCAGTCTTTTTTCGGAAGGATCGAACTGAATATCAGCCCTTAGAAATTCTTCCACGAGAATGGGCACATCAAAACGGTTCGAGTTGAAACCGGCCAGATCGGCATCAAAGATCAGTTTAAAAATTTTACCGGCCATGTTGGAAAAGGTCGGTGCATCCTTCACATCTTCATTCGAAATCCCGTGTATGGCGGTTACTTCGGCTGAAATGGGACACTCCGGATTGATCCTTTGGGTCCACGTTTTTTTTTGCCCGTCGGGCATGACACGCAAGATGGAGATCTCAACAATTCTGTCGGTGGCAATATTAGTTCCCGTGGTTTCGAGATCAAAAAAGGCGAGCGGACGCTCAAGTTTCAGTTGCATAAGTATTTGGATTTTTTTTTAGGCTATACAGCGTAGACAAGGAACGAAGCTACTCTGTATAGCCTTTGTTTGCAGTGCTTTTTATGCTCTATGTTTAAAATTGTTTGGTAAATGTAAGCCCAACTCCTACCTGATCCGCTGCAGTTGGATAGCTGTAAAAATTCCAGGCTGTTGTTGGGTCTTTTTTTTGTTGACTTTTCGAAAATAGGTTACAGGAACTCAAGATCATTGCACTTGTTCCAAGCCCAATATTTATGAATGAAAGGGCTTTTTGACTTTCGTTTGGTCCTCTATAGGTATACCTATCATCTTGATAGAGTTTTATTGCTCCCATAGCAACCTGCCCTGTTCCTGCAATAAGCCCCAAAATGGGAATGGCCCCGGATTGGCCTGGTCTTGATATTTGCATACTGTTCAGTGTTATGAGTGAAATATTTGCTCCGCTTAACATAGCGGATGAAAAACCATATACAGGTTCAATGTAGCCATGGTTATGATAATAAGGATAACGAGGGGGGTCATAATTATAAGTTGGTTGAATCATGGCACATTCTTTCCGCGTCAGTCCTGAACTGGCAATCCATCCGGTTAAGGCCGGCTGTTCCATGTCGTAAATTTCGGAATACTTAAAAAGGGAATTTATTTTTTCCGCAACTGCTCGTCCTTCGGTCTGCTCAACGAGGTAACCTACAGCACATATATTTCCGTCTTTGTCAATGAAACAGGGTTTTCTTTGCTCTTTAAAGTCGTAGTTTTTGGGGAAATTTCCTGCAATCTGATAGTTGTGAAGTAAGTTAAGAAGCTTCGCTCTTTTTTCTTGCAGAACTGCCGGCAGGTTGCTTACGTCTTTTTGTCGGAGAAGCTGCTCGACATATTCCAGATGTGTCCTGATCCTTAAAGACTCTTCGGTTGTTTGGTCTGGTTGTACTCCGAATTTGTTAACAAAACTGATGTCGCCAATAATAGGGTTAATCGTTTGCTCCTCTTTAACGTCAGTCTGTTGCTGGCAGGCTGATAGCAAAGTTACAGTTGCCAAAAAAATTAATTTTTTCATAATTGTTGTTTTTAATGAATTTTACTAATCTGTTCTGTAGGCAATTGCTTGGCGAAAACATGCGGTTACTAATAATAGTTTATTTCATTTCAAAACGATATTAAAATAGATAAAGGTAACAAGCTAATATAAAGGTTTGTTTCACTTTTTCCTTATTATGAAGGGAATAATTTTTCCGATGTCATTTTGTTTCGGTTCTTATGTTGCCCGACCTTGGGCATAAATTGTGTTGCTACCTCGCAGGGTAGCTATGATTTTTTAGCTTTTGTGGTGTACTGTTTTTATGTGCTTTGGAAAATAAATTACATTCCATCCTTTTGTCTATGGCAATACCACGCTTATATATTGAGTATAAATTTTCATTGATGAACAGGAACCTGCAGAAAGTAGCCATCCCCGCAGAACGGTCAGAACTTAAAACGAAGTTGCACCTTGATTTCGGTCTTATTGCTTCCTTTGATCTTATGGAGCCCCGAACCCTGAACATCTCTGTTGTTGTACGCAAACCGGGCCAGGCGTAGCCACCCATCAACATTCCGGATCAGCTGATAACGAAGCACTACGTAATAGCGACTTCCGCGGTAAGCGTAAGCAGGTATGGAATAGAAATAAAGGACATCGTTTTCGTAACTGTAAATACGGCTGTTGTAGCTGCCGGTATGGAAAAGAGCATAGCGCAAATGAATGCGCAGCGGCTTTCCGGCTTTCCGGTAAATCAGATCTTGCGAAAGCAAGTAGCCCAAATCGGATGGCTGGTCTCCTTCTTTGTATTTCACCCATTCGAAACGGCTTTTGAAATGCAGTTCATCACTTGCTTTGGCTGAAACATTAAAGCGGTAACCGGTTTGCTCTTTGAGAACGATAAAGTGGATGTAATCCCTATCGTTACTTGCATCCATAGGGCGTTGGCGTTGGCGAACCTGTACGTACATTTCCAAATTTCCGTACGGTTTCCAGTTCAGTCGGGCCAGGTAAGCATGCCCGTTCTGGTTGGGGGTGCTTACCGTTGATTGCATCCACGGAAAAGTGAAAATATCGAAATACCCGTTAAAAAGCCACCGGCGATTGGGGCGGATTTCCATCCCAACATAAAAACCGTGTTCATTTTGAGGCCGGCTGCTTTCTGCCAAGGCAGCCCCAAGCAATTGCTGATAATCTTTATCGTAACGCCTGTGAAGCAACGAAAACGACAGATGGGGATCGGGAACGATCAAAACGCCATTGAGCATGGCCATACCCCCGTTTTTACTACGGGATATTTCTCCGAAAACGTTAACGTTGCTGGCGATCAACTGATAGTCTGTTCCCATAACAACATTGGAATTGGTGTTGAGATCAAACCGGTTGTAAAGCCTTAAATTCCGTTGTACATCGCCTTCGTATCGCGAGCCCATGGCGGTTATGCCGATGTTGAGCCGTCGTTTTTTATAGGCGAAGTGGCCTCCGAAATGCTGTTCGCCAATGGCATCTTTATCGAACAACTGGCCGGGAGTACCATGAATTCCGGAGGTTTGGAAAGAAGAAACCACTACTTTGTTTTCCAGGGTGTGGGTTGTATCGATGTTGGCATCAATGCGTTTTCGGGAGTAAAACCCTGTAAGTTCAAAGTCGTTCAGGCCCACTGTAATTCCACCGCCACGCATAAACCTATTTTCATCTACCGAAGTGTAAGGGCGCAAACCCGACGCATGTTTTTTTACCTGCATTGCAACCGCCGATTTTCCAAAAGAAAGGCCCGACCAAAGGGAGAGCCCTTGCCCGAACTGCACCTGATAATCGCCCAAAGCGAGGGCTCTGATCTTGCCCCTTCCTTTCCAGTACAGGTGAGCAGAATAAAAGTCGAAACCCTGCTTTTGTGTGCCTTTAAAAAACGCTTCGCCTGCATCTTTTTCGGCTGTAAATCCCCAGCTTATGTTCCGTTGGAAATGAAAACGGTAGCGAACATACAGCTGGTTGGCATCGCCCAGGTAGCGGCTCTCCGGCTTTTGAGCCAGGGTGCTGTCTTCAATGGAGGCAAACCCTTCTTGCTCTTCCAGAATGCGGGTAGATCGCAAAAACAACGTGTGGCTCCCGTGTTCGAGCAGGTCTTTGAAAGAAATATGTGGATTGTTCAACGCTGTGCTCACTTTTACAAAAGGCAATACCTGGTAAATGGTAGCCATGTCCCAGCCTTTTATGGTCTGAAGTTCATAGATCGCGATCAGTTTGCCATTTTTATGAATGTGATCGAAGAAGGCCAGTATTTGATGGTCGTTAAGCAAGCGGAGTTGTTGTAATTCCTCCATACGGGCATTGTTGAGGTTAAGGGGCCGGTCAAAGTACAAACTCAGCTGATCAAAAAGCGTGGTGTAATCCATTTCCTGATCGGTGTTGTTTTCGGCCATGGTTTCGATGCGTTGTCCGATAATATCGGCTTTCTCCTGATCGTCTTTTTGTGCCCACATTTGAACGGGAAGCAGGAAAAAGACTCCGATACGGATGAAAGATGATATAAAACCTTTTTTATGGAAATGCATAATGCAAAGAAACTTGTGGTGTGTTTCCCAAAGTTTGATGAAAAACATTGGCCCCGTCAAAACGGAATTGTTTCATAGAAAGGCCAAAACCAAAGGCAACAAGCACGGGGTTGGTACTTATTCCGCCGCGCAGGTAAAGGATTTCGGTAATGTGGTACTCCACTCCGACTTTGAATACCGGGCGAAAATCAACGTCTTTCTCCACTTCGGTACCGACCATCACTTTATCCGAAAAACGGTGGTTTATTCCCAGCCGTAAAACGGAAGGCAGTCGTTCATTGTTAAGATCCGTTAGCCTGGCACGGTTGGGGTTATAGGTGTGTATGCCCAATGTAAAAGCATCTGTTAAACGTGCCTGAAATCCAACTTCGATAGAAAAAGCGGTGGTTTTACCATAATTTTCCGGAAGGGCCATGCTGTGGTAATTCAATTGAATGCCAGCCGATAGTTTTTTGTCCAATTTTAAACCATAAGCCAGGCCTGCTTTGTTTTCTTTGTACAGGTTAAAACCAAAAGAAGCAATGCTCAAACCAAAGGTGCCTTTTTGCATGGGGTAAACAAGGGCTGCACCACGCGAACTGAGTGCAGGCAACAGGAAACGGTTTTCGTGAAAAATACCAACTCCGGGTTTTTCCATCCACGCCAGCCCGGCCTGGTTGTGGTATACCGACCAAATGTCGTACAGGGCAACCGATGCATGCGCCATTCCAGCCGACCGACTCCCCATTGGCAGGTTATCGCCACCCGCATTTGCTACCTCGGTAATCCATAAAAAAAGGAAGCATAATCCGAATTTCATATCGATTGACTTTCAATGCTTAAGGTACGAAAAAGCATTGCGGGATAACAGACCGGAAGAAGGAGGATTTATTCCGGATCCGACCCTTTTCGCTCCGAATCGATCTTTTCCGAATCGAACCTATTCTTTCCGGTGAAGTTTTCGATGATCTTTAATCGGTCTTTTGGCAAACTGAACATATTCTCTTTGCGCTGGACGCTATGCTTCGGGATGCTAAAGCACGGGCGGCTTATGGATAAGCAAAAGGTAATACTGATATTAGAAGCACTTGCCAATGGGGTGAATTGAATCCTGTGAGTGGTGAAATCTTCCCTTCTCACAGTCCTTTCCAAAATGTGACTGTTACACGAGTGTTGTTTCAAGCCCGGCTAAATCGGGCTTTTTCATTATGGCAAATATTACCCGATCGCGACCGGGTTTTGCAGCACTGTATGGCCGGAATATGTAGACTGAACCACGCCCTATCCTGTTTACTATTTCCCTATTGCAAAACTACCTATCATCTTATCAAATAAGGGAAGGTATTTGTCAAACTGACTGCGCACAGAACACGTTAAATTGTAAGATTTCTTTTTATGGATGGATTGCTATGCTTCAACCCTACGGATTCCCAGTTTCCTTTGAAGCTATCGACAACACTTAGTTGCTTCATTATCCGTTGAAAAACGCTACTATTAAATTCTAATTTTTGATTCACCTGCTTGCTGCTTTATGGATATATCCAAAAATGTTTAGTTTAAAAAAAGCCCCGTATTTCAGAGGCTTTCTTGGAGTTTTGATCTACTCTTCGGGGGTTTCGGGTTGTATGACGATCAGGTCTTTTGAAGTGTGGATCACTACGCGGCTTTCCTTCTCAAAGCCAATCTCTTCCATCCAGCGGCCACACAAGATCAGTTGCGGAACTACGCTGTTGCCCCAACCCCTTAAAGGGCGGTGTTTCGGTTGGATCTTTAAAACTGCGTACACCAGGACGCGAAGGGCTTTTCTTTTTTCGTGTTTTCATAACATTAGGAATAGGCTTAGTTGATAATTAGATGGATTATTTATGTGATATGGAGAAGTTTGTATTCATTCTTTTATCGCTGTATAACTTA
>CALLUQ010000121.1 GCA_938010565.1 uncultured Flavobacteriales bacterium
GACAACAATGGCAACACTTCCACATGCAGTTCCATTGTAACCGTGATGGATAGCGTTGGGCCCACAGCCCTCTGCCAAAACCTTACGGTTTATTTGGATGCTTTGGGTACGGCTTCCATTACCGCGGCAGATATCGACAACGGTAGCAACGATGCTTGTGGAATCGCTTCTCTGACCATCGATCAGAGCAATTTTGACTGTACGCACATTGGTAGCAATACCGTGACCCTTACCGTCACCGACAACAATGGAAACACCGCCGCATGCAATTCCACTGTAACCGTGTTGGACAGCGTTGCGCCCACAGCCCTCTGCCAAAACCTTACGGTTTATTTGGATGCTTCTGGCAATGCTTCCATTACTGCAGTAGATATCGACAACGGGAGTAACGATGTCTGTGGGATCACTTCCTTGACCATCGATCAAAGCAATTTTGACTGTACGCACATCGGCGACAACACCGTCACTCTTACCGTAACCGACAACAATGACAACATTGCCACATGCAATGCCATTGTATCCGTGATGGATACCGTTGCGCCGGTTGCGATCTGCCAAAACCTCACGGTTTATCTGGATGCTTTGGGTACAGCTTCCATTACCGCGGCGGACATTGACAACGGCAGCATATATGCCTGTGGGGTGGCTTCCGTAGCCATTGATCAGCACGATTTTGATTGTTCGCATATTGGCAGCAACATCGTCACTCTTACCGTAACCGATAACCATGGGAACACCACCGCATGCAATGCCATAGTCATCGTGTTGGATAGTGTAGCCCCGGTTGCACTCTGCCAAAACATCACGGTTCATCTGGATGCTTCGGGTACGGCTTCCATTACTGTAGGAGATATCGACAACGGGAGTAACGATGCCTGTGGGATCGCTTCCCTGACCATCGATCAGAGCAATTTTAACTGTACGCACATCGGCAGCAATACCGTTACCCTTACCGTTACCGACAGTAATGGAAATACCTCCGCATGCAATTCCATTGTAAACGTGATGGATAGCGTTTCGCCCACAGCACTTTGCCAAAACCTCACGGTTTATTTGGATACTTTGGGCACGGCTTCCATTACCGCAGCAGATATCGACAACGGCAGCAACGATGCTTGTGGGGTGGCTTCCGTAACGATCAATCAGAGTGATTTTGACTGTACGCACATCGGACGCAACATCGTTACCCTTACCGTAACCGATAACAATGGCAACACTGCCGCATGCAACGCCCGTGTTATCGTGCGGGATTGTCCTTTTCCCATCACAAGGCTGAGAGACAGATATTGTTCGGATACTCTTGCTGCTTTGAATGTTTACCTTAAGTGTTATCCTGTTTCGGGGGCAAATGCATACGAATTCCGAATCGTTAACGATTCGCTGGGTGTGGATGAAACCCTTATGGGCCTTTGGTATGATCCATTGCTCACCACACTCGTTTCTATGCCTTTCGATAAGCTGCATTACGGCATTACCTATACGGTAACCGTACGGGCCAGAGTGAATGGCGTATGGGGCAGCTTTGGCCCCCCGTGTGACGTAGTAACTCCTTGTAACGGTCAGGATCCTTTTTGTATTCCAACCTCTAGAATTCGTGCGGGTTACTGTGGCAATACCATGGCCTCGAATGAGGCTTTCGCTGCGAAACGGATCCCCGGTGCCGCGGCATACCGGTTCCGGTTTGTGAACGCCGATCAAGGCTATGATACGACCATCACCCGGAGGTACGTACCACCACATAGTAGACGCCCATGGATCATGTCTTTCAATCGGGCAGATAATGGCCATATTCAACCCAACACTACGTATTGCATTACCGTTAGCGTTGAAGTAGGTGGCAACTGGAGTAATTTCGGCGATACCTGTTACATCACTACTGATCCGGATTACGTTCAAGACAGCCAGTCTTCGATGGAGGAAAATGCCGATCCGGTGACAGAGCAGAACGATGGTATTTTCCAACCCGATAGGGAAGGGGGTAAGCCCGGGATGACCGTTTATCCCAACCCTAGTAAAGGATCCGAGATCCTACTTTCCGTCGAAAACCTGGGCAGATCCTACCACACGGTGGGTATGATGGTACAGAATGCTTATGGAAAACAAGTGTATAACAAGAATGTCCATGTTTCCGGCAATGGTTTTAATGTTCTGATCCAATTCGATCATCCATTGGCTCCGGGTATCTATTTTGTATCCGTAAATGCCGGTGAAATGCGCATGAGTAAGAAATTGGTGATTGTTCGGTAGTCAAAAATGATGAGTGATAAGTTTGGAGTTGTGCGGTAAGAAACGCATGCAGACTTCAGCGGAATAACTCATAGTAGTACTGTGTAATGAAAAGATTGTTTATTATTTTATGGATCGCAATTGGCTGTATGCATGTACATGCTCAGTCAAACTTTGAAGGTAAAATCAAGTACAATATCACTTATCAAGGAATCACCGAATCGCAGAAAGGTTATGCATCAATGCTTTCAAACTCTTCCACGACTTACTTTAAAGGGTCAAAAATTAGAGTTGAGATACCTGGTATTATAGGAAGTAGCATAGCCATCATCCTTGATAGAAATTCTTTATCCGGATACATGCTTATGGATGTATTGGGATCAAAAACGGCAGAGGAAATTACCCATGAAGGTATGTTTACAGAAGCAGATGTTTTATCCAAACTAAAATTTACATACCTGGATGAATACAAAACAATTGCAGGATACAAATGTCAGAAAGCAATTCTAAAAACTACCGACAGCAGTAGTATGGTTATGGAGGTCTATTTCACGGAAAAAATGCCCAATTTGACTTGGTACTTCACACCAGGATTAAAAGGGTTAGCATTACAATATACAACTGATGCCTACGGAATGAAATTTGCTACTTCTACTTTTAGGCCCACCGTTACAGCCTCTGCGGTTATTGAAGAAAAGATACCCGACACTTTGTTTGAAGTTCCGGAAGGGTATGAAATAGAGCCCTCACAAAAACCTGAACAAACGGACGATAACCAGAATAAATAACATAAAGTAGGAAGATAAAAATTAACCCGGCAGAACGACCGGGCGGCTGCCAAAGGACAAAACCTGCTCGTAGTATGCAGGCCCTCACATGTAAGCCCGGGTAATACAGATGTACGTTCAGGCAAAAGCCATCATTCAAAGCATGAAAAGGGGAGAGGTGTCTAATCGATATCCGAAGAAAAAGTTGAAATGCGTTTGTTCCGGTATCTTTACAAACTCCGGAACTGCAAATGCTTTCCGGATTTTTTTTTGCCTTGACCAATTGATTTATGGTCGGGTAAAGCGCCTCAGGGCTTCTTCCACATTGCCCGATTCCTGTAAAACCCGATCCACTTCCCGGATCCGTGCATCATCGGGAACCAACTGCAAATAGGCCCCCAGGTGTAACCGTACCGCTTTTACGTATTTTGCTTCAAGGGCACAATGCATTGCGATCAACTGTGCTTTTGCCGGATCAGGCCGATTTTTAACAATCATTTGCAGGCTTATTTTATAGGCTTCATCAAACTGCTTCAACACAAAATAAGCTTCCATGAGTTCGAGGAGGTAAAGTCCGTTTTTGGGGTGATAGCGCAGCACTTTTTCGTAATACCGTACGGCTTTTTCTTCTGCTCCGTTTTGCAATAGGCCCAAACCGGCATCTCTGGCCAACTGTGCATAAATAATGTCGTTTCCAACCACTGCAAAAGGCTCCAGGTCGTCTGCCAGCTGAACAGAGCGTTGCCATCTTAATTCGGGGTTGTTTTCCAGTATGTTCAGGCTGTTAAAAAGCATATCGGCAGCATGTGCCCAGTAGGTTTTAAAGGTATGCCGGCCTAAACTTTCGGTTCGGTGGGAGAGGGAATCCGGATGATGGTTTACCGGAATATACGCCAGGCTGAGTATTCCCAGGCCTGCCACCACTCCGGTATACTTCCAAAACTGCTCTTTCATTTCCAATTCCCGGCCCATGGCCATCGCAAAAAAGATGAATGCTACTCCCGGTAAGGAAAACAAATCCCAATCCTGTGGCATTCCCAAAAGCGGATTGACCATGAAAAAGAACAGGAAATAAAAAATAAACGTAACAGCGGTCACTACAATTCCGGGGTCGTTCCAGTCGATTTCTTTCCTTTTTTCCATTCCCCACACCAACACCAGAAATAAAGCACCTGTCGACCACATCAATATCATGTTAAAGTAATCCAGCAGGTGGTTAAGGCTGAAAAGGTTGTAGCGATCCAAAGGTGCCTCAGGGGAAAAAATAGGGAGGAATAAGCGGTTTATTACGGAAATATCCGACTCCAGAAACCGGGGGTCTACATGATCTTTTAATACAAAAAAATAAACAAAGGCACCCACAGCCAAAGCAGGCACCACCAAAAACAGGAAGGCTTTTTTCCAACCTAAAAAAGGGCGTTTCCTTCCGCTGATGTTCCGGAAATAATGGAATGCACACATCCCCATGGCAGGGCAAAGCAAAACCCCCGATGCATGTAATTTCATTGCCAGAAAAAGGAGCGGAAGCATGGCCAACAGGTACATCCGTTTACGGGTATGTAAATACAACAGCATGCACATCATAAAACCGGAAATGAACAACAATCCGGGGGCATATATTTCCGCATGCCCAAAGAAGTTTTGCCCGATGGGGGTGGTCAGTAAAACCAACGCAAATACCACCTGCCCAAGGCGGTTGTTTATATAAATGCGAATGAAATGAAGCCCAAAAAAGACCCATAAAGCTCCGCTTACCGCACCGATCCATGCAAACGCTTTTTCGATGCTGATGCCGGCACCTTGTGATAGCAGCCAGACGGCGTTGAGCATGGTTCGTTCACCAATCTTAGCTTGAAACACATTGGGATCGAGCAAAAGGCGCCAATGTGCGGCATTGCTCAGGTCTGAGGGCCCTTGAAGTCCTTTGATCCAGCGCGTTGCATCGCCGTACACCTCGGAATGAATGGGGAATGCCATAAAAATTATCCCGGCCGATACAGACAGGATGAGGGGCAGCCAGCGACCAATAGGGTTGGGAATTTCTAACTGTTTTGGTATTTTTTTGAGAAAGGTTCCGGACCACATCAGCGCAAAAGCCAATACCAGTAGCACGCCTTTGGTGATGGGCGATAAAAATGCCAAAAAATGAATGCCCCACCAGCTTTCCGGAAAGATCATGCCCAATACAAAAAAGCCAAAACAACACCATCCGATAAGCCAGAGAACCCGATTATTTCGAAAAGAATGGTGCATTTGTTGGTCCATTGTAAATTGCTGTTTTTACCGGGTTTTTCCGCTCAGATAGTACGTCGCTTGCCTGAACGCTTTTTCAGCAATTTGTACTCCCATCAAACGCCCAACCATATCATCGCACGGAGGGTGGATCCCTCCCCATAAACGGGATAAGCATACTTCGTTAGCGGCAGCGCGATAGGTGGCCCATTGCAAGGTGATTTCTTTCGAAGGTCCTTTTTCAAATTCCAGAAAGGTTTGGGCCGGAATGGTTACTTCTGCCAACCCTCCCGGAAAAAAGGGATCTCCGGTAATATAGGTGAGCATTTCTGCGGCAGCGACAGAAAAAGTAGAATGGCCCGAAACATATCCGGCAAACGACGGTGTAACAAACGAATAACGCTGATAAGGCCACCAGTTTTCTGCCAGTATCCAACCGACCCCTGCTCTGTCTGTTTTCGGATCTGCAACGGCATCAGGTCCTTTCCAACTCCACATTTTGATTTTTCCAAGGTGTGCATGGTCTTCGCCTGCCAAAGGATCGTTTTTTTCCACCAACTCAATACAACCGGGTATCAAGGGCAATCCCTGCGGGTGCCAGGAGGCCTTTTCGGGATGGGTACACTGCCCCTTTCCTCCCATAAAACGGATGGCGGAAATGGGGCGTACATAATCGTAGTATGCTTTAATGCTCCAGGCAGCAATGGCTGCATCGTGCATGGCTCCGCTGATTGTAAAATAGCAACGAATGTCCCAATCCAACGGGGCCAGTTCTTTTCCTTTGCCTTTCCATTTCCGCCTGAATTCCGGATGCTCCATGGTTTTATGAAACAACTCTATCCAATGCCCCATAGGCGTTACCGTATTTACACCATCCACCCAATATTCTGCAATTGCTCGTGCATAATCACCCCTCAAAACCCGGTTGGGAGAATACGGTTTTTTGGTTTTGGGGTTCAGCTTTAAACTGGTGGCACGGATACCACCGTTCATTAAATTATAGCACTGTGCATAATCCTGAAAAGACCTTGGGTAATCGGGAAGGTTCCCTATGGCTCCGGGCGAAATATCGATCATCTTTCCATCGTCGGGATCAAGTTGTCCCGACCATAAACCAACCAATACAAAACCCCATTTATAAGGATCTTTTGTCCAGTCTGCACGGTCTTCTCTCAACATGGGTGGGGCTCCGGGATCGAGGTAAGTGGTAAATTCCATTCCGTTTCTCCGGTATGTTTTTCTATCGGTCGGATTCAGGGCAAACGGGGGTAGTTGTCCCCATTCCGCGCTCAGGAAAACATCCTGATTATTGATGGCCAGCAATTGCCAGTCTTTCAAACTCGGGTCGCCTTTTCTTTTATCCATGTAATGGCGGATCAGAATGGGTTGCCAAAGGTTGGGAAAACGGATATTGGTTCCGGGTAAGTCCGGGCGAATAGTAGGGTTTCGGGGTTCATACGATTCATTTTCAAAACGATCTTCTTCTTTCGAACCGTCTTGTAAACCAAATTCAAACACTTTTGTTCCGATGTAATTGCCCAGTGCTGCCGGCGAACCCGAAGTATAATCCATGGCGTCAAAAAAGGGATCGTGGCCCAATGCCAGAAACAAAGAATCGATGCCATCCATCATGCGTGTTTTACTGCCATAAAAACGAAAGCGTTTTGTCAGCAGCGTATGTACCGCATAACTGATGGTGACATCTTTGGCACTGTCGGCATTCATGCCTTCGGGCAACTGAAACGGCTTTGGGTATGGAAACTCGAACCCTCCGATGGTATTTCCCAGAAAATAAGGAACTGCTTTTCCATCGTAAACTGCCCAGGCATCATACATGGTAGCCGATACGTGGAACATATTCCGGGCATTTACTGTGGGGCGCGATAATCCCAGTTTAAAAGATCCGAGCAAAGTGTTCATCCATTTTCTGGCCACGGTATGCTGCGGAAGCATTTGTGCCTTTAACGGCATGTTGCAAAACAACAACAGGAGCAAAGGAAAGGCGATCCACTTGCGTGTTCCGGGCATCTGTTTCATGCGGCCATTGATTTGGTAGCAACGAAGATAACGGGGCAATCGGAAAATACAAGACCCAAAGGAACATCAGGCCATTCCATTTTACTTTGTGTGCGGATCCGGGCAAAACAAGGTGGTGTTGCAAAATCGGGTTAACCACCGCTATTTTTAAAAGACAAAGGAGTGAGTTTGTCGAAGTTTGGCTATTAGACAGGCAGCCATGATCTCAGTCCATAAAACCATCTCCACAAGGGGGAAGTGGCATGCATCTATCATCATTGCTTTTTGTCCATCGTTTGTTGAATGCAAACTTAAAACGGAAAACCAGACGGTGAATGAGGTCGTTGGACGGATGGATACATGGCACTTTACCATTTTTCCCAGGTTTTGGGATCTATATCTAAGAGATAAATGCGCACCGACTGAGCGGTAACGGATCCGTTCCGGATCATCCGCTGAGGTCCTTCCGGCGCTGCGAAAACACCCCCATTTGGTGAAAGTGGAATATAACGCTACATTTATTGACGATGCCACACCATTCCGAGCGATGAATAACCGCTAATAATAATTGACAATGGACAAAATGCACAAATGGAGAATTGATAACTTGGTCATTGCTATCCAAAACGTTTTGGGCAGCAGTGATACGAAGCGATATTCCACTCTCCAATTGTCCATTATATCCCCATGATAAAAGCCCAATTATTCGCTATGGGAACCCAAAGGGAGCTGTTATCAACACAACTGACGTACTACAGAACGGCAAATCCAAAAACAGGGCGTTCCGGCCCCATTCCTATGGGAGGGCTTGTTACCCTTGCTTTTACCTCCGGAGATGGTGATGATCGATTATTGCGTTGGATCACCCACAGCCCAAAAGGCGAACTTTGTACATTGACAGTA
>CALLUQ010000122.1 GCA_938010565.1 uncultured Flavobacteriales bacterium
ATACAGGAGGTGAAAGGAATAACCTGGGTAAAGCCTTGGCGGGAAAGCGGAATACCTCCCGGTAAAAATGTTGCTCGTGAAAAAGGAAGGGCGGAAGCGACTTTGAGTGATCGTGGGAAGAAAGAGGATGCCGGAGATGAATTGGAGGATGTTGTTTTGGAAGGGGCCAGAACGGGTAGCAAAGGTTTTACTTACACTAAAACAGCAGCTAAACATTTTGATGAAGTAGTAAAGAAAAACGGATGGCACAATGGAAAGGCTGCCAGGTCTTATATGAACTCTCCTCTGACAATCCGCGAAATCATGTCAATGGGTAAAGGTATTCCTGATGCAGCATTTAAGGGAGGCGTAAACTGGAAGGTACAAGGAACATTCCGTGGAGCTCAAGGAACATGGGAGCTTGGGGTTAATCCCAAAACGAAAGTAGTTTATCATTTCTTATTTAATCCACTATGATATTTAAAATAGACTATACCAGTAGCTCAGAAAATAGAACCCTAATCTACAGAGAAGACGAATATTCGTTTGACATGAGACCCTGGGAGTATGTTATTGATCTTGATCTTGCACTTAATAAGATTACTTTAACTGTAGTAAATGAAAAGATAATTCAACTAAGTGGCTTTTGTGGCTTGACAAAAGAAATGAACACTAATGTTGAAATCCCTAAATATAAAAAGGGAGCATTAAGAGTTGAGCATAACTTTGAGCATGGTTTTACTTATCGTATTAATGATGAAGATTTACCCGTTCAGTTGAATACTGGAACAGGTTGGGTTTGCATCGGAGCTGCTAATAAAGCTGGACAAGGAGTTGAGTTTATTGATAATTGTGTAGCAGTTATTGATGATAATGGAACGTTTTTATCACTATGGTTAAAACCAACAGAGTTCCCTAATCTGTAACAGAATGACATTACAATAAGCCGGATACAAGAGCTTTCTTTACAAAAGAGCAGCTTCATCAGAAAATACAAGAAACTCAAAAGAAGCTAAAAGCAGAAAACCCAATTTAGTCGGACTGCAAGTGGAGTTACTACACTTACCGGCACCCCCTCCACAAAATAAAACGGAAAAATTACAGCAAATATTTCACGATCAAGTTCGTTGAATTAAGTAATGTTCGCACCTGAAACCCACCTGCAAACCCACCTGCAAACCCATGATCAAAACCAAGTTATTTCCTTATGGGCACCCACAAAAACCAATGCTTTTTACAACCTTTTTCAACAATAAACTCTCTGATTTTCAAGGAATTGTTTTTTTGCCCTGTACTAAAGGGGTTACGAAAAGAAGGATTCCATTTCAATACCGTAGCAGCACAAAAAGTACCGGTGCGGCAAAAGTGGTCATCGGGCAGCAAAGGTTACCAGTGGAGCATGGCCGGCCCCGAGCTCATCCGCTTTGATACCCGGCGGATGGCAAAAGTTCGGAAAGTAAACCACCGGCACGATCTTGTTGTATCATAAACTTCTCCGGTGTGTAAGGAAAAACCCCTACTTTTGCCTCAGGTTTACCCCCAATTGTATCGCATGCAACTGTACAATAAGCTGGATAAAGAAACGCTGCTCGAACAGCTAGAGAAAAGCGGAGTGGATCGCATTACGCTGTCTTTTTATCAATACGCCCGGATTGAAGACCCTGATGCCTTTCGGGATCAGTTTTTCCTCACTTTATCGGAAGCAGGCGTGTTGGGGCGCATTTATGTTGCAAACGAAGGCATCAATGGCCAGATCAGCGTTCCTTCCGATGGCTTTGGCCGGTTTAGAGAAATAATGAATGGCATTCCTTTTTTAAAAGGGGCCCGGCTAAACATTGCCATTGAAGACAATGGCAGATCCTTCATTAAGCTCAATATCAAAGTTCGCAAAAAAATTGTGGCCGACGGGTTAGACGATGCCACTTTTGATGTAACCCAAACAGGAACTCATCTAGATGCCGAAGCGTTCAATACACTCACCGACAACCCGGATACCATTCTGGTGGATATGCGCAATCATTATGAAAGTGAAGTAGGCCATTTTAAAGGAGCAATTACCCCTGATGCGGATACTTTCCGGGAAGAACTTCCTTTGGTGCACGATTTGCTGAAAGGCAATGAAGACAAAAACATTGTGATGTATTGTACCGGCGGTATTCGTTGTGAGAAAGCAAGTGCGTGGTTCAAACACCAAGGCTTTCCAAATGTACACCAACTGGAAGGAGGCATCATAGAATACACCCGGCAAGTCCGGGAAAAGCACCTCAACAACAAATTTATCGGAAAAAACTTTGTTTTTGATCGCCGCATGAGCGAAGCCATTTCCGACGATATAATCGGCAAATGCCACCAGTGCGGAGAACCAGCCGATTTGCACACCAACTGTGCCAACCAGGCCTGCCATTTGTTATTCATTCAATGTGAAAAATGTGCCCAAGAATACACCGGTTGTTGTAGCCATACCTGTTCGGAATTTCATGCCTTGCCGGAAGCCATCCAGATGCAGCTGCGAAAAAACCTCAGAACAGAACAAAACGTTTACCGCAAAGGCCGTTTCAACAAAACCCTTCAGGCACAACTAAGGACACGCCTAAACGAATGGAAAAAGGAAAATGAGCACGGTGTAGCGCGTAACCAAAAAGGGATCAATCCAGCTTAAGCACCGCCAGAAAGGCCTGTTGCGGAATTTCCACATTTCCAACCTGGCGCATTCGCTTTTTACCTGCTTTTTGTTTCTCAAGCAGTTTTCGCTTTCGCGAAATATCACCGCCATAGCATTTGGCCGTAACATCTTTCCGAACCGCCTTTACGGTTTCGCGTGCAACAACTTTTGCCCCGATAGCGGCCTGAATGGCAATCTCGAATTGTTGTCTTGGGATCAGCTCCTTCAATTTCATGCAGATCTTTTTCCCCAATTCATAGGCATTGTTGCGATGGATCAAAGCAGAAAGCGCATCCACCTGATCGCCGTTTAAAAGCATATCAAGTTTAATCAGATCGGAACGTTTAAAACCTACCGGATGATAATCAAAAGAAGCATAACCCCTCGAAATGGTTTTCAGTTTATCGTAAAAATCAAACACAACCTCGCCCAGCGGCATTTCAAAAGTCAGCTCTACACGATCGGTAGTCAGGTAAACCTGGTTTTTCAGGTCTCCGCGTTTATCTATGCAAAGCCTCATGATCGCCCCCACATATTCCGATTTTGTGATGATGGAAGCCTTAATAAAAGGCTCTTCCACATACTCCAGTTTTCCGGGGTCAGGAAGATCGCTTGGATTGTGAATATCCTGCTTTTCCCCTTTTTTCGTGTAGGCAATATAACTTACATTAGGAACGGTGGTAATCACCGTCATATTAAACTCACGTTCCAGCCGTTCCTGAATGATCTCCATGTGCAACATGCCCAAAAAGCCACACCGGAAACCGAAACCAAGCGCAACGGAGCTTTCCGGTTCAAAAACCAGAGAAGCATCGTTAAGCTGTAGTTTTTCCATTGAGGAGCGAAGCTCTTCGTAATCATCGGTATCCACAGGATAAATACCTGCGAAAACCATCGGCTTTACATCTTCAAACCCCATTACTGCCTCTTTACACGGCCGGGCCGTATGGGTAATTGTATCGCCTACTTTTACCTCACTGGCTGTTTTAATGCCGCTTATGATGTATCCTACATCTCCCGTTTTAAGGATGGGTTGCGGATCCATTTCCAAGCGCAATACACCAATTTCATCGGCGTCGTATTCCTTGCTGGTGTTCACAAATTTAACCCGATCGCCCTTTTGGATCTGCCCATTCAGTACCCGGAAGTAGGCAATAATGCCCCGAAAAGAGTTAAAAACGGAATCGAAGATCATGGCCTGCAAAGGAGCATCGGGGTTGCCTTTCGGAGCAGGGACCCGGTTCACAATGTGTTCCAGGATCGTATCTACCCCCAACCCCGTTTTACCGGAAGCAGGGATCACATCTGCGGCATTGCATCCGATCAGATCAATGATCTGGTCCGTTACTTCTTCGGGCATCGCACCCGGCAGATCCATTTTATTTAATACCGGAATAATTTCCAGGTCATGTTCAATGGCCAGGTAAAGGTTTGAAATGGTTTGTGCCTCAATGCCCTGCGAGGCATCAACAATGAGCAGAGCCCCTTCACACGCTGCAATAGAACGCGATACCTCATACGAAAAATCAACGTGGCCGGGCGTATCGATCAGGTTCAGGGTATAGGCTTCGCCATTGAGGGTATAATTCATTTGTATCGCATGGCTCTTAATGGTTATCCCACGTTCCCTTTCCAGGTCCATATTATCGAGGGTCTGCTCCTGTAGATCCCGATCGGAAACAGTACCGGTCGTTTGAAGGAGCCGGTCGGCCAACGTACTTTTGCCGTGATCAATATGAGCAATGATACAGAAATTACGGATGTTCTTCATCGATACGTCCATTTGCCCCATCTTGGGGGAGGTCAACCCACAAAACTACGATATCATTTGCTGAGATCGTATATTTACGCTTCCCAATTTGTAAATACACCTAACATGAAGGTTATCGATCATATCAACGAAGCAAAAACCACCCTTTTCAGTTTCGAAATTTTACCTCCGCTTAAAGGCAAAAGCATTCATTCGATCTACGATAGCATCGACCCTTTGCTGGAGTTCAACCCCCGCTTTGTGAATGTAACCTACCACCGCCAGGAATACGTCTATAAAAAACGCGAAAAAGGCTACCTCGAAAAGATTGCGATCCGAAAACGGCCGGGCACAGTAGGGATCTGTACGGCCATTATGCACAAGTACAAGATCGATACTGTGCCTCATCTGATCTGCGGAGGTTTCAACAGAGAAGAAACGGAAAATGCCCTCATTGATCTGCAGTTTTTGGGCATTGATAATGTGCTGGCACTCCGCGGAGATCCCATTAAAACCGAACCCCACTTTCAACCCACCGATGGTGGCCATAGCTATGCAGTGGAATTGGTGGCTCAAATTGGCGGATTAAACAAAGGCCGGTTTTTTGACGATGAAATTCAGAACGGACAAAAGTCCGATTTCTGCATCGGAGTGGCCGGTTACCCGGAGAAGCATTTTGAAGCCATGAACCTCAAACAGGATCTGAAATACCTCAAAAATAAAATTGATGCGGGTGCAGAATACATCGTTACACAAATGTTTTTCGATAACAAAAAGTATTTTGAATTCGTAGATGCCTGCCGTGCCACAGGCATTGATGTACCCATCATTCCGGGTCTGAAACCCATTACCACTATGCGGCATATCACATTTCTTCCCAAGTTTTTTCATGTTGATCTCCCCGAAGAACTAGCCGATATGCTGATGAACTGTACCTCCAATGCAGAGGTGCGGGAAGTGGGGGTGGAATGGGCCATTCGCCAGGCCAGAGAATTGATCGACAGGCAAGTACCTTGTTTGCATTTCTATACCATGGGCAAATCCGGATCGGTGAGCAAGATTGCCCGGGCCGTATTTTAATCTGGCCCTGTTTTTCCGGGCATTACAAAGCTTCTCCTGAAAATCCCCCCGGGGCAGTTTTAACCCGTTGAACGGTTTACCGGCATGCAGCCTGCACGTGCATCCAGTCGTAATTTCTGAGGCGGCCTATACTGATCCAACCTTCTTCTTCCCAAAATTTCCACCACATGTTGTATTCCGGCCTGGCTAGGGTTGCACGGTCTTTTCCCCAACGTAATCGGTTGTTTTGGGTATCAAAATCGAGGGCAATCCCCCAACTGTGGGTAGAATATCGGTCTCCTCCTCTTATTTTTCTCACATTCAAACAACCTCCGAAGTGATTGAGCCGGAGGGCCTCTATTTTTTCCAAACCATAATGGTCGAGTACCCGATTCATGATGCGCTCAATGCTGTTATGCACTTTTTCGTGACATCGGGTGCTCTTTACTTTTTTGCTCGTATCGTAAGAGAGTACATGTGGGTAAGGAAACTGAAGGCGGGTTTGGTTTTCTCCTATTTTACCATAGTGTTTGATGAGTTCTTTTTCGGATTCTCTTGGCCATTCGTTGAAAATGACCTTTGGTTTTGGTGTTATTACAGGCGATTCGGAGGCTTCTTTTTCATCGCGCCAATCGGCAGAGAGTTCGGAGTTGATCCTTTTTTCCCGGAGAAAATCAAGTGCGCTGGAAGTTTGCGGGCCCCACAGTCCGTCCACATCCAATTCAAGGCCCTGTGCGTTGCCCAGCAATTGGATCACACCGTGTACTTTTTTCCTGCTCGACCAGTCGTGCGGCAAGCCAATAACGGTTTTCAGCGCCCGGCGCAATGTATTATTGATCACTCCTGTAATTTCTCCACTAAAGCGATCGCGCGATCTGAGCTCTTCCTGAACAAAACGAATTCGTTCTTCCATATTAGCAGTCAGGTTTAAATAAGGACAATAAATACGGTAATGCCTGCGCCCCTCAAGGTAATAAAAACGGAGAACTTTTTAGCGTTGCTCAATGTTTTACACGGCTCATCCCTATGGCTTTCATCATAAAGTCGGGCAGGGGTTTTTCGGGATCTCGTTTTTGAAGATGAACATACCAGCCCAATTTCTTAATGATGGGTACTTTGTGTGTTTCTACAAATTCGATCAATGTGCCATCGGCATCCTCCGTATAGGTGAAACGGCCGGCTGCTTCTCCCATATCAAAACTATTGGCAGAATCTACGGTGAAAGAAAAGCCTTTTGCTTCGAGCATGGCCTGAAGCGCTTTCATATCCGTAACATCAAAACACAGGTGAATGAATCCGAGATCGCCCCAATAACGGTCTTTTAAAATTACATTGGGGTTGCCTTTTGTGACTTGCCATAACTCCATATATCCGGGAGAGAAAAAGCGGCTGAACGGCCCTTTTCGTTTCGTGGAACTTTTTAACAAAACGCGGCGCATGGTTTGGTGTCCACCGGGTAGATCGGCGAGGTCTTCGAAAACATCCGTTTCATCAAAAACCACTTCATCATACCCCAAAATATCGGAATACAGCACAAGGGCTTTGTTGATATCGCTTACGCCAATAATGGCCCCCGCCACTCCACCGTTGAAACCAAATTTATTTTTTTGCCTGAACCACTCATCGCAAGGAAGTACATGGAAAAAATTGCCATAAGGATCTTTCACAAAGAAGTGTTTTTCCCCTTTTGGATCTGTGTGTAATTTGCCTCCTACAACCAAGCCTTTCGACAACAGTTCTTTGTATGAAGCATCGATATCGCGGCTTTTGATGATGCCGGCAAAAATGCCATGATCTCCTGCTTTGATCGCAAATGGGGCGGGCTTGGGTTTGCGGCTTGTGTATTGCCAGATCTCGAAACCACCGCCTCCTTGCATATTGATGGCCATAATGGCCCTGCGTTTGTGTACCTGGCCACCGGTATAACGCGTCATCAAAGGAGCTTCGGCTGCGTCGTCAAATACGGGAACATCCATATTGAGGTTCCGACAGTACCAATCAAATGCTTCTTCCGCATTGGAAACTCCCACTCCAATTTGCTGAACACCTGTTAAGGGAAAACTCATAGTAAAAGTATGCTTTGGATGATGGATCATACGACAATAAGCATTCGAAGATCCGTTGAGGCGATGCCCCGAAAGCGAACCGTACGAATGCTGTAATATCTGTCAACTACACACGAAGGTAGCTGTTTTTTTCATATTTGCGAGCCCGTCCGGGTGCTTCCTTAAAGAGGGGTCAAAAACACGCTGTTTTCCGGGCACGGCGAATAAAACCACAGGCTTCCATGAGGGTCTGATCTTTCCGATCAGTTCGATGATTCATTCCATGTACAACCCGAATGTACGTTCACCGGTATGCAGCGCTCTGGAAGGCCCGGTGCATTTTAAGTGGCAATGGCGTACCTTTCGGAAGAAGTGTTATGGATACCCCGGGTGGGGTTTTGTTTATGCGAATCATGAAAAATATTCTTCTTTTGCTTACCCTCGTTCCTACTCTTGCTCCTACCCTTGCCAGGCAGGCTCCTTCACACAAAATTTGGGACCAATTGTTGCAAAAACATGTAACTACGGATGGCAAGGTGAATTACACCGGTTTCATCCAAAACAAAGCGGAACTTCGGAGGTACCTTGATCTGCTGGCCGCCAACCCTCCGGAAAACCATTGGAAAAAAGATGAAAAGCAAGCTTACTGGATCAATGCTTACAATGCTTTTACCGTGAAACTGATTGTAGACAACTACCCTGTAAAGTCGATCAGAGCGCTTGGAGGCAAAGTGTATAAAATCAATACGCCATGGGCGAAAAAATGGATTAAGCTGGGCCATCAAGTGTATAGCCTCGATGACATAGAGCATGGAATATTACGCAAAATTTGGAAAGAACCCCGGGTACACTTTGCCTTAAATTGTGCTTCTTTTTCTTGTCCGCGGCTTCGCAACGAAGCCTATATGGCCGACAAGCTGAATGTACAATTGGATGATCAGGCGTTTTTTTTCATCAACAACAAAGCAAAAAACACCATTTACTCCTCTAAAGAAGCACAGCTTTCAAAAATTTTCAGCTGGTTCAAGGGAGATTTTACCCAAAAGGGCAACCTGATCGATTTTATCAATGCATACGCTATCGTAAAATTGGATGAAGATGCAAAAATCACACCTTTGGATTATAATTGGGATCTGAATGAGTGAGTAAGGCCCGGGGGCTCACAACCATGAAAAACCTTAAAAATTACAGGCGCAAGGCGGGTCGAAATAAACCCTGGCGTTGGGCACATAGCTCCGTATGCGGTCCTGGGTCTCTTTATTGGTCATGATCACTCTGAGATCCATCCAAACCAATTGGGTCAGTTTTTTTAATTCCGGCGGAAAAACCGAAAGTTCATTGCTCCAGAGGTCGAGGCGGCGCAATTCGGTGAGTTGTTCAATTTGAGGAGGGATCGCTCCGATGAAATTCCGGCTCAGATTGAGTTCGCGCAAATGCTTCAATTCGCAGATCCCGATTTGCCATTGTGTGAGTTTGTTCCGGCTCAGGTTGAGTTCCTGAAGGCATTTGAGCCGATTGATCTCGGGCGGAATAAATTTGATCTTATTCTTGCTCAGATCGAGCGAATTAAGGTTCCTGAATTTCAGGATCTCCGGAGGAAATCGGGTATACTTTTGCCGGGTGAGTTCAAGCTTATATACCTGATCCGGGTGTTCGAGAGCTAACTCCAGGCTTCTGAAAATTTTTACGGTATCCAGGGCAACAGGATCCAGCAGTTGTGCCCGTGCGGGCAACATCGCCACAGCCAGCAAAACCGGCAGCAATAACCGATGTGTTTTCTTAACAGGTTTCAAAAATACGAAGGGTTTCGATCTTATCTTCATGCAATTTCGACCGGAGCGCCTCCAAACTGTCAAACTGTTTTTCGTTGCGGATGCGCCGCACCAATTCAAGAGTCAGTTTCCGGTCGTAAATTTCTTCGTCAAAATCAAAAATATGTACTTCTATGCTGCGTTTCCCATTTTCACTAACGGTAGGCTTTACCCCTATGTTGAGCATTCCTTTAAAGGTACGACCATTCCATTGCACCCGCACGGCATAAACGCCATCCGACGGAATGATCTTGGTGGCTTCCTCTATTTGTATGTTCGCCGTAGGAAAACCAATTAACCTCCCCTTTTTATTTCCGGGAACAACGGTGCCGGTAAGTGTAAACGGACGATTGAGAGCGTTTTTTACGGTATCCAGATCGCCGATATCCAGGGCTTTTCTGATTTTGGTTGAACTTACGTTCACATCATTGATCATCTGAGCAGGAATTTCTTCCACTTCAAAACCATAAAGTTGAGCCAACTCCAGCAAATGCTCAAAATTGCCTTCTCTGTTTCTGCCAAACTGATGGTCGTACCCGATCACAAGCCGCTTTATCTTCATCTGATTGACCAAAATATCACGCACATACTCCACTGCCGTTAAGCGGGAAAACGCTTTTGTAAAGGGATAAATGATCAGGTGTTCGATCCCTGCTTTTTCGAGAAATTCGATTTTTTCTCTCTGAGAATTAATGAGGTGCAGATCAGCTGCGGGTTGCAAAACCATCCGCGGATGCGGATGAAAAGTAAGCAATACCACCTCTCCGTTTTCCTCCCGAGCAATTTCTTTAAGCCGGTTGATGATTTTTTGGTGCCCTACGTGTACTCCATCAAAAGTTCCTATGGTGGCAATTGGGTTTTGAACCCTCTTGTAATCTTCGAAGCTGGTATAAATTTTCACTTTTGATTTCTCTGATCGAGTTCAACAAACATCCAGAGGCAAGTGTTTATAAGGGTTTTGGTCTGTTTTGAAGTCCCTTGAGCCATCAAGGTTCAAAATTAGGAAAATAAAATTATCAACACGGGTTGTTGCAGATAAGATTAAAAAAATAGTATTTTTGCAGCGATTTTCGGGGACCTGAAATATTAAATTTAAAGATCAAGCAAATGTCTGAAAACATTGGAAAGATTACACAGGTAATTGGGCCGGTAGTAGATGTGAGTTTTGGTGAAAGCATTGAATTGCCTAACATCATGGATTCGCTCGAAGTAACCACCGACAACGGAATCCTGATTCTTGAAACGCAAAATCATGTTGGTGAAGATACCGTACGTACCGTGGCAATGGACTCTACCGATGGCTTGCGCCGCGGAATGAAAGTAAAAGCAACCGGTACACCCATTGAAATGCCAACGGGTGAAAAAGTAAAGGGACGCCTTTTTAATGTAGTTGGACAAGCCATTGATGGCATTGGTGAAGTAAGCAATGAGAACGGATCCCCGATCCATCGCGAAGCACCAAAATTCGAAGACCTTTCCACTTCTACCGATGTACTTTTTACAGGAATCAAAGTCATTGATCTGATCGAACCATACTCCAAAGGAGGAAAGATCGGCCTTTTTGGCGGTGCCGGTGTTGGCAAAACGGTTTTGATCATGGAATTGATCAACAACATTGCAAAAGGATACGAAGGACTTTCGGTTTTTGCGGGTGTAGGGGAACGTACCCGGGAAGGGAATGACCTGCTCCGCGAAATGATAGAATCCGGTGTGATCAAATACGGTAAGGCTTTCGAAGAATCAATGGAAGCCGGCGGATGGGATCTTTCTAAAGTAGATATGAAAGAACTTTCCAAGTCGCAGGCTGCGTTGGTATTCGGACAGATGAATGAGCCTCCCGGAGCACGTGCCCGTGTTGCCCTTTCCGGTTTAACACTTGCAGAATACTTCCGCGATGGCGACAGCAATGAGGAAGGCAATGCAAGCGGACGTGATATTCTTTTCTTTATCGATAACATTTTCCGTTTTACTCAGGCCGGTTCCGAGGTATCTGCCCTGCTTGGCCGTATGCCATCAGCCGTAGGTTACCAGCCAACGTTGGCTTCTGAAATGGGAGTTATGCAGGAGCGTATTACTTCTACCAAACGGGGCTCCATTACTTCCGTACAGGCGGTTTACGTACCTGCGGATGACCTTACCGATCCGGCGCCGGCCACTACTTTTGCTCACCTGGATGCCACCACTGTATTGTCCCGTAAAATTGCCGAACTGGGCATCTACCCAGCGGTAGATCCATTGGATTCCACTTCCCGTATTCTTACGGAAGATATTGTTGGAAAAGAACATTACGACACGGCTCAGGCAATAAAAGAGATCCTTCAGCGCTACAAAGAACTTCAGGACATCATTGCGATCCTGGGTATGGACGAATTATCCGAAGAAGATAAAAGGGTGGTACACCGTGCCCGTCGTGTGGCCCGCTTCCTTTCCCAGCCTTTCCATGTTGCAGAACAATTTACCGGTATTCCGGGTGTTCTGGTAAGCATTGAAGATACCATTAAAGGGTTTAAAATGATCCTTAACGGTGAAGTAGATGAATATCCCGAAGCTGCTTTTAACTTAAAAGGCAACATCGAAGAAGTGATTGAAACAGGCAAGAAAATGCTTGCTGAAGCGAATTAATCCGAACCATACTCCGACGCATGCAATTGGAAATCATTACTCCGGATCAAAACATTTTTAGCGGTGAAGTAAAAGCCGTTCAACTGCCCGGTATGGACGGTTCTTTCGGCATCCTTGATCATCACGCGCCTTTGATCTCGGCTCTGAAGAAAGGTGCCGTAAAAGTAACCGGAACCGATAACAAAACCACACACTTCGACATCAACGGAGGTGTGATCGAAGTACTGAAGAACAAAGTGATCGTATTGGCGGAATAAATTCCCCACTCGTTGTCTTAAACAGATTAAAAAAGCTGTTCCGAATATCGGTACGGCTTTTTTTTGTTCCGCTAACAGCTAAAACGGATCGTTTTTTTGCTTTGGAAATAGCATGCTCTGAACGGCAGCAATACGAATCAAAGCCATTATAAACCCATTATAAGCCATTCATAAAAGCGTTGCGCATGCGTTTTCTCCCTTGTGCGTTCTTTTATGCTACAAAAAGAAACCTGCCCCCTTTCCTGCACCAAACCGGAATGCCATCCGGCAGCCTGCGTACAACGGGCAATTCAAGCCAATTTTTTATTGTTTTTGTGCCGCTCCTTGTCCCGTTGTGTTTTCTTTTCGAGGTTGTTTTTTAAAGCTTCCGTTAAATCTACGCCCGTTTGGTTGGCCAGGCAGATCAGCACAAAAAGTACATCGGCCATTTCTTCTCCCAGATCTTTATTACGGTCCGATTCTTTTTCCGATTGTTCGCCGTAACGCCGGGCAATGATGCGGGCCACTTCTCCCACTTCTTCAGCCAATATGGCCATATTGGTCAATTCGTTGAAATAACGGACACCAATGGTCCGTACCCATTCATCAACGGTTTTTTGCGCTTCTTCTATGGTCATGTGTTCATTCTTTGTTTTTGGTATCGATGCAAAGGGTTACGGGGCCATCGTTGAGCAATTGCACTTTCATATCCGCGCCAAAAATTCCGGTGCTTACGGGTTTTCCCAGGTCTGCTTCCAGTTGCTTTACAAAGGCTTCATAAAGGGGAACTGCTATTTCCGGCCGGGCTGCTTTGGAATACCCCGGGCGGTTTCCTTTTTTTATGCTGGCATGCAAAGTAAACTGGCTCACCACCAACGCTTCGCCATTTACTTCGGCAATAGAAAGGTTCATTTTTCCTTTTGCATCGCTAAAAACCCGCATCCGTGAGATCTTGTTGCTCAACCAGGCAATGTCTTCCTGCTCATCTTCCTCTTCTATTCCCAGTAAAATCAAAAACCCGATTCCGATTTTACTTTTCACAGAACCGGCAATGGTAACCGAAGCTTCACTTACTCTTTGTATAACTGCCCGCATAAAAGTTTAATCCTGATGTTCAAATACAAACGATGCTCTCAACGATAATTTTCGTTTTCATCGGTATGGTACATGGCAAGGTAGTTTTTGTATCGCGATGCTGAAATTTCGCCCGCTTTCACGGCATTTTTTACGGCACATTTTGGCTCTTCGATGTGTGCGCAGTTGTTGAATTTACAATCGGGCAGCCGATCGTACATTTCAGGAAAATAGCGCGCCAGTTCGTCTTTGGCCAACTCCACAATGCCAAAGCCTTTAATGCCGGGAGTGTCAATAATAAATCCGCCGTGCGACAAAGGGAACATTTCTGCAAAAGTAGTCGTGTGCCGCCCTTTCCCGTGATAATTGCTTACGTTGCCGGTTTTGAGTTTCAGACCCGGCTCTACCCCGTTAATGAGAGTTGATTTTCCTACACCGCTATGCCCGGAAAGTAAATTTACCCGATGGGTAAGTTTGTTCCGGAAGTGTTTTACATCTTCTTCGTTCAAAGCGGAAATGCGCATGCATTCATAGCCAATGTTGGTATAAATCGTTTCCAACTCTTCCAGATAAGCCCGGTCTTTTTCGTTATAAATATCCGTTTTGTTAAATACAACCGTTACCGGGATGTGATACGCTTCGGCAGTTACCAGAAAACGATCGATAAAACCCGTGGAAGTAGGCGGCGCAGCCAACGTTACTATAAGGTAAGCCCGATCGATGTTGGCTGCAATGATGTGGGTTTGCCTGGAAAGGTTGACCGATTTGCGAATGATATGATTGCGTCGTTTTCCGATTTCCCGGATAATGCCGGTGCCATCCGTTGCTTCTTCAATTTTTACCTGATCGCCAACGGCAACCGGGTTGGTGGTACGCATATCTTCCATCCGGAATTTTCCCTTGATGCGGCATTCTTTGATGGTGCCATCGCCGAGGCGTACCTGGTACCAACTTCCTGTGGAACGCATTACGATGCCCTGTGCTATATCTTCTGTCATTAAGAGGCAAATTTATTGAAAAGGTTCCGACCATTTGACAGTCGGTTGTATTTACCAGACGAATTGTGTTATGCTTTTCGAAAAAAGCGGCCAGGCCAATCCGTCGGATCTTTTACAGGATGGTTGTAATTTTGTACCTTTGCCCGCATTCTGTCTTAACGGGATCCATGTCTGTTTCAGTTAAAAATATCAGCAAATTTTACGGCGAGCAACCTGCACTCGACGATGTTTCACTTGAAATTAAAACGGGTGAGATCGTTGGTTTTCTTGGGCCTAATGGTGCCGGAAAATCTACGATGATGAAAATCATTTCCTGCTTTATTCCTCCCAGTAAAGGCATTGTTGAAGTGTGCGGGTATAATGTAATGCTGGATTCGATCCACGTTCGCAAAGAAGTGGGCTATTTGCCTGAGCACAATCCTTTGTACCTGGAAATGTACGTGAAAGAATACCTTGAGTTTATTGCGGGGATCCATCGGATCAGGTCGCCCTGGAAAAGGGTCAGTGAAATGATCGGAATGGTTGGCTTGGGTCCGGAACAGAACAAAAAGATCGGAGCCCTTTCAAAAGGGTACCGCCAACGGGTAGGCCTGGCCCAGGCGATGATCCATTCACCCAAAGTACTTATTCTCGATGAACCAACCAGTGGCCTTGACCCGAATCAGCTGGAAGACATCCGACAGCTGATTAAAATGATCGGTACCGAAAAAACCGTGATGCTTTCCACACACATTATGCAGGAAGTGGAGGCCATGTGTGAACGGATCATCATCATCAACCGGGGGCGCATTGTTGCCAACGACAAAACCGGCGTAGTACGCAAAAAAGCCGAAACCGGCACCGGTAATGTAGTGGTGGTGGAGTTTGATAAAACGGTTGCCCGCAACCAACTCACCCCACTAAAGGGCATCCGTGATGCCGAAAATATAAAAGGTAATTTTTGGAGGATACAGGCAACGGGAAAGGAAGACATTCGGGGCATTATTTTTCAATTTGCCGTAGACCGGAACCTTCAGGTACTCACCCTCCAGAAGGAAGAAAAAAGCCTTGAAGACGCTTTTAAAGAGCTGACGGGAAAAAAAGGCTGAATACTGCGTACTACCTCATTTCCGGCCTTATTTACCGAAAACCCCCTGAACCAAGAGCATTGTTTATGCTAAAATAGCTATTTTAGCACCCCAAATCCAAACACGTCTAAGCATGGCTTATTACTTCACATCAGAGTCCGTTTCAGAAGGGCATCCCGATAAGGTTGCGGATCAGATCTCAGATGCATTGATCGATCATTTTCTGGCTTTTGATCCGAATTCAAAAGTGGCTTGTGAAACGCTGGTTACCACGGGGCTTACGGTACTCAGCGGAGAAGTAAAATCAACGGTCAGCCTCGATGTGCAAAAAATTGCCCGGGATGTGATCAAAAAAATTGGTTACAACCGTTCCGAGTATCAGTTTGATGCTGATTCGTGCGGAGTTATTTCCGCCATCCACGAACAATCTGCCGATATCCGTCAGGGCGTGGAGGCAGATACCGGCTTGCACAAGGAACAAGGGGCAGGCGATCAGGGAATGATGTTTGGCTATGCCACCAGCGAAACCGAAACATATATGCCATTGGCCCTCGACCTTTCGCACCGTTTGTTGCGCGAATTGGCCAACATTCGCAGAAAAGGCGAAGAGATGACTTACCTCCGTCCGGATTCGAAAAGCCAGGTCACCATTCGCTACAACGACAACAACAAGCCTGAAAAAATTACTGCGATTGTTCTTTCAACGCAACACGATGATTTTGCCGAAGAGGCTACCATGCTTCAAACCATCCGCAAAGATGTGATCAATATTCTGCTTCCTCGTGTAAAAGCGCAACTGGCACCCGAAATTCAGGCCCTTTTTGGCGATGATATTGTATTTCATGTAAATCCAACCGGTAAATTCGTAATTGGCGGACCACACGGCGACACCGGGTTAACAGGTCGAAAAATTATTGTCGATACTTACGGAGGCAAAGGGGCTCATGGCGGTGGTGCTTTTTCGGGTAAAGACCCTTCCAAAGTAGACCGTTCTGCAGCATATGCCACCCGCCATATTGCAAAAAACCTGGTAGCGGCCGGTATTGCCGAAGAGGTTTTGGTGCAGGTGGCTTACGCCATTGGAGTAGCCGATCCGATGAACATTTTTATTAATACCTATGGCACTTCGAAGGTGAGCCTGAGCGATGGCGAAATTGCCGACCGGGTTGCTGAGGTTTTTGACATGCGTCCGGCTGCAATTATTGAGCGCCTGAAACTCAAAACCCCAATCTATTCCGAAACAGCTGCTTACGGACACATGGGCCGCCATTCGGAAAGGAAAACGGTTACCTTTGAGAACAACGGGCAAAAAGTTGCCCGGGACGTTGAAACCTTTACTTGGGAAAAGCTGGATTACATCGACCGGATCAAAGCATCGATGGGGCTGTAAGCCATTTTTCTGTTTTCTTTTTTTCTTTAAGGGTTGGTTGCCGGCTTTCGGAAGCTGGATGATAGGGGCATGTTGTTCTTTTTACCGGTAACATTTTCGGATCTCCTATTTACGAATTACGAGTGATGAATTTTATACCCTTGTAATTCCAAGCTCACAACCCATAACTCACAACCCACTCACTACTTCTTGCGGAAAAATATTTTAATGGGTACTCCTGAAAAGTGGTAATGTTTCCGGAGTTGATTTTCCAGAAAACGCCGGTAATCTTCCCGAAGGTATTGGGGGAGATTACAGAAAAAAGCAAAAGCCGGAGCATGGGTGGGCAACTGTGTTACAAATTTTATGCGGATGTATTTGCCTTTTACAGATGGAGGCGGGTTTTCATCAATTACTTCCAGCATGCATTCGTTCAGTTTGGCGGTCGGGATTCGTTGTGTCCGGTTTTTGAATACCTCCACAGCGGTTTCCAATGCTTTGTGGACCCGTTGACGGGTAAGGGCTGAGGTGAAGATGATCGGCACATCCGCAAAGGGGGAAATGGCCTGTTTGATCCGTTGTTCAAATGCTTTGGTGGTGTGGGTATCTTTTTCGATCTTATCCCATTTGTTGACCAGCAGCACTACTCCTTTGCTGTTTTGCACGACCATCGACATGATGGCCAGGTCCTGCTTTTCAATTCCGTTTTCGGCATCCAACAAAAGCAAACAAACATCAGAACTTTCAATGGCACGAATGGAGCGTACTACAGAATAGAACTCAATATCTTCGTGTACTTTGCTTTTTTTTCGGATCCCGGCCGTATCCACCAACATAAAATCGAAACCATATGAATTGTAACGGGTATGAATGGAATCGCGGGTAGTTCCGGAAATGGAGGTCACAATGTGCCGGCTTTCGCCCAGCAAAGCATTTACCAGGGAAGACTTGCCTACGTTGGGCCGGCCAACAATGGCAAAACGGGGCAGATCTGGATTTTCTTCTTCGGGTTTTTCTTCAGGAAAAGCACCCACTACGGCATCCAGCATTTCGCCGGTGCCGTGGCCGTTGATGGCCGAAATGCCAAAAACCTCTCCCAAACCAAAAGCGTAAAACTCCGATGACATGTATTCGCGTTCGGGGGTATCTACTTTATTTGAAACCAGAAAAACCGGCTTATTGCACTTTCTCAGCATGTTGGCCACGGATTCATCCAAATCGGTGATCCCAACGGTAACATCTACCACAAAAAGCAAAACATTTGCTTCTTCAATGGCCATTTTTACCTGGCTCCGGATGGCTTCTTCAAATACATCATCACTGCCTTTTACATACCCTCCTGTATCAATCAATGAAAATTCACGGCCAATCCATTCTACTTTGCCATAATTCCGGTCGCGGGTTACTCCGCTGGTGGCCTCCACAATAGCATCTCTGCTTTCGGTGAGGCGATTGAACAGCGTCGACTTTCCAACATTGGGTCGCCCTACGATCGCTACGATATTCGCCATTTTATTTCTTATTATATCCAAACTGGCGCAGACTCTTATCCTGATCGCGCCAATTTTTTTCCACTTTTACATGCAGTTCGAGAAACACTTTCTTATCCACAAAAGCTTCGATGTCTTTCCTGGCCTGGGTTCCTACTCTTTTTAGCGGGGCTCCCTGATGACCGATCATGATGCCTTTTTGGGTTTCTCGTGCGACAAAGATAACTGCCCTGATCCGAATGATCTTCTTTTCTTCTTTATAAGATTCAATGGCTACTTCGCAACTGTATGGAATTTCCTTTTTATAGTTGGTAAATATTTTTTCCCGGATGATCTCCGAAACAAAAAAACGCATGGGTTTATCCGTCAGTTCATCTTTTGGAAAAAAGGGTGGCGATTCCGGCAAGAGGTCAACAATCCGGCGGAAAACATTTTCAATTCCGAATTGATGCAGAGCCGACATCGGAAACACCTCGGCATCGGGCAGTTTCGTTTTCCAGGCGTTTACCAGGTTTTCTACTTCTTCCTGATCAGACAAATCAATTTTATTGATGAGTAAGATAACAGGGACGTTTGCCTCACGAATGCGGTCAAGAATTTCTTTGTGGGCAAACTCTTTTTCGAAGACATCGGTTACAAAGAGCAGGATGTCGGCATCCTTAAACGCATTTTTCACAAAACGCATCATGCTTTCGTGCAATTTGTAGTGAGGGTTCAAAATCCCGGGTGTGTCGGAGTAAACGATTTGAAAATCTTCTCCGTTCATCATGCCCATGATGCGGTGCCTGGTGGTCTGAGCCTTACTGGTGATGATGGACAATTTTTCTCCCACCAAGCCATTCATCAAGGTTGATTTTCCTACGTTGGGACTTCCGATAATGTTAACAAATCCGGCTTTATGCACCATTTCTTTAATAAGTTTTGGTGCAAAGAAAGAAAATTATACCTTTGCACCCTACATCGCGGGGTGGAGCAGTTGGTAGCTCGTCGGGCTCATAACCCGAAGGTCGTCGGTTCAAGTCCGGCCCCCGCAACCAGTAATAGAAAGGGTTTCAAGAAATTGAAGCCCTTTTTTTATTTGGCATGTACAACAATTGTGCCTTAGCTTGCCTCTAAACAGATTCACAAAGTAATTGATCCCGTTTGTCAAATCATTGGAGGATTGAACTTCTTTTAGTGCATCGTAGTAATCATTTTTTTTAGCTTCAATCGTTTTTGAGAGACTTATCAAAGCAGGTCGCCCTATTCCTTCGGAAATTGCTTTTTCAGAGATAGCCCTGCCGATACGACCGTTTCCATCATCAAAAGGATGGATTGTCTCGAAGTAAACATCTGCTATTGCCGAGCGCACAGGTGCTTTTTCGGTTTCTTTTATCCCGCTTGGAGCCGTCTCATTAAACCATTTTATAAAAGCTTTCATTTCGCTTGGTACTTGCTTGGATGAAGGAGCTTGGAAATGCACTTTTTCCTTGTCATAGGGTCCTGAAACAACTTGCATCGGTTCTGCATGCGGCCTCCATTGTCCGATATTGATACCCTTACTCCCTTTCATCAGCATCTTATGCCAGGAAAAGAGCATTTTTTCGGAAAGTGGTAATTTGAAATTATCACGAACACTGACCATTAACTCAGGCACTCCTTCTGCTTTTTTATCCTTCACATGATCGATGTTTGTTTTGAATCCCAAATTGAGCTTGATAGATGACATGACCTCTTTGCCGCTTAGGTATTCATCCTCAATTTCGGAGGTTTTGATAGCCTCGTCTACCATTAACTCAACTCAACAATAGCCCCTTTTTTGGATTCTTCTGAAATCACATCTAAAAGCCCGGTACTCCACCCTACAAAATCATAAAGCAAGCCCTTAATCTGCAAGGTATCATAGGTAAAGTTAGGCCAATCGTGTTGCTGCCAATTATACATCTTGGCCGATTTGCAAACTGATTTGGCTCACGCAAACAGCTTCTTCCAAAAGGGTTTTGCTTTTTCTTCAAGAAAGCCTTTTTTAGACGATCATATTCTCTCTGTTTCTCTTCTTCTCTACGGGCAAATTCTTTTGCGCTTGCTTTTTGATTAAATTTACCCTCGTTAATCGATGTTAAGATGGAAGAAATATGGATCAGGGCCCATTCCGGCCTTCGTTGGGTTGTAATCCTGCTGTTGCTCATTACCCTTATTCGATCCTTTTCCGGATGGAAAGGGAAGAAGGCGTTTAAGAAAGCAGATGATAAATTGGTTTTGTATACCATGATAGGTGTTCACATTCAAATGCTGATCGGGATCATTCTTATTTTTGTAGGTTCAAAAGTTTCCTGGGCTTACGACCAGGAACAAGTGATGGCCATGCCTGCCCGTTTTTGGGCCGTGGAACACATCAGTGGAATGGTGATCGGAACTTTTTTAATCACAATGGGGCGTAAACGGATGAAGAAGATCGTGGATGGAGTCCGCAAGCATAAATTGATCTTTGTTTATTATTTGATCGGTACTTTGATCATTTTATTGTCGATTCCATGGCCTTTCAGAGGATTGGGAACAGGATGGTTCTGAAAAAGAACATCTTTGTTGCAGGAAGTATACTTTTTTGTGCAACCTTGGTAGTGGTAGTGGCTTGCACTGGCAGGCCGGAAAACAACCCGAAGATGCCGATAGATGCCAAAGCCAGTTATACCCGGTTTTGTACTCAATGCCATGGCGATGATGGTAAACTGGGGCTTTCGGGTGCCTCCGACCTGAGCACCTCAACGCTTAACTCCGCAAATACAAGAACCATCATTGCCAAAGGCCGTGGCCGGATGCTTCCATTTAAAAACCTGATGACCAAAGAAGAAATACATGCAGTGGCGGCTTACATTGAAACCCTGCGTAAATGATACAAAACCGGAAGCATGGGCGATTATTATATAACAGAGGCAAAAGAGGAAACGGCTGTTTTGGTCGCCATTACCACCAAAACACAAAACCAGGAACAAACCCGGGAATACCTTGAGGAACTGGCTTTTCTTACCGAAACTTCCGGTGCAAAAGCGGTCAAACGTTTTACCCAGAAAATGGACTTTGCGAATCCGAAAACCTTTTTGGGTTCGGGTAAGATGGAAGAAGTTTTGCATTATGTGAAAGAACATGCCATTGATATGGTCATTTTTGACGACGACTTATCGCCGGCACAACTGCGAAATGTGGAACGGATCTTTAATCCCGACCCCGACCATGCTGATCACAATGTAAAGATCCTCGACCGGAGCAATCTTATTCTGGATATTTTTGCCAGACGTGCTCGTACCGCACATGCCAAAACCCAGGTAGAACTGGCCCAATATAATTACCTCTTGCCTCGCCTCACCCGTTTATGGACCCACCTCGAACGCCAGAAAGGAGGCATTGGAATGCGCGGACCGGGAGAAACTCAAATTGAAACCGATCGGCGGATCATTCAGCAAAAAATTGCTTTGTTGAAAGAAAAACTGAAGAAAATTGACAAACAGAAAACCACCCAACGCGGCAACCGTGGCGAAATGGTTCGGGTAGCTTTGGTAGGATATACCAACGTTGGCAAAAGCACATTGATGACCTTGCTCAGCAAATCGGATGTATTTGCAGAAAACAAACTGTTTGCTACTTTGGATACCACCGTTCGTAAAGTGGTTTTGGGAAACCTTCCGTTTTTGCTTACCGATACCGTAGGGTTTATCAGAAAACTTCCTCACGAACTGGTAGAATCGTTTAAATCAACGTTGGACGAAGTAAGGGAAGCCGATCTGTTGATGCATATTGTGGATATCTCACATCCCAATTTCGAAGACCACTTCAACATTGTAAGCAATACCCTGGCCGAAATTGATGCCGCCGACAAACCCATGTTATTGGTGTTCAATAAAATTGATGCTTACCATCCGGTAGAAAAGGAAGCAGACGATCCGAGCCCGATTACAAAGGTGAACTACTCCCTCGAAAAATGGCGACAAACCTGGATGAGCCGTTTGGGAGAAGAACAGCAGGTACTTTTTATTTCAGCAACAAAAAAACAGAATATAGATGCCTTGCGCGACCTGCTTTATGAACGTGTAAAAGAAATTCATGCGGTACGTTATCCGTACAACCATTACCTCTACTAGGGTTAAGTCAGGCCTACTGTATCGTATAAGTTGCCGGTATTTTTGTTCCGGACAATGCGAAAAATAGGAGTCTAGTGTCGCTAAGAGATTATTTTTCCCTTAAACTAGCATCAGTATAAAATCAAAGAAGTCCGGGATAAAAAGATCAAAACTTGGTGCGACTAAAATATGCTTGACTCAACACCAGGGGCTTTATTACAGGGCAAACGCATTTAAAGCCCCCTTACAAATCGTCAAATTACACCGTAAATTTTCTTCTCTGCCCCCATGATCTGTTTTTTGGGCAGGCCAACCAACGCACGTTCTCCCGACACCTGTTTCACCAACTGTTTTTTTGCTTTTTATAAATTATTCCTGTGGTGCTTACAAAAACGGATTTACCGGAGCATTGCTGTAAAATCAAATATCATTGAAAAGCCCACTTTCCGGCAAAAGAGGTTGAAAAATGAGAAAAGCTCCGGTATCGGAGCTTTTCTCATTTTTCGAAGACAACATACTTCGTGCCTAAACCTTGCTTGTGGTGTGGGGCGGGATCGAACCGCCGACACATGGATTTTCAGTCCATTGCTCTACCAACTGAGCTACCGCACCATCGTTAAGCGGATGCAAATTTAGAAAAAAATAAACGGACGCAATACAGAAAAGTTAGATAATTTAAAATCTTTCATGGAAATATTCCTCTGCCGACACCTGAGAGATGCGTAGCTTTGTCCCATGATGAAAAAGGTGAAATTGGTTGCAGACTTGGGCAATACCACCTCCAAACTGGCGCTTTTTGAAGGAAATCAAATGGTGGATCTGCGTACCTTTCCATCCTTGGGAATAGAGGCTCTGAAGTCTTTTTTATCAGGCCATCTGTTGCAGGGCTCCATTCTTTCCAGTGTAGTGCGCCATTCTTTGGAAATAGAGGAATGGTTGGAGAAGAAAGCCCCGTTCGTTCGTTTTACGCATCAAACCCAACTCCCCATTAAACTGGCCTACAAAACGCCTGAAACTTTGGGGCAAGACCGGCTGGCAAATGCCGTAGCACTAAACCATCAATTTCCGGGTCAAATTGCTCTGGCGGTGGATGTTGGCACCTGCATCAAATTTGACCTTGTGGATGATGCAGGCGTTTATCGGGGCGGGGCAATTTCACCAGGCTTGAACATACGTTTTCAGGCCCTGCATAATTTTACGGACCAATTGCCGTTGATATCGGATGCGGATATTCCTTCCCTCACCGGCACTTCCACTGCCGCTTCGATCAGAGCCGGAGTATACCACGGAATGTTTCATGAAATCAATGGTATGATCAACGCTTACAGAGCACAACATCCCGGACTTATAACCGTCATAACAGGAGGAGATGCAGGCCGCTTTCCAATCGCCGGTTTTTCACAAAAAAATCACATCTTTGCAGACGCATTATTCACCCTGAAAGGTTTGCATACAATTCTCACCGCATATGAAAAAGCGTAGTCTTTGGCTGCTTTTGCTGCTTTTTGCAGCGTCTGGTACACGTGCACAACATACCAATTTATCGCCTTATTCCCGCTATGGGTTGGGCGAGATCCAATCGCCGGGATTTTCGCACCACATGGGTATGGGGGGGCTTACCACTGCTATGGCAGATCTTCGCCTCCTGAATATAGAAAATCCGGCTACTTACAGTATGCTTCATGTGCCTTCGTTCAACATAGGAGCAAACAGCCAATCGCTCATTTTGGATGACGGAACCCACACCAATACGACTACTACGGTAAATTTTCGCCATTTTGCAGCAGGGCTTCCGCTTGGGAAAAGAGGAGGAATGTCTTTTGGCATTGTGCCTTACAGCACCGTTGGTTATGATATTGCTACAAAGGAAGAAAATGCCGATCTGGGCGAAGTAAATTACACTTACTTTGGAAAGGGCGGCCTTGGGAAAACCTATCTCGGTGGTGCTTTCAGCATCATTAACCGGGATTCGGCCCGTCTTTCATTTGGAGCCAATGCAGCATTCCTTTTCGGATCCGTCGATCAAACCCGCAGGATCATATTTGCTTCCGGGTCGGGAGCTTTTAATACCCGGGTCCAAAACGCTTTGATCGTACGGGGTCTTACTTACGATATGGGAGTGTTTTATTCCGGTTATTTAAACAAAAACTGGCGCTTTTCCGCCGGAGCCACTTCGAATTTGCCCGTCGAATTGAATGCCAAACAAAACGTGTTGGCCGTTTCATATCATAACAATTCGGCAGTGATCGATCTGGTAAAGGATACCCTCGAACGGATCGATAGTGTGAACGGATCGGTAGACATGCCACAAAAAATATCCTATGGCCTTTTGCTGGAGTGGAAAAAACAATGGACCATCGGGATGCAATATGAAACACAAATCTGGAGTCATTACCAAGAACGATTTGAAGATACCACCACCAACTTATTGCAGAACAGCCAGGCATTTCGGGTGGGTTTGCGATACAAACCGGAACCCAATCTGAGCCCGGATTCAAAAATTTGGAACCGGTGCGAATATCGCCTGGGGGCACGTTATGCTACCAACTATGTACATGTGGGTAGCCATGCTTTGGATGAGTACGGCCTCTCTATGGGAATAGGCATACCTATGGCCCGATTAAGTTCGATGGTTAACTTTGGCATCGAATTTGGTGAAAGAGGGAATGTGGCAGAGAATGGCCTTCGTGAACAATTCTTAAATATTCAGATTGATTTTGCCCTTTCTCCGATAGGAAAGTGGTTCAGAAAACCAAAATACGACTAAAAAAAGCCGATATGAAAGCGATGACCTTATGTGTGGCGGCCTTGTTTGTTTCTATGGCCGGGTTGGCCCAAACCGGAAAATACGGTGCGACCCCGGAAGATTCCGTAGCATGTGTAAACAACCTGTCTCTGTACATCGAATTTGTAAAGCAAAAAAGCTACGACGATGCCCTCCCCGGTTGGAGAAAGGTTTGTGAAATTTGTCCCAAAGCCAGCAAAAAGGCGTACCTCAATGGAGTAAAGATCTACCGCTATAAAATTGCCGAAGCAAAGAAAAAGAAAGATTCCGTACAGATAGAAGCTTACATCGACACCCTTATGAGTGTGTACGATAACCGTGTGCAGCACTTTGGCCAGAAAGGGTATGTTCTTGGCCGTAAAGCCACAGACCATCTCAGATACCGCCCTTATGATCTGGCTACTGCCAACAAAATGTACAAAGCATCTATGGATCTAAGGGGAGAGAAAACCGAAGCAGGTGTCATTTCCGGTTATTATCAAACACTCTATAAATTATACAAGAAAAAGGAGATCGAAAAAGCCATCCTTCTCGAAGAGTACCTGACGGTTTCCGATCTGATCCATGCGGCTATCAAGTATGCGGAAAAAGCAAAAAACCCTCAAAAAGGACAAAAAGCCATTGAGAGATACAACAAAGCAAAAAACAATTTGGATGAAATGTTTGTACAGATCGGAGTTTGTGAAGACATCGTTCGCATTTTCACCCAAAAAGTAGAAAAGAACCCCGACGACTTTGAATTGAAGAAAAAAGTATTGAATATCATGAACCGTCGGGAGTGCAACGAAAATGTACTTTACACGCAGATCGCAAAAGCAGTACATGAGCAGGAACCCTCTGCGGCTTCCGCATTCTCCATAGGAAAAACGGACTTTGCCAAAGGCAAATATTCTTCTGCCCTGACCTACTTCAAACAAGCCATTGAACTGGGGCCGGAAAGCCCTGATCTGGAATCGTACTACCTCGGAGCAGCACAAACCTCTTTAAAATCAGATGCCGGTCCGGCTGCATTTAAATATGCCAAAAAGGCACTCGGTGTAAACCCAAACAGCGGAAAAGCTTTTCTTATTATGGCCCAGGCAATTGCCGGCAGTAAGTGCGGAGGCAACGAATTTGAAATTAAAACGGTATACTGGTTAGCATACGACAAAGCAGAAAAAGCAAAATCGGTTGACCCTTCCATAGCCGGTGCTGCCTCCCGCCTGATGGGCAGTTACAAAAAGAGCTGGCCCTCCAAAGAGATGTTGTTCAACTATGGCATGCTTGATAAAGATATTTACACCGTGAAATGTTGGGTCAACGAAACCACCAAGATCCGTGAGCCCTAAACATGCACTTTTTACCACATCATAATGCAAACCCTGTTTTAAAAAGCATTCCGGCCCTTTTTGCGATCGGAATGCTTTTTTCTTGTGAAAACGACCCCAGCAATATAAAAGCCCTGAACGTGCATACGGAAGCGCCATTAATGACCTCCTACGGATCGGAGATCACCTATAATGACAGTGGAAAAACCCTGGTGCGCTTAAAAGCGGCCCAATTGGATCAATACTTCCGGGAAAGAGACCAAAAGAAGTGGTATGAAGCCTCAAATGGCCTAAAGATCACTTTTTACGATTCTTTGATGCAAGAATCTGCCACACTAACCGGCAGAAGAGGTAGATTTGAAGAATTAACTACCTTGCTGGAAGTAAACGATGATGTACGCTTACACGGACACGGAGGCGAACTGCTGCAAACCGAACAATTATTCTGGAACCAGAGAACAGCTCAGGTACACACCGATAAATTTGTAAAAATTACCCGGAAAAAGACCATGATCTGGGGCATGGGCCTCGAAGCAAAACAAGACTTTAGTAAGTACCGTATCCGCCACGTACAGGGAGAAATTCCGATCAACAAAAAAGAAACCGCAGAAACACACCAACAAAATGAGTAATTTTAATAAGGCCATGGAATTTTTCTGGCTCTTTCTGGCCATCGCCTCCGGAGTTTTAGCCGGTTACCTCATATATACCGAAGGATGGGATCAAGGAAAAATTTACCTGGTATTTCCGGCCATTTCCGGGTTTGCTTTTGGCATCCGCAGAGCCATGCGCCTGCGTTTTCAAAAAACGCAAGAAGAAAAAAGCAAGTAATGACAAACTTTTCTTAATTTTATATCAATAGCCTCTTCCGGAGTTGGACTCTGCGTATATATTGACCGTTACCGTATTTGTAGCACTGATCTTTTCCGCGTTTTTTTCCGGAATGGAGATCGCCTTCATTTCTGCCAATAAATTGCGCATCGAAATGAAGAAACAGCAGGGTGCCTTTACCGCACGTCTGCTTTCCCGCTTTCTTCGTCGCCCTTCCCGTTTCATCGCGATCATGCTTCTTGGGAATAACATAGCCCTTGTGGTGTACTCCATCTCCATGGCCCGGCTATTGGATCCGCTTTTAATCCCGCTGAACTCCAGTGCCTCCTTCCTTCTGGTTACCGAAACATTGATCTCTACCCTACTGGTACTCTTTATCGCCGAGTTTTTTCCAAAAGCAGTATTTCGGTCCAACCCGAATTTTTACCTCCACCTCTTTGCCATACCTCTGTCTGTTTTTTCGGTGATCCTCTGGGTGCCCATGATCATTACCATTTTTCTTTCCGACCTTTTTTTGAGGATATTCAAAGTCCATACGGATGAGGAACAAGTAAGCTTTGGAAGGGTAGACCTGGAACACTATGTGGAAGAAGTAACAAGCGGTGCGGAACATCGGGAAGAAGAACTGGAACACGAGTTCCATATTTTTCAGAATGCTCTGGAATTTTCCAAAATAAAAGCACGCGAATGCATGGTGCCACGCACTGAAATTGTAGCGCTGGATGTGGGAGATGATATAGCGGTATTGCGCCAACGATTCATCGATACCGGATTGTCAAAAATTCTGATTTACCGCAACTCGATCGATAACCTTATAGGGTATGTACATTCGATAGAACTCTTCAAAAAACCGGAAGCCATCAAAAGTATTTTGCTGCCCGTTTCCATCGTTCCCGAAGCAATGTCGGCCAACCGTATCCTCGAAATGTTGATCGGGAATAACCGGAGTATAGCGGTGGTGGTGGATGAATTCGGAGGAACGGCCGGAATCGTTACGATCGAAGATGTAATGGAAGAAATTTTTGGTGAAATTGAAGACGAATACGATACGGAGGCCCTTACGGAACAAGCGATCCATGAAAACGGTTGGCGTTTTTCCGGGCGCTTGGAAATCGACTACATCAACGAAAAATACCGGCTTGAGCTACCCGAAAGCGAAGAGTACGACACCCTTGCCGGTTTGCTTTTACATGTGATGGAACGCATTCCCGAAGCAGGAAATACACTTCGGATCAACGAATACCTGTTCACCATTGAAGAGGTGAGCAAAAGCCGGATCGGAACCCTGAAGATCGAGCGGAACGAAGACCGCTGACACCGAACAGATTTCCCGACTTCTTTATTCACATAAAAACCCTATTTTGGGGCTTTCAAAAATCGAAAGACAATCGTATATTCGCACCCCAAATATAATGGAATATGGCAGCTATTGGCGAAATTAGAAAACGGTCGGGATTACTCCTTGTATTGGTAGGCGGATCACTTCTGCTTTTCGTGGTGGGCGATTGGCTCACCAGCAATGCCGGTGTACAGTCGCAAAACGCTATTGGAACCGTTGCCGGAGTTGAGATCGACCCCGTAGCATACAATTACCAACTCAACATGCAATCGGAAGCTTACCGCGAAAGAGGCAGCCAGGTTGAAGAAAAAGCACTTGCAGACCAGGTTTGGAAAAGCATGGTGGAAGATAAGTTGTTAGGCGATGCCCTCGATGAATCGGGGTTCTATGTATCAAAAGCCGAATACGAAGACATGCTGGCGGGCGATAACATCTCTCCGTCGCTTCGCAACGGATTTTCCAAGGAAGGGATCTACGATGTAGACCTGGCATTGCAAAACATTGCAGCACTCGAAGAACAATCCCCGCGTTTCTGGAATTTGCAAAAGCAAAACATGGTACGTGAGCGGAAATTTGAAAAGTTTTATGCCCTCGTTGGTAAAGCGATGTACCCTACCAAAGTAGAAGTAAAAAACCACTTTGAAGGGCAAAACAACAAATTGGCCTTCGATTTTGTAGCCAAAAAGTATACCGATATTTCCGATTCTACCGTTTCTTTTACCGAAGCGGATCTGCGGGCCTACTACGATGCCCATCTGAATGATCCGATGTTTGAACAAAACAAATCACGCAGCATTAAGTACGTAGAATACCCGCTTATCCCTTCCGAAGACGACAAGTTGGAAGCCATGAAAGATGCGGAAGCCCTAATAGAGGGATTTGAAAAAACGGAAAACGATTCTTTGTTTATTGTTCAACGTTCGGCCAACAAAAACTTTGTGCCGGTCGATTATAAAGTGGGCGATGCAACCCCTGCCATTGATTCTGCCATTGCAACGGCAGTTCCGGGCCAGGTATTTGGCCCCTACTTATCAGGAGAGTTCTACCGCATTGTAAAACATTTTGGGGCAGTGTCCGGCCAGGCAGATACCACATGTAAAGCACGTCATATTCTGTTGAAAACAACAGATGGCGATACGGCTGCTTCGATAGCAAAACTCAAACGTTTGCGCAAACAAGTAAAAGCGGGTGCTGATTTTGCAGCACTTGCAAAAATCAACTCCGAAGGCCCCTCTGCCACTCAGGGCGGCGATCTGGGTAGCTTTGGACCGGGCCGCATGGTGAAACCCTTTCAGGAAGCTTGCTTTAACAGTTCAGTTGGTGAAATGCCAATTGTGAAAACACAGTTCGGAGTACACCTCATTCTGGTGGAAGCCTTAAATATCGCCCGGAAATACCCGATGTATGCGGTGGATATCCGCATTGAACCGCTGGATGAAACCGTGAACCAGATTTATGACCAAGCGGATGTATTGGCTGCCAAATATGATGATATCGAAGGGTTTATTGCCGGCGCAAATGAAAGGAACCTACAGGTAAAAACAGCCGAAGGGATCGCCATAAACCAACAGGAGATTCCCAACCTCCCCGGTTCTGTTGCTGTGGTAGATTGGGTATATTCAAAGGATGTAAAAGAGGGAGATATTTCCAGCCCTTTGGAATTGAGTGACCGCATTGTTGTAGCAGCACTTACTAAAGTACGCGAAGAGGGGGTACAGCCTTTCGAAGATGTTCAGACTGAACTGGAAGGAATAGTACGGAAAGAAAAAAAAGCAAAAATGTTCACGCATCAATTGGCCGGTATGAACGGCCTTACAGAGGCTGCAACAGCAGTAGCGGGAACGGTGCGTCAGGTAGATGCCATCCGTTTTTCAGAGTTTGCCGTGAAAGGGGTCGGAGGTTCGGAACCGGAAGTAATAGGAGCCTTATTTGCCGGAAATGCAGGTTCCGTCACAATTCCGCTTAAAGGAGATTACGCTGTTTATATTGCTCAGGTGAAAGAAATGAACACGGTTGAGCCTACACCGGAACAACTGATAACCGTCCGCAATGACCTCTCTTCCCAAACGCTTTCAAACGCACGGTACTATCCACTGGAAGCCCTCAAAAAGTTTGCGAATGTAAAAGACGAAAGAGGCCGCTGAAAAAGATCAGAATTATTTTTACGATAACAGAAGGACCACCCTCGGGTGGTCTTTTTTTATGATTTATAAATGGCTGCCGGTTACCTCAAAAAACAACATCCGGTTTTTTTCCTCCCGTTGGGTTGAAACCGAAAACCCGATCCTTGTAAAACCGGTGTTCTAGTGTTAAGTCAGGTATACTGTGTCGTATAAGCTACCGATATTTTTGTCCCGAACAATGCAAAAACAGGCCCCATCCGCATCTAATAGACTACTTATCAAATAAGTATAGAAAAAAGATCAAAGCTTGGCTCGGCTAAAGCATGCTTAACTTAACACGAGTTTCTCATGCCCCGGGTGCAAACTTGCCAGCCTTAACGCATTTGCCCGGAAAGCCAATGGCCTGTTGTCGTTCATGCGGGCTTTTTTTTGCCCCGGACTGCAAACAGCAGCCCAGCCGTCAAGCAACATTCCAACACAAAACCATCCATGTCATGGCTTTCTTCATTATCTTTAGTAACAATTTTGTCAGCATTTTAGAGGGGGTGAATGATGCATGCGATCGAAATAGACATCAACTGTGATATGGGCGAAGGTGCTGCTTTTGATGCTTTGTTGTTGCCCTACATCACTTCCTGTAATATTGCTTGTGGCGGCCATGCCGGCGATGCCGAATGGATGGAAAGAACAGTGAAATTGGCCCTTCGGAACGGGGTACAAATGGGTGCACATCCCTCTTATCCCGATAGGGAAGGATTTGGCAGAAAGCGATTGGTCATGAGCAAAAAAGATCTGCAAGCAACCATAAAAAAACAAGTGTTGTGTCTGAAAAACATTGCCAGCACACACGGAGCCTCCCTGAAGTACGTCAAACCACACGGAGCACTATACCATGAAATGGCCGTTAATTCCGCCGAAGCAGATGCCGTGATAGAAACCATTCGGAAAATAGACCCAAAGTTGGCGTTGATGGGTTTGGCAGGAAGCACCATGGCCAATGTGGCCCATCTGCGCGGAATACAATTTATTCCTGAAGCTTTCGCCGACAGGCGCTATCAAAAGAATGGCCTGTTGCTGCCACGCAAAGTAGAAGGAGCAGTGCTTTCCGAACCAATGGAAGCAGTATTACAGGTACGAAACCTGGTACGAAAACAATGTGTATATGGGCCGGCAGGCGAACGGATAAAAATAGAAGCCCGAAGCATTTGCCTTCATGGAGATAATCCGGAAGTGGTGGCCCTACTCAAAGCCCTGGCAACCGATTTTAAAGCACACAATATCATCAGAAAAAGCGTAACAATCGCATGAAAATACAGCCTTTTGGCGATGCTGCCATCCTGATCGGTTTTGAGCAGCATATAGCAGAAGAAGAACATCGGAAAGTAATGGAACTGCAAGCAAAGATAGAAGCCATGCAATTGCCTTATATCCGCTACACCATCCCGGCTTTTTGCTCGCTCACCCTGGCATTTGATCCCCAAAAAATAAAACAAAAAGAGGTGATACAAATGGTGAAGGAATGGCTGGAAAACCTTGAAAGAACAGCAAAAGCTGTTCCCCGCAGAATGCTGAAGGTTCCCGTTTGTTACGATACTGATCTTGGCCCGGACTGGGAAGAAATGAAAAAACAAACCGCTTTGTCGGTTCCGGAAATGATCGCCTTACATTCTGCTTCTGTTTACCGCGTTTACATGTTGGGCTTTTTGCCGGGTTTCCCCTATATGGGGAAATTGAACAAGGCTTTATATTGCAAAAGAAAAGCCAACCCACGTAAAAAAGTGCCTGCCCGTTCGGTGGCCCTTGCAGGCGAACAAACCGGCATTTATCCCTCTGAAACCCCTGGCGGATGGCAAATTATCGGACGTACCCCTTTGCCCGTTTTTCAAGGAAAATCCGAGCAGCCTTTTTTGTTTAAACCCGGAGATAGAGTAACTTTTTACGCCATTTCGAAAGAAAATTTTCTGGAAATGGAAGAGGCAATAAAAACGGCAAAATTCAATTGGGAAACCGTTTATGGAAAAGTGGATCACCCTTCGGTTTGAAAAACCAGGCCTGCTCACCACCATTCAGGATGGAGGAAGAAAAGGCTATCAGCAATACGGAGTTCCAACGGGAGGAGTCATGGATACCGGTGCTTCAGCTGTAGCCAATACGCTGGTAGGCAACAAAGCACAAAGTCCGGTTTTGGAAATCACTTTTACAGGACCTGTTTTTCAGGTAGATAACGATTGCCAGATGGCACTAACAGGGGCGAATATCTCCGCCCGAATAAACGATGAACCCTTGCCGCTTTATACCACTGTTCATGTGCCGGGTGGCTCCATCATCTCATTTGGGAAACTCTTAACCGGCTGTCGGGCTTATCTGGCCATTGGCGGAATATGGAAAGCAGAAACCTGGTTGGGAAGCGTAAGCCCTGCCACTGTGGATGATCCGTGGTTAACGCCAGACAGCATCATCCGAAAAGGAAGCACTTTATATATCCAAAAAAAAGACCGGGTTTCCACGCGAAAGGCAGCCTCGCCTCTGCTTTTGCAACCAGGAAAAGAGAGAGCGATCCGGATACTGCCCGGTCCTGAATACGAAGCTTTTTCATTTACGGCGAAACAGGAGTTACGGACACTTGTTTTTAAAGTTGCCCCACAATCCAACCGTATGGGTTACCGGCTTGAACCGGCGTTATCCGGTGTGAACGGATTACCCGGGTTAATTTCATCCGGAGTGGTACCCGGAACCCTGCAAATAACAGGAAACGGACAGCCCATTTTGCTGCTGGCCGATGCTCCAACTACAGGCGGTTACCATCGCATGGCGAACGTAATCTCCGAAGACCTCGATCTTCTGGCCCAGTTGAAACCGGGAGACCGGCTACGCTTTGTGCTGATTTCTAACTAAAACAGCCATTCACCTGCCTGTTGTATGCAATATTCGTAACCATATTGCCAGGCAGATGAATGGGAACGCTGCAGAAGAGCAGCACCTGAAAAATTATGCCATGTTCCGGTAAGCCTGGTCGAGCATCTCTTCCATTTCAGCAGTTGAAGGCATAGCCGGGCGGCCGGAAGAAGCCAATGCACTTCTTCTGTTGCCACCAAAAGCAACAGCAAAAGTGCCGGACAATGTTACTTCAACTGTATTTCCCAAAGCACTTACTTTTAGGGATCCACTCACTTTAATGCTGAAACCATCCGGGGTTTCTTTTAAATCGGAAGTGGTAATGGCAACAATAAAGCGATCGCTGTCGGAAAGTGGTTTCCAGGTGAAAGAACGGGCTGTGTTGATGCGAAATTCTTCCTGATGAACCACGAAGCCAAGCGAAATGAGTTGTAAGGTGAGCACAAGGTCATCGCCTTCCGCTCTGGCTGAAGCACAAAGCTTGGTTTTCAAAGCTTCTTCGGTGCAGATGGTTTTGGCACGAAGGCTGGCCGATGATGATCCGGTGAACGATTGACCGTCGAAAGAAACGGCCAATGGAGCAATTTGATTGGTAGACATTTTGGTAAAAGTTAATGAAGTATCCTACTCTGTTTGCAGGCTTTTCGGAATCCGCCGCGAAGATCAAAAGACACTTTTTAACAGAAAGTGTACGATCCGATCAACCCTCCAAAATTGCATCCATTTCCCTGTTTTTTTTAACGCTGATGAACCCGAAAGCATAAAACGGGTTGATTTGCCCGGTGGCAGTTCCAACCTTATCCGGGAAAGATATGTGCCATTTTATGGCTCGGATTATTTCGTAGGTTCGGAACGCACAGAGGCGGCTTTTTCTGTAGTTACGGAATGAAGAACCTCACCCCAGCCATGGTCAGGGATGAGTACAGGCGGCGGCGTTCAATGTTGCGGCTTACACAAGTGGTTGAAAGCAATGCGTTTCAAAACCATGGCACATCCCGCCCTCGTGTTCAGCATTTAACCCTTTATTATGAATGGGTGGTTTTACCGGGCAAAGGAGGCATGGATCGGGCTTGTTGAGCAGGTGTAGGAGGAAGAACAGGGTAGGGATCACTGCCTGGCTGAAAGTGATTGGGGAAAACGGGAGGCGGAGTGGCTGCATTTCCGGAAGTTGGACTTACTTGTTGCGGATAACTGCCCATTTGCCATCCGTGAAAATGGCAAATCTGCAAAATGCCGTCTCGCACTTTTTTCATCCGAGAAACTTCGCGACCAAAAATATCCAAACGCAATAACCCGGTTTTACCGCCAGATACCACCCCTTTTACAAAACAATTGTTGTCGTCCCAAATATCCACCAGAATGCTACACGACATATCTGAGTTTTGCCAGAACGAGAAATGCTCAAAAACGAAAAAGCAAGTATCTCCATCGGGCGATACATATTCGTTTGCATCGCCAAAATGATGTTGGATGGATGAAGAAATAGCACGAATGTTGTTTCCGGAAATGTGATTTTGAAAATGTTGCATAACAGGGGGAGATTAGTTTTCATGAAGATCCTCATTCGGATGTTCTTTGTCAATCAGAAGAATAGCCGGCCTTTTTATATCCGATGTATCGAGGGTAAAAAGGTAGTCGGTTACCTTGTGGCTGGTCGTTTCAAATTCTGCCATAGACGGATCGCTGGTAATGCGTTTCAACCCATATTGATCGGAGGTATCTGTCAGGGTAACTTTGGCAAAATCGGTTGGAAAGTCTTCAATCACTTTATAGAGAAAAGCATTTGAGTACGCTTCGTTAATATTGCTTCGGATGCGGTTAAAACCCATTAGGGTCCAACTTCGTTGTTTCATATAACTCTTGATCTGTTTGGAAGCAATGATCCGCTGGTCGGTTTCGCTTTGCCCGATTTTAGTAATGAGAATAAATCCAACCAAAACCATACTGACCACTACACCAAAACGTAAGTTTTGCCGGGGCGAAAAATTAATTTGTTTCCGCAGATACCTCCATGTGGTAAGGCAAACCGTTTACAGGATGATGTGCCTTTCGATGTATCCCGTCTTTTCCAAAGGGAAGACCTATTTGTTTCTGGTTTGGCAAAGGTCCGCTTTTTTGAGTACGGTGTAAGAGCACGCTATCCGTTGCTTGTGCAGAATGGTGTTTTATGCGGAAACAAGTTGATGAAAAGATCTCATGGAAAAAACCGCTCACATAAAAAGAAAACTAGTGTTAAGTCAGGTATAC
>CALLUQ010000123.1 GCA_938010565.1 uncultured Flavobacteriales bacterium
CAGATCAGATAAGAAAAGTTGAAATGCATTTGCTCTGGCTGAATTTTTACGGATCATTCAACCGATCCGGCAGCTTTGTCAGAAGTTTGATACAGTTGTCGGTACTCCCGGAAGAAAGAAATGATGCGGGAATGGAAAAGAAGGAAAAGCAAGATGTACGGAATGCCCATCAGATAAAGAATTCCTTTGTTAATGCCGGCTCCGATAAGGGCTCCGGACTCGTCTCCGGCTCCCACTCCTTCCGAAACCACTGCCCGGCACATGGCACATTGGGCTTCGGCATGGTTAACGAGCAGCAGAAAAACGCCTGTAACCAGTAGTAAGATGCGCAGGTACTTTGGTTTCAACATCATTTGTTGGTGCTTGTAATACAACACGTTTATCGTTCACAACGTTATGCCGTTTTTCGGCAAAGGGTGCGATCATCACATAAACCGCCACACCCGATACCGCAACAAAAAGCCAGATGGGAAAAGCGATCCGGGCTATTTTCCGGTGCCTTACGGTATCTCCGCTGATCCCCCGTACATAGGTAAAGAGTACAATTGGGATGACCACCACCGACAATAAGATGTGGGCAGCGAGCAGGATAAGATAGGGCAAACGTGAGTCGCTCACTAAAAGCAATTCGCTGGGATCTACTTCTCCGTTGCCGTTAAAATCGCCGTATTTTACCTGCGGACTGGTAAGGTGGTAAGCAATATAACAGGCAAGAAACAAAAGGGAACATGCGATGGCAGTTTGTACCAGTTGTTGGTGAAGTTGGATGTTTTTCTTTTTTATGGCGATCAATGCTGCGATGAGCAGCAGGGCTGTAATTGCGTTAATGGTCGCATAAATGGGAGGTAAAAAACGGGTATTCACCCCCTCTATTTTGGGCAACCCGAACAGGGCAGCTACCACCACAGGTACAACAATGGATACGGCAACAATCCACTTTTTGTATTTCTGCTCGGGAGATATGTTTTTGGGGTGGGTCACTTTATTTCCTTTTTTCCATTTCCCTTTTGGTAGCCACAATATCTTCTTTGTACAGGCGGCGAACTCCTTCCATCAGTTGGTCTACTTCGTCGGTATTGGTACCGTCGTAATACCCTCGGATATGGCCTTTCTGATCGATCAAAACCAGCATAGGGGAATGAATAAAACCTCCGGGAGCTCCGGCATTGATCTCGGAAGTGAGGTAATAGTTTTCTTCTCCTATTTTATAGGTATACTTTTCGCTTCCGCGAAGAAACATCCATCTTTTGGTGTTGGCTCCGTACTTTTCGGCATATTGTCGTAAAACGGGAAGGGAGTCGTTTCGCGGATCAACGGTATGGGATAAAACGGCAAAGTCGGGTACATCTTTCAAACCCATTTGCACCCGCATGAGTTGGGCCGACATGGGCGGACAGATCGTGGGACAGGAAGTAAAAAAGAAGTTTACGACAAAAATACGGCCTCTGAGATCTTCGCGGGTAACTTTTTGTCCGTCCTGATCGGTAAAAACAAAATCGCCAATGGTATAGGGAATCGTATCGGTGATGGTTTTGCCATTCATTACGGTATCAACGATCTCGCCTTCGCCATAATAGGGAAGTTCTTTGAATTGATGATTGCCGGAAGCAAAAAATAAAATAGCTACCGGGGGCAGAACAAAGACAGTAAAAAGGATCAGGACTTTTTTCATGCGAAATAGTAACGTTGCCCGACCTTAAAATAACGAGGGTTGGAAATTTACTTCACCGCACCCGGCCAGGCACCCCACGGTTCGGTAACCTCATGGTTGTATGTGGCTTCGGTTAAGATAATAAAAATGAGGTAGCAAATGAACAGGGCATACGGCGCAAGAATGGTCCACTTGAAGCTTTTTCGTTCATCGCCAAGGTGCATGAAGATCAAAACAATGTAGGCCGCTTTTATTAATGTGAGCAGAAGGTAGCCCATTTTGATGCTCCACCACGACCACGATTCGGCTCCCATGGCACTACGGGGCCAGATGATGCCTATGGCTACTTCTACGGCCGTGATCAGTGTGAGAATATACGTTACCTTCCAAATATTCTTCCGGATCTTACGCCCCTGCTCTTCGCTGTGATGAGCATCGAGTGAATATTCAATGATATCGTCTCTTTCCATGAGGAGGTCCTTTTCTCAATTAACAGTCTTACAATTAAACAAGGTAGAAGAAGGTAAATACAAAAACCCATACCAAATCTACAAAGTGCCAGTACAATCCGGCTTTCTCAATCATCTCATAATGGCCACGGCGCTGGAAAACTCCTTTGCCGGCCTGGATGGTTACCACAATATTGATGATTACGCCGGAGAAAACGTGGAAGCCGTGAAAACCGGTTATGAAGAAGAAGAAATTGGCATATTGCGGAATATCAGGAGCGTATTCGTTGATGAGCATATTGGCTCCTTGTACATGTTGTGTGGCGGTTGCCATCAGGTGATGAATGTTTTCCGTAATTAAAGTACCTCCGTCGAGTACCATAAGCGTACCATCTCCAAGATCTTTTACCCATTGCCCCATGTGTGCCCCTGCACTTAACATGTATACGCCGTAGTGAGAGCCGTGAATAAAGTGGTACCATTCCCATGCTTGCGAACCCAAAAAGAAGAATCCGCCAATAACGGTGAGGTACATCCATTTCATCACCCCTTTTTTATCCATGCGATGGCCGGCTTCTACGGCCAAAACCATGGTTACTGAACTCACGATCAGGATAAAGGTCATTAAAGCGACATAGATGAGCGCATAACTTTCGCTTTCTCCAAGAAATGGGAGCGCACGGAAAATCTCTTCGCCTGCGGGCCAATCTACCAGTACTTTATGGCGGATAAAGCCATACGCAACCAAAAGGCCGCTAAAGGTCAATGCATCAGATACGAGGAAGAACCACATCATCATCTTGCCATAGCCCATGCTATATGGCGACCGACCGCCTCCCCAGAGAACTGTTTTATCAATTTGTTTTGTCGCTTCTCCAGCCATACTAATCCCGATACCCGATTAAAAAAACTTGTGCAATGTTAATGAAATAAATATAAAAAGAGGTACAAATATATCCATAATCCGCTCAAAAAATGCCAATAGGTAGCACCCATCGAAACACCAGCATGGTTTTCAGGTGTATATTGGTTTCCCGAAGCTTTGTAAGCGATCACCAATAAGGCGATCAATCCACCGGTAAGGTGCAAAAAATGCACCATGGTAAAGACATAAATATAAGAACTTCTCGTATTTGCTTTCTCAATTATACTTTCGGTTTCCGGCCGGGTATGGCGTACATCATCGGGGTGATAGTACTCCCCGTTTACATACTCCATTACCACCCCTTTTTTCATCACTACAAAATCGACCCCATAAGTGCCTTTTACGGCTTTGATGGGGTTTCCTGTTAACGTATTGCCCCCTTCGACCAACTGGCTCCAGCCCTGAAATTGGGTAACACTAAAACCAATGCCAAACAACAGTGTAGCCACCAATGCCATCCGGAACAAGGAAAGGTTGCCTTGTTTAATGGCCCGTTGCGCGGCGTACATAGTAATTGAACTCAGAACAATAATGACGGTGCTGATGACGAAGGCCGGAGGCAGGTCGAAGACCACCCAGTACTGACTGGCAGAAGAAACCAGATATGCACTGGTAAATCCGGCAAACAGCATCACAATCGCGAAAAGCGAAACGGTCATCAGGTTTTTCTTCGCTTTCGCTTCATTGACATTTTGGAGATCTGTCATCCTAAGCTTATCGGGGTTTAATACGGCTGATTTCAAACGATCATCATTTTATCCAACACATATCCAAATTGCACCACAGGCAAAAAGATGAGCGAAGCATACAAAAGCTTTCGTGCATCTTTATCGTTACCGGTTCGCATTAAACGACCGGCAAGCAGGAACATTGCCAAACCAAATGTAATGGCAACGATTGCAGAAGCGATCCCGGTTAAACCAAATACCCAAGGCAGCATGCTTACAACGATCATAGCAAGGGTATAAAGTACGATCTGGAAGGCACTGGCCTGGTCTTTCTTTTTGCTGGGCAACATATAGTAGCCTACTTTCTTATAGTCGTCGAAAGAAACCCATCCGATGGCCCAAAAATGCGGGAACTGCCACATAAACTGCACCATAAAGAGCAAACCGGGTATAAAGCCAAAGCTTCCGGTGTGGGCAATGTATCCCAGCATGGGGGGAATGGCCCCCGGAAATGCACCTACGAATACGGCAAAAGGTGTTACTTTTTTGAGCGGTGTATACAATACCACATATAAGAAAAGGGCAAAAAAGCCCAACACGGCACTGAGCGGATTGAGAAAGCTCCACAACAAGCCAATGCCTACTACCGCCATGATGGTAGCTGCAAGCACTCCTTCGGTTACGCTCATCCTTCCCTGTGGTATCGGACGTTTTTGTGTGCGTTTCATTATGGCATCCTGCTCTCGTTCAATGATCTGGTTAAACCCGTTCGAGGCACCGGTAACCAACAACCCTCCCAGCGATAACATGAATAGTTTTAAACCGTCCACCACGGGTGCGGCAAAGAGATAACCGGCCATAGCCGACAATACCACGCTAAAAGAAAGGCGCAATTTGGTAAACAGGATGTAATCTCTGAGCTTACCCGACAGAAAGTGCTTTTCTTGCTTATATGTTTTTTCGGCCAACAATAGAAAGGGATTAAGAGCTCTCTAAACGGGGCAAAAGTAGCAATAATTGGCCGTTCCAACAATTGCCGCATCCTTATTTATACAGGTTCTAAATAGGAGATGATCAAAAACATCGGGTGTGAAAATCGGATGGGATCTGAATTCAGCTGAATGGGATCAGGATCAATAATCGGTATATCGGTTAAACAATGCCGAACGAAGGCCCAAAAAAACAAAGTGGGTGTTTTTCGATCGGAAATCGTTTTTATCCTGGCGGAAAGCATATCCTCCTTCTAAGCGCAAATTGGTACGGGTATCGAGCAGGATGGCTCCGCGCAAGCGGCCATATAGAATCCGGCGCTGTATGCCTTGTCCTGTGAAGTTCTCCATTTCCGAATGCCGGTTTTGGTAGGGGATGAAAATATCGCCGCCGTAATTGTGAATGGGGGAAGGGTTTTCGCCGTGCAGAATGTGGTTTAGTTGTGCTTCAAAGAGCCAGTTGTTTTTGAGGTAACGGGCAATATTTACCCATTCGTAAAAGTTGGAACCCATGGGATGAGCCAAGGGCTGCCCGTGGTGGGCATAATTCTGGGTAAGCGTTCCGTGCGAATACGTATAGGGCCGTGCCAAGTTAAACTCCGATTGAACACTCAAACCTTCCATACGAAATACATCAAACGCTTTTGCTCCAAATTGAACCGCATACTTATTGGCCCACCATCCGTTCCGCAGATCCTGGTTGGGGCTCAGAAATTGCTGCCAGTCTTCCTGAATACGCGACAAAAGAAACTCGTCCAGCAGTAGTTGGCCATACGCATTGATCTTATGGGTGATCTTCCATTTCCATCCTATTCCAACAATGGCATTGTCTGCCGAACCCATGTTAAACTCAACGGGTCGGTATAAGATAATGGGGTTGAGGTAAGCCAAATCGAAACCACGCATCAAGTGGTTGTCTTTTGCATGCCAGATCACCGACTCAAAAAAGGAAAGGGTTAGTTTTTTGTTTACCAGATAACTCAGGTAGTGGAACGTAATAAATTTTTTACGGATGCCGGATCGTTTTCCATCTGATTCTGCCAGGTTGTTCATCATGGCATACAAATTTACGTAGCGAAAACGCCAGAAACTGGTAGTTATTTTCAGATAAGGATAGTGGTAATGGTTGTCGGAAAGCAATACCGACCGGTAACCATCGCCAAAAAAATTGCGGCCTTGCCCCAATTGAAAGTTGAAATGTTTGCTGGGTGTAAAGTGGGCATACCCTCCGATAGTATGAGACTGATATGCATGGTTCAACACCGGTTGTACAAATCCGTGGGAGGGCAATACATAACGGCGGTTGGCCATTTCCGCCAGATAATCGGGCGTGGTTTGAAGGCGGTAAAGGTAATGTCCGGTGATGAAAAGTTTAGGGGAGATCCGTCCGGAGAGTTGAAAGCCTCCGCCTGCCCGGCCTTTGAATGGTCTGCCTTGTGCATCCGCCAGGTCGAGCCCGCTTTGTGCATCAAACAAAACTTGTGCCCGGATGTATTTACCCGAATCGGTAGGGATGGTTGTTTTTTTATCGGAAATGATGTGGGGCCAACGAAGGGTATCAACGAACGGTATGGCATTGAGTTCGTATTGAAAAAAAGGTTTTACACTGGTGTGAAATGCCAGATCATGGCGAGCCATGGCTTTTTCGTAGCGCCAGGTAAGATCGTGTTCGAGCGGAGCATTCTGGCTGCGACCGGAATGGGCCAGAACCAGCAACAGCGTAAGGATAAAAACCGGTTTCCTCATTTTTTCACCACAGGCGCTTTCGGTTTCATCAGGAAGGGAACGGAGATCAGCACTATGGCAATGCCGATAGCGATCAATAATGCAGCATGTACGTCAAAGTTCAGTCCGGCCCAGAACGTAGCTCCGATAACCACCAGGTTATAGAAATATAAAGTAACTACAGTGCCGCGATGATTCAATCCCAATAGGAGCAAACGGTGATGAATGTGATTTTTATCGGCAGAAAACGGGGATTGGCCACGACTGGCACGCACGATGAAGATGCGCAGGGTATCGATGAGCGGATATACCAGAATGGCTGCGGCCATAATGGGGGTTGGAAACGTTTTCATGGCTTCCGGCATGGCACTGGTTTTTGTTTCGATCATGGAAATGGCCAGAACAGAGATAAGAACGCCGATGATCAGGGACCCTGAGTCGCCCATAAAAAGTTTGGCAGGAGAAAAGTTAAACACCAGAAAGCCCAACAGGGCTCCTCCCAGTATAAAGGCCAGGCATGCCATTGGGATGTTCTTTGCAAAATAAAACCACACCCCGAATGCAACGCAGTTCACCAAGCCAATTCCAGCGGCCAGGCCATCTACTCCGTCAATGAGGTTAAAGGCATTTACAATTACAGTATATACAAACACCGATAACAGTATGCTTGCCCAGTCCGGAATTTCTTCCATGCCCAAAACCCCGTTCATGTGGGTAATTCTGATGTCGGCCATAATCACCAAAATGAACCCGACTACAATGTGAGCCATGAGTTTTTTTCTCGGCTCCATGCCAATAATATCGTCTTTTACCCCCACAAAAAACAAGATCAAGAGCGATGCAGCGATGTAGTGAAAATGCTTGAAGGCTTCCTGAAGAATGATCGGGCTGTTGACATAATGGGTACTGTTCCGGTCGTCTGCCGGAAACCATAAAGCCCAGGAGAACAGTACTGCGGCGAAAATGATAATTCCGCCAATGGTAGGCACACTTTTAGAGTGTAGTTTTCTATCCTCGGTGGGTTCATCCACGAGTTGTTTCATTTTGGCCACTTTAATCAGCGAAGGTGTGGCGAACAACACCAGAAAAAAAGCAGTAAGAAATCCGAGTACAATGACATCCATAGCTTTGGTGCTTAAAAGTCAAAATAATAATTGTTTAAATTCGTTCGCAATCCAAAGTAGAGGAACATCGTTTTGTGATCTTCCGCAACATTTCTCGTTTGCCGGATGAATATACCAAAAAAGAGTCGTGCTTTGGTATGTCGGTTCAGTTTATATCCCATTTGTACATCGCCGATCATCAGATGGGTTGGAGTAGCACCCGGTTCGTTGGCTTCCAGGTTGGAGTTAAAAATGTTGCTTCCGTAGTTAAATATTCCAAAATCTTCCGTGTAAACAGCGCCGTGTATTTTAGCTTGTGCATACCAATAGTGTGCATCCAAGTTAATGATCCCAAGAATTTCGTTGAAGCTTCCTCCCAGCGGATGGGCCAACGGTTGGTTCATGTGGGCATAATTCTGACGGGGCCTTTCATGGGAATAAACATAGGGCGATGCACCGTTGTATTCCATCTGATAGTAAAGCCCTTTTTTTCCAAAGGGTTCGAAAACTTTCACGCCTGCCTGCCATCCCATTCTCCGTTCTTTGGGGTCGTCTACTGCCAGTTGGCCATAGCAATACGCTCGCTTGTGGAACCGATATTTCAGATTCAATCCCAATACCACATTGTTCGTACCCGAAAACCCCTGAAGAAGGGTATTTAACCCTAGCAAAGGCAGGTAGTAGCCAAAGTGGTACGCTTTGGTAGAATCTCCGGTACCGACCCGTTCAAATATGGTTCCTTCAAACAGGCCCAGTTGCAATTGGGGGGATGCGTTATAGCTGAGGTAATGAAAATGGCCTCCTTTTTTTACAAAAAGGGCCTCAGGTGTGGTACTTTCGGGCATGCGCTCCAACGTTTGTAGCACATTGATGCTTGTTGTGTATTGCCATTTTCCGCTATCGCCCAGCAAACCGCTGGCTCTTATTCCGGGAAAATTGAAGGCATTATCCGACAAAAGCATGGAGCGGTAGCCATCGCCGATGAAAAGTTTGTCTTGTCCGAACTGCACATTCCATTTTCGGTTTATGTTCCAAGAAATGTAGCCATAGGTGGCCGAATAATCAAAGCCTATGGTGTCTTTGAAAGGTTTGGTCCTTCCTTGCCCGGGCATTACCTGCATCTGTGCTACATACGTATTCAGATAGTCCGGTAAAGTGGCCTGGTTTTCGTATAAGCGGGTATGGAAGGAAAGGTTTTTTCCCAAGGTTCCTTCTGCAACCAGGCCACGGGTATTTTTCCAGCGTGGCCGGTCATACGTTCCTTCCAGTTCGCTCCCGAACTCAAAATTGAAAAGCGGATCAATGCTGAAATAAAAATCGGGCTTTTTCACTTCCAAGAGGTGACGGCGCCAGATCAGGTCGGAAGCGAGATAAAAATATTTCCTACGGGCCATGTTTAAATGTTCAAATTCGGGTTTTACCACCCGGGAATACAGGTAGGGTTTTGCTCCCGTATGGTAATTGGAGTCGGAAGCATTGATATGGCTTTCGAGTTTCAGAAGAACTTCGCGGTTCAGGGGAACATTGGTATGTTGTGCTTGTATCCCAAAACCGGTCAACATGGCAAAAAACAATCCGTATATGTGTTTACAGTATCGGGTCAAATCAGAATATTTCCAGATCGACGATTTCTTTGTAAACAGAGCGAATGCCTTCTTCCAGTTCGATTTGGTGTTGCCATCCCAAGCGGTTCAGACGGCCTACGTCCAGTTGTTTTTTGGGTGTTCCGTCCGGGCGATCGGTATCCCATCGGATCTCCCCTTTGTACCCCACAATTTTTGCCACCATGCCGGCCAGGTCTTTAATGGTAAGGTCTTTGCCTGTGCCAATATTCAAAAATCCTTTGCCGTTGTATTCTTTCATCAGGAAGACACATGCATCGGCCAGATCATCTACGTGCAAAAACTCCCGCATGGGTGCACCACTGCCCCAACAAACTACTTCGGGCTGATCTTGCATTTTAGCTTCGTGAAACCTCCGTAGCAAAGCAGGCAAAACATGGGAGTTTTCCGGATGGTAATTATCGTTTGGCCCGTATAAATTCGTGGGCATTACACTCATAAAATTGCGGTTGTACTGATCGTGATAGGCTTCGCACAACTTAATGCCGGTAATTTTGGCAATGGCATAAGGCTCATTGGTGGGTTCAAGTAAACCGGTGAGCAGGTAATCTTCTTTTAAGGGCTGGGGAGCCATTTTCGGATAGATACAGGAAGAACCCAGAAACATGAGTTTGGTAACGTCAGACTGATGTGCAGCATGGATCACATTTGTGGCGATCATAATGTTGTCATAAATGAAATCGGCGCGATAGGTGTTGTTCGCTACAATGCCACCTACTTTTGCTGCGGCATGAAAAACGTATTCCGGTTTTTCTGCGTCAAAAAAGGCTTTTACTTCCGCCTGGTTTCTCAAATCCAGTTCGGAGAACGTACGCACCAAAATGCGGGTGTAACCTTCGTGCTTTAATTTGCGCACAATTGCAGAGCCTACCATTCCGAGGTGGCCGGCTACATATATTCGAGCATTTTTATTCATGGTAATTCATTATATTGTGTCCGCCATCCATGAGGTATTTGTCTCTTTGGAACACCGACAGGTCGTGTGCGACCATTTCTTTCACCAGATCTTCTATTTCCACGGTGTGTTTCCATCCCAGTGTTTTTTGTGCTTTTGACGGATCACCGATCAGCAGTTCTACTTCTGTGGGGCGGAAATAGCGTGGATCCACTTTCACCAATACATCGCCGTTGGCTTTATTGATCCCTTGTTCGGCTTCTTCTTCACCGACCCATTCCAATTCGATGTTTACTTCGGCAAAAGCCCAGTTTACGAACTGCCGAACGGTGTAGGTTTTACCGGTAGCCAGAACATAATCGTCGGGTTCGTCGGCTTGCAGCATACGCCACATGCCTTCTACGTAATCTTTGGCATGGCCCCAGTCGCGCTGGGCACTGAGGTTGCCCAAGTAAAGTTGTTTTTGCAGCCCAAGGCTGATCCGGGCTGCGGCCCGTGTAATTTTACGGGTTACAAACGTTTCGCCTCTCCGGGGGCTTTCGTGGTTGAACAGGATCCCGTTGCACGCAAAAAGCTGGTAGGCTTCGCGGTAGTTTTTTGTGATCCAGAACCCGTATACTTTTGCAGCACCATAGGGGCTACGAGGATAAAATGGCGTTTCTTCCGATTGTGGTACTTCGTGTACTTTTCCATACATTTCCGAAGTAGATGCCTGGTAGAAACGGGCTTTTTCTTCCAAGCCCAGTATGCGAATGGCCTCCAGCAGGCGAAGCGTACCCAAGGCATCTGAGTTGGCCGTATATTCGGGTGTTTCGAAAGAAACTTTTACATGGGATTGTGCGGCCAGGTTGTAGATCTCATCCGGCTGCACTTGTTGCACAAGGCGAATCAGGTTGGTGGAATCGGTCATGTCGCCATAGTGCAGAAAAAACCGTACATGGTCTTCATGAAAATCTTTATAAAGGTGATCTATCCGGCTGGTATTGAAAAGAGAAGAGCGGCGTTTTAAGCCATGTACTTCATACCCTTTTTCCAATAAAAGTTCTGCAAGGTAAGCGCCGTCTTGTCCAGTAATACCTGTGATCAGTGCAACTTTATTCATGTTCTCAATTTTCATCAAAAATAATGCTTTCTTCCGGTTATACTCATTGAAATTACATCAACCGTAACTTTACTGTACAATAAACCAATTGTTCAGCAGGTTTTCTTTATTGTAACGCATGGCAGCTCCGGTACTGTGGTCGGTTACCTGCTTTCCTGCTCCCGAAGCAATGGCATGTCCGGCGGCCGTATCCCATTCCATGGTGGGTGCAAATCGGGGATAAATGTTGGCTGCGCCTTCTGCCACAAGGCAAATTTTAAGCGAACTGCCCATAGAGGTAACTTCCACTTCACCGTGTTCCGCTTCCAGTTTTTTTACCAGGGCTTCGGTTTCGGCCGACATGTGAGAACGGCTTGCAACAATGGTGTACTTTTCGGTTTGGCGATGGGCGGGCAAAGCTTTCGCTGATGCGGTTAACGTTTCAAAATCAGAGGATCCTCCTTTGTAATGGTCGATCTTATAGGACCCTAGTTCTACAATGGAAAAGTACAGGGTGTTTTTCACCGGCACATAAATAACTCCGCCAATGGGCGTTCCGTTATGGATAAGTGCGATATTCACTGTAAATTCACCGTTGCGTTTCACAAACTCTTTGGTTCCGTCGAGCGGGTCTATCATCCAAAAGTATTCCCAGTTGTTCCGTTCTGCGAATTCGATCTTTTTTCCCTCTTCACTCAAAATGGGGATTCCGGTAGTTTCCAGGTGTGCGCAAATGGCCTGGTGCGCATGTTTATCGGCTAATGTGAGCGGCGTTTTATCTTCTTTGTGTTCCACTGCAAAGTCGGATCCATACACTTTGAGAATCTCCAGTCCACCCTCGTAGGCAGCTCGAATGGCCAAGCTAATTTTCGACTGAATTTCGTTGATATTCATAAGCTAACGTTAAAATAAATTGAATTGCAGGCTGAGCATCAACACACAAACCAGCATGTAAATAAGGGTTAAAGGTAATCCTATTTTAAAAAAATCCTTGAAAGAATAGCCTCCGGGGCCATACACCATAAGGTTGGTTTGATAACCCACCGGTGTAAGAAAATTGGCGGCTCCTCCAAAAGCTACGGCCAACACAAATGGCGCCACCAATGCATCACCACCGGTAGGGTCTATGGAGTGGGCCATGGGAAGCACCACGGGCATTATCAGTGCTACTGCCGCTTTGCTGGTCATGAATGCGGAAAGTGCGTTGGTCAGTATAAAAATACCGCCGAGCAATCCAACAGTTCCTAGCTGTTCTTTCATTTCTACAAGGCTGTTGGCGATCAGTTGTGCAGTACCCGATTGTTCCATGCCTTTTCCCAGGGCCAACCCTGTAGCAATGATAAAGATAAGGTTAAAGTCGATGCTGTTTCGCACTTCTGACGGGTGGGTCATTTTGAGTAACACGCAGCCCATCACCAATACGGAAAGCGCCACGAACAAAGACACCACTCCGAATGCAGAAAGTATAAGTGCTGCAATAAAACCTGCAACCAGGAACAAGGTTTTGTATACATCTGTGTTATGGATCGTTTTGGGGCGGGAAATCACATAAAACCCGGGATTGTTCCGGGTGCGTGTATCAAAATCTTTTCCGGCCAACACCAGCAATAAGTCTCCCGGTTTAAGCATAACATCTCCTATTTTTCCCGACAGTTTTTCACCGTCTCTTTTGATGGCAAGGATGGCTCCGTCATACCGGCTCCGGAAATCCGAATCTTTGACACTCTGCCCCACCATCCGGCTGTTCTGGGCCACCACCACCTCCACCACTTCATTGTTTTCCTGTAAGGGGATCTGGCAAGCTTTGGGAAGCGACAAGCCCATTCCCGGGCTGGTAAGGTCAGCAATGGATTCGGGGTCTCCGGCAAAAAGAATAATATCATCGGGCTCCAGCAGTTCCGTTGGCGCTACCGGACGGATGAATTTATTGCCTCGGATAATCTCTACGGCAAACAGTCCTTTCAGATTTCTCAGTCCTGCTTCTTCCATGTTTTTTCCGATGAGCGGCGAATTGTTCTTGATCTGCGTTTCCAGAAAATAATCCCTTTTTGAACCGGTGAGTTTATCCACATTATCGCGGTTGTCCGGCAGCAGTTTGTTGCTGAATAAAAGGAGAAAAATGAGGCCCACCACCAACATTGCTCCTCCTACCCAGGCAAAATCAAAAAGACCAAGTGTTGCTTCGCCAGCTTGTACTGCCAGGCCATTGGCGATCAGGTTGGTACTTGTTCCGACTAACGTAACACATCCGCCAAGAATGGAAGCATACGAAAGCGGGATCAGGAATTTGGATGGAGACTTTCCGTTGTCCCGGCTCCAGGAGTGCACATAGGGCATAAACATGGCCACAAGAGGTGTGTTGTTCAGAAAAGCCGAACTGACGCCTATGCTCCCCATCATCCGTAATAAAAAGCTTTTGGAAGAAAGCCCGGGTTTAAAAACAAGTTGGAAGGCAAGTTGCATGATCCGCGTTTTCTGAAAAATGCTTCCTACGATCAATAGCAATACGATAACGGCCAGTTGTTCGTTGGCAAAACCATGCAAGGCATCGGCAGGCTGGTCGAAAATATCAAACAGGAGAAACACCACTACTGCAATCATAAAACTGATGGCCGGGCGTACCCACTCAGTGTATAAAGCCACCACTAGAAAAGCAATTACACCAAATACGACTCCAATTTCCATAGTTTCGATGGCTGTTGTTTGCATGGGGTGTATGATCTAGGATCCGGAATTTATTGGTGCAATTCGCTCCATAGGGTACCGAGTGTTTTTTATTTCCCGAAAGCCCGGAGTCAAACCCGAAATCAAACAAGGAGTGACATCGGCAGCTTTAAGGATGGTCAGGTCGGTTATACTAAACACCGCTTTCAGCCCTTGCATTTTCTTTTTGCCTTTGATGCACCGTTTGGTAATCCGGGAAGTCTGTTCTTCAACTCCCGTTTTGTCCATTCGTGAAGCCTGAGTAAAGCCAAAATATGGAAAGGTTGACCGGTTTTTTTTCACCATAAGTCAATGTATTCTTTGATGGTACTTTGAGCAAATCTCCAAATGTAATCAAATCTCCTAGGCAACGAAGGTAGGGAAAATGGGTAGGGAAAACGCATTTAAAACATCCCGTATCATCAGCAAATACCTGTCTGGCAATCCAATCCGAATCCAAAGGATGGTCCCTTAGTACAAAGCCGGACACGCCTTTTATGAGGCCCCTGGCCGACCAAAGGAATCAAAGCGTTGGTCCATTTTATCAAAAACAACGTTCCGTACTTTAACAAAGCCCGGCACAAAAGCGGCAAAACACATTTACCGGTGAAACGCATTGCCGAGATCAGGTGCATTGTGGTGGCTACCGAGCAAGTGCGCTTTTATCGGAAACAGCCTCATAAAAGGTACCGGCCTCGTTACAATGTGATACTCAGTGATGCTCAAAGGCGACAAAACGTATCCGTGGATCTGCATCCGCAACGAACGATCTCCTCGTGTTTTCATGACACGGAAGCCGGTTAGAGACGGGTCGGAGTATTTTGGCCCGTATCATCCAACGAAGTAAGATGTCATCACCATAACCGAACATAAATGAGAAGGTGGCCAACTCTCCCATCGGAATGGGCCCGGGTTGGTCTGTTTTATGATTTAATGCCCTGTGGTATTCCAAATCCGTCCGCAGCAATTCCCGTTCTATTCCCCGAACAAATAACTTGGCATTGATCATGGGGTAATTTTAGGTGGATCAACCGGATCCCGTTGTGCCATCAAGTTACGAAATCCAAAGGGGGGGGGGGGATGTCGCTCAGGTGGTGTAGAGCAATCTTTGTATATATGGCTTGGTTTTTAGGCCGTTCTATTGCGCTATCAGACAACACGATAGAACGGATTGCTTGTCGCGCGGGAGTTTTTGTGTTCTTTTCCGGAAAGCACAGACACAGGGTTGAGCAAGTGAAAAAAGCATCGGATGAGACTGCCTTTTTTTCATTCGAAGCATTGGCGAATGCTGCTCATGGGAAGACTTTCCGGGGTGTGCTGACATGACATGTATGCCATAGCGTTGAAATGGGTGAAGAACCTGTCTCTTCCCGATCGATCATTTTCGTTCGATCTCCTCATTCTGTTTGTTGAGGAACTTATACTCCATCAAGTGGTAGGCTGTAATTCCCATAATGGGGATCCATTTCCGGTATTGGCGCAACCATTTCCATTGCATTTTTTTCTGCTTGAAATAAGCTGCTACAAAGGGATGCATATTGATGACGATGTTTTTTTCTTTCCCTTCGTTCATTAGATAGGCAAGGTTGTTGTTCACCTCATCAAAAAGTAAGATGGTGGCTTGCACTTCGCCTGTGCCTTTGCAGACCGGGCAAACTTCTGCTGTTTTGATATCCGTTTCCGGCCGCACCCGCTGGCGAGTAATTTCGACCAGGCCAAACTTGCTTACGGGTATAAGGTTATGCTTGGCACGATCGTCTCTTAAACAAGCTTTTAAGTGCTCGTAAAGTTTTTTTCGGTTGGAAGAGATCGTCATGTCAATGAAATCGACCACAATGATGCCTCCCATGTCTCGTAAACGCAACTGACGACCAATTTCCTCCGCCGCTTCCATGTTGATGTCTATGGCATTCTCTTCCTGTGTTTTCCCGGCACTTTTCCGGTTTCCGCTATTCACATCGACAACATGCAGTGCCTCGGTATGCTCTACAATGAGGTAAGCACCGGACGACATGGTTACTACTTTGCCAAAAGCACTTTTGATTTGTTTATGGATGCCGTAGTGTTCAAAAATATTGCTCCTGCCGTTGTACAGCCTCACGATTTTTTCGTTGTCAGGAGCAATGATATTTACATAGCTGCGAATTTCCTGGAATAAAGTCTGTCCACCTATGTGGATGGCGTTAAATTCGGAACTGAGTATATCCCGCAAGATGGCTGAAGTCCGGTTGATCTCGCCCAATACTTTTTTATAGCCATTGGCCCGGCTTAATGCCTTGAACATGGTTTCCCATTTCTGCATCAGGTCGCTGAGATCAGCATCCAGTTCCGCTACCCGTTTGTTTTCGGCAACGGTACGGATAATTACCCCGAAATTTTTAGGTTTGATACTCATTATCAAACGCTTCAGGCGATCCCGCTCCTTGGGGTCTTTGATTTTCTGGGAAACCGAGATTTTATTGGTAAAGGGCACCAATACAATATTGCGTCCGGCCAGTGTAAGTTCCGAACTTAACCGGGGGCCTTTGGAAGAGATTGGCTCTTTAGCAATCTGAACCAACACATATTGGTTTGCAGAAATTACCTGATTGATCTTACCGTGTTTATTGATATCAGGTTCAATTTTAAAATTACTGATATCTGCATGGGTTGTTTGTCCGCTAATGGCCGAACCGGTAAATTTACTCAAGTTTGCAAACTGAGGGCCAAGATCCAGATAATGCAAAAAGGCATCTTTTTCGTAACCTACATTAACAAATGCAGCATTTAGCCCCGGAACTACTTTACGGATCTTTCCGAGATAAATATCGCCAACGTTAAAGTTATTATTCGGTTTCTCCTTATGGAGTTCGATTAGTTTTTTATCCTTTAAAAGAGCAAGATTTATTTCTTTATCGGTGGAGTCTATGACCAGCTCAATACTCACAAATGGGATGTTTAAATTCTATCATACAGCATTATAATGTACAGATGCCAGGTACACGGCGGTAACTTAACCCTACAAAATTCCGATAAATAGAAGTGAAATTCTAAATTACCTTGCTCCGTTCCCATCCCTCTCGGGCTCGGGAAGGAGCATTTATTTTAATAGCAGACAAGAAGATTGCAATCCGCCATACAATTCAGGTATGGAGGATATTCGCTACAAAGCATTACTTTTTCTTCTTGTGACGATTCTTGCGCAAACGTTTTTTACGCTTGTGCGTTGACATTTTATGTCTTTTTCTTTTTTTACCGCTAGGCATAACAAAATGTTTTATAAATGTTTCTTAATTTCTTCCATTCTAAGCCGGGCCTCTTGTTTGGCTGCATTGTTGTCTGACAGGCTTACAAACGTTTCAAGTGCTTCAATGGCTTCTGCATATTTCTCTTGCCGGTTTAAAACATCGCCAAGCAAAGTATAAGCAGGAAGCCATTTCTCACTTTTGTCCAGCTTTATCACCTGATGCAAGCGGCTTTCCGCTTTTTCCAGCTGGCCGGACATGATCGAAAATTCTGCAAGATGCCAATGGGCTCTGATGTTTTCCGGGTGTGCTTTTGAAATGTCCCGCAAAGCAATGATCCCTTCCATAGGCTTGGAGCCCTGTACCTTTGCAACCGCTTGGTCCAATGCTCCATCAACCGATGCGGTTTCACTTGCATGCTCACGAACCGAACTTGGCGTTTTGCTTCCAAATAACAAAAGAACAATGAGCAATAGAGTTCCGCATAATATGCCGATCTGGGTTATTTTTACGGAACTCATCACATCCTAGGTATCAAAAATCTACTTCACCCCTTTTTTCACCTTGTCGATAAAGGTCTTGGAAGGTTTGAATGCAGGAATAAAGTGCTCCGGGATAATAATTGTAGTGTTTTTTGAAATGTTCCGGCCCGTTTTCTGAGCACGCTTTTTCACTACAAAGCTACCAAATCCACGCAGGTAAACATTATCTCCGGCCTCCAATGATACTTTAACAGTGTTCATGAAGGCTTCTACCGTAGCCTGTACAGCTACTTTTTCAATTCCGGTTTTCTCCGCTATTTCCGTTACAATATCTGCTTTTGTCATAACTAACTATCTTTACTTACTTCAATTTGTATTTAACAATTGGGCCACAAAGATATAGCTATTCCTGGAAAAGCAAAATAGTGAGAATGTCATTGTTTTTTAAGTTCTCATGTATCTTTGAAAGCTATCTACTCAAGCCTTTAGGCGTAAAATGCCTGATCTTATATACTGTCTTTTTATGCAATTTGCCCATTCGATCATAAATTGGTACCATACCCATCAACGGGATCTTCCATGGCGACGAACAAAAGATCCTTACCGCATTTGGTTGTCAGAGATCATGTTACAACAAACGCGTGTAAATCAAGGTATGGCTTATTACCTCAAGTTTGTTCAACACTACCCAACGGTGCAACATCTGGCTGATGCCCCGGAAGACGCCGTAATGAAAGACTGGCAAGGTTTGGGATATTACTCACGTGCCCGGCACCTGCATGCTACTGCGAAACATATTGCCTATGAAAGAGGAGGGAAATTTCCGGAAACGGCCAAAGAGCTTCAAAAATTAAAAGGGATAGGGGTCTATACTTCGGCGGCCATTGCTTCTTTTTGTTTTGGCGAGGTAAGGCCGGTGGTTGATGGCAATGTAGCACGCGTAATTTCCCGATTTTTGGCCATCGAAGATGCCATTGATTCCACAGCGGGAAAAAAAGCACTTGAGGAGAGTGCAGCTGCGTTGATCATCAGCGAATCTCCCGCTACGTATAACCAAGCGATCATGGAGTTTGGGGCTCTACAGTGTACTCCAAAATCGCCCGAATGCGATCGTTGCCCGGTAGCCGGCTCATGTGCTGCGTTGGCTAAAGGACTGGTGAACCGGCTTCCCCTGAAACTAAAAAAGACCAAACAAACCACACGGTACTTCGATTATTTCATTTTCCATCACCAGGAACACCTTTGGATCAACCGACGCGAAAAAAAAGGCATCTGGCAACATTTGTATGATTTTCCTCTTATTGAACATTCCGGGTTTCCTTCCCGAGAAGCCTTACTTCAACATGCTTTGTTCGTAAAGTGGACCGAAGGAAGTACCTATCGTATTTTGCAGGCAAGTCCTGCTTACAAACACATTTTAAGTCATCAAAAATTGCATGTCCGATTTTGGGAAGTGGAATTGAGCAAAGCCACAAAAGGCCTTGATGGCTATCGGAAAATTGCGGGCCATACGCTCGGGAATTTTGCTGTTCCCCGCCTTCTGGAGAATTATCTGGCCACACAACAAAAAGCCCGGACGGTAGAAATTGCTTTTCCGGAATAATCGGGGTGATTCCCTATATTTGTACATAGCATTGAGCAAATACAAGAAATTTATCCATGGCTGGAAGTGTGAATAAGGTAATTCTGGTGGGCCATCTGGGGAAAGACCCTGAAGTCCGATACCTCGAAAGCGGGGTAGCCAGAGTTCATTTTACAATTGCCACCACCGAATCTTACAAAGATCGTAACTCCGGCGAGCGCATTTCGCAAACCGAGTGGCACAATGTAGTATTGTGGCGTAAATTGGCCGAAGTGGCTGAAAAATACCTAAAGAAAGGAAATGCTGTTTACATTGAAGGAAAACTTCGGTCCCGCAACTGGCAAGACCGGGATGGCAATGCCCGTTATATCACGGAAGTGATGGGCGATAATATGGTACTGCTTGACCGGAACAACAAAAGTCAAAATGAACCAACGGGCATGCAGGTGCAGAACGATCAGTTTCCGGGCAGTTTCCGGGATCAGATACCTGTAACACCTTCTCACCTTACCCGTAAAACAGATGAATTCAATACCGGAGAAAATACCAGTGACGACCTGCCTTTTTAACCGGTAATTGTTGAACCAAATCAATTAGCTTGACCTCCTCAAGTATTGAGCCCCTTTCGGGCTTCCTGTTAACCACCACTGCTTTCAGTCTCGATCAGTTGATCGATTGGGGTATTCTTGTGCTACTGTTGTTGTGTTCCGCTTTGATCTCCGGATCGGAAGTAGCTTTTTTTTCTCTGGCTCCGGCTGATTTGAATCAGCTGGAAGAAACCAAAGAAAAATCCAGTGAACGCATCTTGCTGCTGCTGGAAAAACCAAAAAAACTACTGGCTACGATACTTATCGTTAACAATTTTGTAAATGTAGGGATCATCATTCTCATTTCTTACCTGGCTGTTCCGATACTTTCCCTGATTGCCAACGATGGTGTACGTTATGCCGTAGAGATCGGTGGTATCACCTTCATTGTTTTGTTATTGGGCGAAGTCATTCCAAAGGTATACGCCAACAAACATGCCATCCGGTTAGCACGTACAATGGCCAACCCCCTTCTTCGTTTGCGGTGGTTGTTCGGCTGGTTGAGCTGGTTGCTCATTGGCAGCACTAATATTGTGGACAAACGTTTGGGTAGAAAAGAAAAAGGACATACCGTAGAAGAACTGGAGACGGCGCTTGAACTGACCCGCGATCAGAACACTTCCGAAGAAGAACATAAATTATTGGAAGGTATTGTACGTTTTGGCAATACGGATGTACGGCAAGTTATGAAACCTCGTACCGATGTGATTGCTTTTGATCATGATGATGCTTTTAATGCCATTACCGAATCCATCATTGATTCCGGTTTCTCACGCATTCCCGTATATAAAGGTTCCTTCGATAAAATAGTAGGGTTGCTCTACATCAAAGATCTGCTCCCCCATCTGGATAAAGAGAAGGATTTTGAATGGCAATCGTTGATCCGTGCTCCTTTTTTTGTTCCGGAAAGCAAAAAAATCGACGACTTGTTCAAAGAGTTTCAGGAAAAGAAAATACACCTGGCCATTGTGGTAGATGAATACGGAGGTACCAGTGGTATTGTTACCCTTGAAGATGTGATCGAAGAAATTTTAGGTGAAATATCCGATGAGTTTGACGACGACGACCTGGCCTACTCCAAAATTGACGATTGCAACTATGTTTTTGAAGCGAAAACTCCGCTCAACGATTTTTACCGCGTACTCAATATCAACCTTTCCTCTTTTGACGAGGCCAAAGGAGAATCGGAAACTTTGGGTGGTTTTATCCTCGAATTATCAGGAAAGATCCCAATGAAGAACGAAAAGATCCATTTTAAGAATTATACTTTTACAATCGAAACAGCAGACCGGCGTAAAGTGAAGCAGATAAAAGTAACCATCCATAAAACAGAATCGTCCAAAGCTACATAATTCAAAACCCGAACTTTCGTTCAAAGCTTATGCAAGGTTTTTGTTCCATTGTTTTTTGTTTTTCCGTTGCCCTTGTCTTTTGTGCCTGCTCCGGAGAAGTTCCGGTACCCAAACCCAAAGGTTATTTCCGGATAGATATGCCCAAGCGGGGATACGAATGGTACCACGAAGGTTATCCTTTTCAATTTGAACGCCCCATCTATTCAAAAGTGGTTCAAAACAAACGTTACAGTAAAAGTAACCTCATGCTTGATATGCACTTCCCAAACTTTAATGCCACGCTACATTTTTCCTATCACCCTCTTAAAAATGATATGAAAAAATACGCACAGGCCTGCAAAAATCTCGCAATGGAACATCGGGTAAAAGCAACACGTATCATAGAAAAAAGGGTTAAAAACGATTCGACACGTGTGCATGGTGTTGTTTTTGATATTCGGGGCAATGTGGCTTCATCTTATCAGTTTTATGTTACCGATAGTATCCGGCATTTTCTCAGGGCAACGCTCTATTTCAATTCCAAGCCTAATATCGATTCTACAGGTCCTTCGCTGGACTATATTAAAACGGATATTGACCATCTGATCAGCACGATCAGGTGGACTGAAGTACAAACCCGCTGACCCTTTTTTTGACAACCGACAGAAAAAAGCATCTGCACCCATCACAAAGTTTGCCATGGAAGAGGGCTTTGTTGGAATGTTATAGGCGTAAGATGTACGGATTGATAGACCAGTGGGAAACCCGATGATCTGACCCGAGAAGCCTTTTGCAAATCGAAAGGTAAAGCGATCGCTACTTCTTACAGCATTAAGTGTAGAGGAGCTGCTATATATGAGATCAAAAATACCTGAAGATCAAGAAGTAAAACCCCTGAAATTAGTAGTACTAAGAGGCATTTCACCGCAAAACATGATTCAACCGTATTTTAAATCAAAAGCCAGAGGCAAGCCAACCGGCCGAGTTGAAAAAGCAGGATGGATTAAAAGCAAAATTCTCTGTTGTTTAATCCGGGATCACGAATAATACCCGCCTGTGGTAAGCTGTACCAGGCCCTCCCTCCATCTTGATGCCACACATACATCTTCACCACATCCCCCACCCGCCAATCCGGGTGAATCCGGCGATAAATCGCGGCTTCCCCGGCCGTATCCGGATTGCGTAAAAACACTGTCAGGTCCACTGCATGGTAATCAATACTATGTTCCCCTCGCATTACCTGACATACCAAAACAGCTTTTGTATCCGCAGCTCGCTTTGTCCTTAACTTGTAAAAAAGAAAGTCTCCGGGCGTTCCACCCAGTGTATCCACCAAAATTTCGATACAACCTTTATAAACCGCATCGGTATCCCGATACATGATCTCCGGGATACTTTTCCAGCCTTCCGGACTGAGGCTGTCGCCAGGTATCTCATTACATGCATGCCGATGGTTAACAGAGAAGCGGGCCATTATGTTCTCCGGGGTTGCTTTTCCTTTCCCGAAAAGAGTAACCCGAGCATTAAAAAAGACCCGATCTTCGATCACTTCCGGATAGTACTGACGAATCAGTGCATAGGTTTCGGCAAAATTGGTTTGTGTGCTCCAGCCAAACGCAAAAAAAGTCCCTTTAGCGGCACGGATCTCATCGTGAAAATGTGCCAGTTCGTCATAGTTTTCCACGCGATGGCGCAGCAGTTCCGGATAATAATTGAGTTGGTCAAAATAATGACCTACATAGGAAAGGTGGTTGACATTCATGGCTTTTACCACTTGTTCATTTCCATATTTTTCATCCCAGTTCTGAAAAGCCTCTGCGAGTTCTTTGAATACTCCGAAATGATTTTTTCCATGAAAATTTTTTACGACAGTAGTATGGATCACGCCGGCACTTAAAAAACACAAAAGAGCCATCCTTTGAAGGCCGGTATTCCCCTTTTCGGGAATGGTGGAAAACACCACCAATAAAACAAAAGGAATACTGAACAACAACGAAGAATATTGCAGCACCGGATTTACATGAACGGAGTAGAAATACATAACCGAAAAAGGCAATATGAACCATCCTATACCTACCCAATGAAAGCGGTTAAAGGATTTGCCTGTCGGGTTAAAAATAAACACACCCAACGCAATGCCCAGGAAACCCACCAGCACCAAACCGGAACTATTAAAAATCAACATCAGGAATTCGGGAAGAAAATTCACATCCGGCTTTCCGAGCCAGCCGTCCGGTCCGCCAATCCCGCCAAGGCTCAGGTGGTGTAAAGTAATGGGGAGATGGGGTAAAAACAGGGTTATGGCAATAAGTGTACCGATAAAAAAAGCTTTCCGGTTGGTTTTGTTGAGGAAGAAAAAGCCCGTTATTCCGATCACTACTGCCATCAGGCCACTGAAATAATGGGTATACATACAAAGCGTGGCCGCCCATCCGAATCCGATGGCATCTGCCCAACGGAAACGATCAGCCTGAACAACGATGGTCCACCGCAAAGCAAAAAGCAACGTAAAAGCCATCCCCGGAGCATAAGGACGTGCCACCTGGCTATACATCACAGGAAAACAAAGAAAAGCCATTGCAGCAGCAGCCCACAGTGCTGAAAAACGACCGAACCACTTCTTTCCCAAGCGAAAAGTAAGCCAAACGGAGGCGATACCTGCCAAAATAAAAGGAAGGCGCAGGACCAGCTCGCCATCGCCAAACCAATCCCGCCAGAACCAAAGCAGCACATGGACCAGAGCAGGATGTCCATCCACCCGTACCCCTTCGTTCATAAGTGCCCCAAACGTGTTAAAGTTGAGGCGACGCAAAGCACTAAGCTCATCGTTGGAAAATGAAAAGTCGGCATTTATGAAACGTAAAACAGCTGCCACGGCCACCACAATGGCCGGAAGTATCCAGGCCTGCTTTTGCAACCGGTTGTTCATGAAGAACGTTGTCGGACGGCTTCGTAGAGAAATAAAGCCGCAGAAACAGAAACGTTGAGTGAATTGGTTTTTCCCTGTATGGGAATGGCAGCCAGCTGATCTACAAGGGTTAGCACTTCCTGCGACAACCCGCTTCCTTCGGCTCCCATTACAATGGCTGTGGGCCCGGTATAATCGCAATGATAGAACTCCTCCTGCGTTTTTTCCGAAGCACCTATTACCCGTACACCGCTCCACTGTAAATATTCCACTGTTGCTTTCAAACTTTCTTCACGGCAAACCGGTATGCGCATTAAAGCTCCGGCAGAAGTTTTTACGGCATCTGCCCCAACGAGTGCCCCCCCTTTTTTGGGAAGAACAATGCCATGCGCACCCGCACACTCTGCCGTACGAGCAATGGCCCCAAAATTCCGGACATCCGTTACACCATCCAAAAGAAGAAAAAGCGGGTTTTCGCCCCTTTCATACACCTGTGGCAACAACATATCAAGCCGGTGATATTCAATCGGGGATAAAAAAGCAATCACCCCCTGGTGATTTTTTCGTGTGATCCGTTGGAGTTTCTCCTGAGGAACCTGCTGAACGGAAATGTTGTGCTGGCGCAAAACAACAGCCAGCATATCGGCCTGTTCTCCCCGGAGACCACGTTTCATCAGTACTTTATTGACTGTTTTACCCGCTTCCACCGCTTCCAAAATGGGGTGAATGCCAAATATGATCTCCTTAAAAGAAACTTCCATACGCTTGATTTCGATGCTAAAATAGCAGTTCCGGGCCAAATGGAGGGCACCGCATCAGTAATGCACAAAAGCACGGCCTTTCCGCCAATCGCTCACAGCACGGTACCAATTGTTTTTTAAGCTCGGATTGCGTTCCAGTGCATAATCGTTATCGGAGAAAGGATTGTTCATTCTCCTAAAGTTGAACATCATAGAATTGATGTAGTGTTCTTTTCCATACACCCAAACTTCACTTTTATTGTGGCGATAAACGGTTGCAGGCGGTCCAAAAATGATGTAAACCAAGCCCCGATCCGTTTTCCACCCTTCTACATAGCTTGTAAAATAGCGATTGGAAGCTTGCACCCGGTTGTAATATTTACGGATCACTTCGGATGCACGCGCTTTGTTTCCGGCACATTCAATCCAGAATTTTTCAACCGCCACCTTGGGGTTTTGCTGTGCTGTTATGTTTTTGAATTCCTTTTTCGAGGTAATGTACCGAAGCGATTCAATCATGCGGTTATGGGTGGTAACATTCGGAAAATCAGGATGAGTAACAAAAAGCGTAACACCCGTTTGAGTGGAAGTATCGCTTTGAATATGGATGAACCCTTTAGCGGGAAGTTGGAATCTGAACCCACCCTTGGCATCTTTTTCCAATTCAAAAAGGCTATCTGCCCGGGAACCGAAAGAGGGGTTTCCGAAAGTTGAGAACGGTGGGGCCGCAGGCGGAAAATTGCGCCGGTAAATGCGGCCGAACAATTTTTCGGGGTTGCTGCGGTGGGTAACTTCCACCGCTGTACCTGCCGGTAAATAAGGCCGGAACAAGGGCACTGTTGCCCCTTTTATATGCACCCGAAAAGCCTGACGGTTAACATTTGAAACATGGATGGGAAGTGTGCGGGTTTGTTCCGTTTTTCGCTTTACGTCAAATGTGGTGATTTGGATCACACCAACGGAATGTCCCTTCAGCTTCAGCGGAATTTTTCCGATCAGATCTTTCTTTAACCGATTGTTATCCATATCCCGAACCCTGTGTGTGGCCGAATCGATCAGCACTTTATCGCGGAAGTTGTTGTAAACCCGGTACCGGATCTTTACCTCTGCTATAAAAGGTGCGTTTTGTTTGTTTTTTGTATATAAAAGTTGATCGCTTTTGATGAAAAACCAAAGTTCGGAAACATCTGCTGCAGGGTTGTAAACAAAATAATCCGGCTCAAGTGTCGTTGACAACGTCGGGTATAATTTATTGCCGGTATCGCCGGTGTAATGCAAAGATGTACAACGCATGGTTCCGAGCAGCATACCCGATATCCATAACCACTGCAAAAAGGTCATGGTAAGGTTTCACTTTCATCCGGTTCGGATAAGGAAGAATGCTCCGTAATGCTTTCCACTGTGTTCGGGTGCGGGATGTTTTCATCCGGCGCCGGTTCGAGCAGATAATCCGGTATGTTTTTGCTGGTTTTCAGACCCAGTTTGCGAATGTTTTCCACCCGTTTCACCAGGCTTCCTTTTCCGGTACTCAGCTTGTTGATCGCACCATCGTATGCTTTTTTGGCAGCATCTATGCGTTTTCCTATATCCGTAAGGTCGTTCACAAACCCCACAAACTTATCATATAAATCGCCTCCCTGACGGGCAATTTCAAGCACATTTTTCTTTTGGTTGTCTTGTTTCCAGATAAATGAAACGGTTCGCATGGTAGCCAGAAGCGTAGAAGTGGTTACGACCACAATGTTTTTATTCAAGGCAAATTCGAATAACTTTTCGTCGTTGCGGAAAGCCAGTGTAAATGCGGATTCAACGGGAATATACATCAATACATAATCCGGCGTATTCATCTGGTAAAGGTTCTGATAATTTTTTGCGCTCAGTTCCCGGATGTGATTGCGTATGCTCCCCAGATGTGCTTTGAGTTGCAGCGCTTTTTCTTCCTCTGTTTCGGCTGAGAAAAACCGATCATAGGCCGTTAACGAAACTTTGGAATCGATGATCAGTTGTTTGTTTTCGGGCAGATGAATAACAAAATCCGGACGTTTCAGGGTTCCCTCTTCATCGCGAAAGGAGCTTTGCATTGAAAAGTGGATGCCACGATTCAACCCGGCGTGTTCTAAGATCATTTCCAATTGCAACTCGCCCCAATCGCCCTGTGTTTTGGATTCGCCCTTTAGTGCACTGGCCAGATTGTTGGCATCATCGCTGAGTTGTTTGTTGAGATCCATCAGGTGTTTGATCTCGCTTTTCAGGGAGATGCGCTCTTTGCTTTCTTCGTTATAGGTTTTTTCAATCCTGGATTCAAAGTCGCTGATGCGTTCTTTCAGAGGAGCAAGGATCTGATCCAAGTTATCTTTGTTCTGTTTGGCAAAGGTGATCGACTTTTCTTCCAGTATGCCGTTGGCAATGTTTTTAAACTCAGCCGTAAATTTCTCCTGAAGGTCTTCTATTTCTTTCCGTTGTTCACTCAGTCTTTCGTTGAGGTGATGATGACGGGTTTGCCATTCCGAAAGCTGGCCGGTTAGTATGCGGCATTTTTCCTGTTCCTCCTGGTTCAGGATCCGGATGCGCTTTATTTCTTCCCGGAAACGTTCGTTGTCGTTTTGAAGAATGCTGAGCCGTTTGTCCAGATCGTTGTATTCCGCCAACAAAACATTGCGTTCCTGTTCGAGTGCTTTCAGTCCGGCTTCGGCACCACTCACCGGTGTTGGTTTGTTTTGTACTTTGCCCAAGAGCCACCCCAAAATAGCACCAACCCCCAAACCTGTAATCAGGTAAATTATTTCCATAAGCAGAAGTTAAAATTAGTAAAAATGAGCAGAAGCAGACCTGCCACAGGCTATGCTTTTACAGGAACAAGGGCAAAGAGAAGATCAGTTGTTCAGAATGAGCACCATTGTGCCCGGTTCTACCAGATCAAAAAACGCGATGATGTCATCGTTGCGCATACGGATGCATCCGTGCGAAGCCGGGCTGCCGATCAATCCTTCTTCCGGTGTGCCGTGGATGTAAATGCACCGCATGCGCGTATCGATCATCGAATTCCCTTTGTTCACCTCCGGTTCGTCTCCTTTCAGCCATAAAATGCGGCTGGTTACATCATCTTTTTCATCATCCAGCGGTTCGGTTATAATTTTGGCTTGTCGTCCGGTGTATTTCCGCGCGTTAAAAATTCCTCCTTCAGGAACACCGCTGCCAATTTTTTTATAGATATGATGCAACCCCAATGGTGTTTTTTCAGAGCCTCTTACATTCCCTACCCCATATTTGGACGTTGAGATCGTATAACGGTTCCGGATTTTTTTATCCACAATATAATACAACCGTTGCCGTTTGGCAGCAATGTAGATCAATTGGTCGAAAGATCTGCCTTTGTGCTTGATTTCGAGGTATTCAAACAAGAATTTCACCATATTCTCGCCGGCATCCGGCTCCGCACCCCGAAAACCAACCATCGCCAGGAATAAACTACAGATCGTAAACAGTCGGAAATTTTTCAACATACAAAAGCGGTTTATGGTTTGCCGATTGCAGCAGTATCTCCCTCAGAAAACCGATACAGGACATATAAAGCTAATTAAAAAAAACAGATCCTGACCTTACAGGTAATTCACAAACCCAAAATGAATTTTGGCAGCACGAAAGAGAATGGGATTGCCCGATTGCCGGCCCAACGCATAGTTTACGGAAAAGATCCCTGCCTTTGTATCAAAACGGACCCCCACGCCAAAACCATAAGGGCGGTCGGCCAGAAAAACATCTTTTTCGCGCCGTTCATAATAGCCGTAATCGATAAAAGCATAAAAGTTGGAATTCTGTTCTGGAAGAAAGCGGTATTCCATGGTAAATATGCCAAAAGCAGATGCAAAAATAGCTTCTTCATCAAACCCCCGCAGGGTATGAATGCCTCCGATCCGGAACATTTCATTCCGAAACATGTTGGGGTTGAACAAATGCCCCCCATTAAAAGCCAGGTTAATGGTATTTCTTTTGCCAATGGGGAGGTAAAAGTCGGCACTTGCCTCCATTTGATATTGGGTGGAGCGCAAAACCACCGCATCGTAAATGCCCGGATTCAACTCTTCCAGAGAATCATTGCGTGCAATGGTTTTCAGGCCCACATTACCATTGGCCCGGATAATAAAACCTTTGGTGGGATTGAGTAAATAATCCACCTGAGACCTTTGCAGGGTTAATCCGTACGCATTGGTGGATACGTTAGCAAACGGAGGCAGGCTGGTGTATTGCAGTATCAGCGAATTTTTCAGAATGTTGGACGTTTGATGCTCCACGTAGGCCTGGATGTAATCGTTGCCCTTAAAAAGATAGCCGAGGCCAAAATGCCGGTGTACCTGCAGGTAGGTAGAGTCTTTACGGAAGATCTTAAGGTGAAGATCGGTACCCAGAGGCGTATTAAAAAGATAGGGGTAATTGATCTGTAGCTTTAGATCTTGTGTTCGGGTCTGTAGTTTTCTCCAGTTCAGATCAAAAAGCTCGCCCCGCCCCAACCCGTTGAGCAAACGCATGCGGAGCTCGCCGGTAACGGTTAGTTTATCTGTATTATCATCGGGTAACAGACCCACCATGCCGTTCAGTATGTTGGCTTTTTTATCTTTTAGATAGAGGTAAATGCGTGCATTTTCCCGGGTAAATATCACCTCTGCTGCTTTAATGTCAGATAGGAAAGGATTTTCCTTGATCCGGGTAGGAATCTTCTTAAAAAGGCTTTCCCGGTAGGCCATACCTGGCTTCATACCAAGATAATTCCGTATATACTTTTGATGAATGTTTGCATCGCCTTTTATCACCAACGAATCGATGGTGATGAATGGGTGTTTTTTTAGCGAAAGCCGTGCCGTTATCGCATGCGCTGTAAAAGAAATGCTGTCGAGCTTGATTTCCGCAAAAGGATAACCATGCTCTTCGCACCATACGAGAATATTTTCCATCAGGTCGGCAATGGTTTCCGGACGAAGCGGTTTTCCGGCATATCTTTTTTCGTGGAAACCAATGGAAGCCAAAATGCCTTCCTCCACATTGCCTGCCCCTAGGGTAGCCCAGCTGAACGGATGGCCTGCATACATCCAAGCATGGTAACTCAGGCTGTCGCTTTGAATGCTGTCTACAGAGGCACTGAGGTAGCCGGCTTCCCGCAGCAAGCGGTAGATACGACGCACCTCTTTGTGTGCTTCTTTGCTGTTTTTTACATGGCTGTTGTAGTCGAATGCCGGAGGAAATTTCCCGCTATCCGGGAGGTGAAGTACCAGCTGATAATCCTGCCCCGCTGCAAAAAAAGGGAGCCACCACAGGCATATTCCCGCCAGTACCCGCAAATGGAGTACGTTCTTCATATCTTCATGCGCTAAACAAAACGACCGGCCCGTAAATTAACCAAAGCAACCGATCAAATCCGTTTATTCTGATATTCCTGCGTACAAACGCTCAATCCAATTGCCACCGGATGGGTTTTTTGTTAACGGAAATAAGGTATTCGTTGGTACGTGAGAAAGGCTTTGAGCCAAAAAAACCATTGTGAGCGGAAAAAGGAGAAGGATGAGTGGACTTCAGAATGTGATGTTTGCCGGTATCGATCAC
>CALLUQ010000124.1 GCA_938010565.1 uncultured Flavobacteriales bacterium
CTTTCCCTTTGAACGCCTTTAACAAAGGTTTTTTACTTCAATTTTTTCACAAGAATAAAAACAACAGAAGAACCGGTTTTTTTCTGGAATTCAATACAAATTTAAATGATCCTAATGCATTAATGACAGATGAAGATCTTATCAATGGTAATCCGTTTTCCTATACCGAGTCTGAGGTGATAATGAAAGCTACTTGTGCCAAGTTTGGAGCCATTTTAAGTTTCTCTGACAAACTCCTCTTTAATTTTGGAGGATTCCTCGAATTAAGTTATCAAAATGTTTGGCAAGATATGATTGGATACGCCGGATGGGCACGCAATAATGCCGGAACAGTATCATCCATTTTCGGCGACGGAATTGTTGTAAGGTATAAACTTAATTATCTATGTAAAACATACGGTTTTGTTTTTAGCCACAAGATTGCCAAAAGATTTAGTGTTCGGTTGAAGAGTGGTGCCGGAGTTTTGTTTGCGATGGATTATGATGACCATGTTATTCGGGGAAAAGAGGCTTCAGCCAGAGCCCTGGGATTGGGATTGCAATTAGCAGAGTCCGTAACCTACTTTTTGGGTGAAAATTTAAACGGAAAATATAGTATTCGACTATCCCACAAGCTGAGATATTATAATGCCAATGGAGTACAAACAATGAGTTGGTATAAAAATGATGGAAACGTAGAAAAAGGAACTACAATAGAAGGAATTCCGCATCATTTCAAATCTTTCCAGCAAAACCTTGTTCTTTCCGTAGGCATAATGTTTAAATAACGAAATCTGATTTCCCGTATTTTAATGGAAAACGCATCATGTCATTTAATTAAGATCTGCTTTGGGGAAAGTATGTCTTGCGGATACGGAATTGGAGAAAAAACAGTCTTTTTTGTATGGAAACAGATACGCCGTTGGTCATCGTGCCACTAAAAAACCCGTGATCAAGCGAACAGTTGCAAGTATTCCCCTTTCAGAATTTTTTGATCCCTTACGGTTCTCATGAAATGGTTTCGCCTTACAGCATTGGCCTGTTGGCCGGTTCTTTTTTTATAGGCCGTTGTAGCAAATCAGAACGCGACAACGATCTCAATGCCCTTGCTTCTGAAGGTCGCATGCTATACTACCATCCAAATACAATAAATCAGGATAAAAAACCGGAACGCTATCAGGCTACTTTTAACTGGCTGATCTTCGATTTATCGAACTTTTGTTTGGCGTAATCTAATGTGATTTTCAATCTTTTTATTTTCGCATCAGAAGGCACTTCGTACATCGCATCGGTCATAATGGCTTCACAGATGGAACGCAAACCGCGAGCTCCAAGCTTAAATTCCATTGCTTTATCTACAATAAAATCGAGCGCACTTTTATCAAACGAAAGTTTTACCCCATCCATTTCGAACAGTTTAATGTATTGCTTTACCAGCGAGTTTTTAGGCTCGGTAAGGATACGACGAAGGGTACTTTGGTCCAAAGGATCAAGGTGACTGATGATCGGGAAACGACCAATAAGTTCGGGGATCAACCCAAAGCTACGCAAATCAGCAGGGTTGATGTATTGTAGCAAATTGCCCTGATCGATGGCTACATCTTCTTTGATGGAAGTAAAGCCAATGGCTTTGGATTTGACCCGGCGGGTAATGATGCGTTCGATGCCATCGAATGCCCCTCCGCAAATAAAGAGAATGTTCCGGGTATTCACCGAAATGAGCTTTTGCTCCGGATGTTTACGCCCACCCTGAGGCGGTACGTTAACGATAGAGCCTTCCAGCAATTTGAGCAAGGCTTGTTGAACGCCTTCACCGGAAACATCGCGGGTAATGGAAGCATTGTCCGATTTACGGGAAATTTTATCAATTTCATCAATAAAAACGATCCCTCGTTCAGCGGCAGCGACATCATAATCCGCTGCCTGAAGCAGACGGGAAAGAATGCTTTCCACATCTTCGCCTACATAACCTGCTTCGGTTAAAATGGTGGCATCTGCAATACAAAAAGGGACGTTAAGTATACGGGCAATGGTGCGTGCCATTAAGGTTTTACCCGTACCTGTTTCACCCACCAAAACCACATTGGATTTCTCAATCTCAATTTCATCTTCGTCTACTTTCTGAAGCAAACGTTTGTAGTGATTATAAACGGCAACCGAAAGTATTTTTTTCGCTTCATCCTGACCTATAACATATTGTTCGATGTGGGCCTTTACCTCCGAAGGCTTGAGAAGCGTCAGGCTGGATTCCAGGTTTTCAGTGGCTTTCTGAGAAGTCTCTTCTCTTGCAATATCGTGTGCCTGGCCAATGCAACTGTCACAAATATGACCGCTGATCCCGGCAACCATAATGTTTACATCTCTTTTTCTTCTTCCGCAAAACGAACACTTGATCTCTTCCCGACTCATATCAATTGCATGTTATAAAAAGCTGCCGCAGTTAAAATCGTGCAGCTTTCTTAAAGTTAAGCATTCTCTTTAAGGCAACGTGTTTACTGATTCGGATTCGCCTGAAGTACTTCATCGATCATTCCGTACGCCTTTGCTTCTTCGGCCGTCATCCAGTAATCGCGGTCACTGTCTTCCCAAACTTTATCGTAAGTCTGACCCGCATGCAGGGCAATGATCTCATATAGTTCTTTTTTCAGCTTCTGAATTTCACGTGCTGTGATCTCTATGTCCGATGCCTGTCCCTGCGCTCCGCCGAGTGGCTGGTGGATCATCACGCGTGAGTGCTTCAATCCGGCCCGTTTTCCGGTAGCACCTGCACAAAGCAGTACGGCTCCCATGCTTGCAGCCATTCCCGTACAGATGGTAGAAACATCAGGTCCGATGTACTGCATGGTATCGTAAATGCCTAACCCGGCATAAACCGATCCGCCGGGTGAGTTCAAGTAGATCTGAATGTCCTTTTTGTTGTCGACCGACTGTAAAAACAGCATTTGTGCCGAAACCACGTTGGCTACCTGATCGTTGATGGGCATCCCTAAGAAAATAATACGGTCCATCATCAAACGTGAAAAAACATCCATCGCCACCACATTGAGCTGGCGCTCTTCAATGATGTTGGGTGTCATCGAATTAACGTAGTGATCCACAAACTGACTATTGATGCCTCTGTGCTTTACAGCATACTTTTTAAACTCATTTTCAAAATTCATGCTCTGTTTTTTTAGGTTGAACCAAACGCCGGTTTATCAGGCATTTAAATGTAACTATACCGATGCTTCCTCAGGGGTAGCACGGTGCAATTGCTCAGTTGTTAATTTAAAAAAATCGTCGAAAGACATTTCCTCATTTTCGATTTTGAGCGTAGATTTTAACAAATGCATTATTTTTTGATCCAAAACACTATTGAAAGTACGCTCGTACTCATCCTGATTGCCTTTCAATATATTTAAAGCCATCTGGGTCAACTCCTCATCTTCGGGAACAAGCAAACCATACTGCAAGTACTGATTGCTCAGTAACTCTTTCTTAAAATTTATTACTTCTGTTTCTTCCACTTCAATGTTGTGGTTGGAAGCAATGCAGTTCCGGATCAGTTGCCAATGCAACCCTTTTGCTACTTTTTTGTATTCTTCTTCGATCTGCTCATCGGTCAATTCGTCTTTGGAAGTCGTTTTGAGGTACCGTTTGAGAAAAGCATCCGGCAATGGCAGGTCCAGTGTTTCCATCAATTTTTTGCTCACGTCCAGGAAAAACAAATGATCGGAGCGCCCAACAAACGATTGCTCAATATCTTTTGCCACTCTGGCGCGAAAATCAGCTTCGTTGGTTATGCCTTCTTCTTCACCAAAAGCTTTATCAAAAAGCTCCTGATCTACGGCATGTTTTTCCATCCGACGGATCTCAGCGATCCGAAAGTTGAAGGCTTCCGCCGCATTGGCGGCTTCAACTTCTTCTTCGGAAACATGAAACAGGCCTGCAAAGTCAGCTCCGTTCGAAATAAAATCTTTTGGCTTTACCACTACAATTTCTCCTGCCTTACGCCCCATCAGGTGTTCTTTTGTTTCTTCGTTTTCAACGAGCTTCAAAAAAATTTCGGAAGTGCACATGATCCCGCCTTCTTTGATCTCTTCTGCCACGTCCAACTCCACCAGATCACCGTAGAGTATATCCGTTTCATCCGATTCCTCAGCCTCTATCCACTCGCCAAAACGATCCGTTAAGCTGTCGATCTGTTTTTCAATGAGGTCCTCGTCTACCCTTATTTTCCGGTAGGGATAGCAAGTGGCATCTTCATGCAGATCCAATTGAATGTCCGGAGCCAGTCCCAGATCATAAGCAAACTCAAAATTGTCCGGTTTCTCCCAACTCCCCCTCTCATCGGCTTCGCGAGGCAACGGGCGGCCTAATACCGATAGTTTTTCTTTGCGGATGTAGTCTCCGATCGACTCGTTGATGAGTTTTTCCAGTTCTTCTACAAGGATCTTTGCCCCGTACATCTTTTTCACCAATCCCAAAGGCATCTTTCCTGGCCGAAAACCGGGTGTGTTTACCTTTTTGCGGGTTTCCCGAAGTGCTGATTCGTAAACGTCTTTATAATCTTCCGACGTTATGGAAATGCGAAGAACCGCATTCAGATCATCTATTCTTTCTTGAGTGATATCCATTTTTTATGCTATTGATTCTGACGTTTTCAGCACATAAATATTGTATTTGATCTGAAAAATCAGGGCAGCAAATATAGCAAAAGTAGTTGGAGCCCGGGTACTATGTAAGTAAGGAAATGCAGATTTTTTGATGCCGGATTTTGGAAAATGTTTCATTTCCGACCTGATCCCAAGTATCAAATAAAAAAGCAGGGGTAACGTTTTACCTTCAAGGGTTTGTTCCGGAAGGTTGATCGTCGGTCATTCCATCGGGAAAACAGAGCGGGTCGGTAGCCGGATTGCCTTTGGATATTTTGAGTTCCATTTTCTCCCCATCGAATACACCATAGGTATTGAACCGGATCCAATCCCCGAGATTGATGTACCGGGACGGATGTTTCAAGGGATGATCCAAGGCCAGGTGGCGGTGACCAAAAATAAAATAATCGACCTGTTCTTCCTGCAACATCGCCTGGCAAAATTGCACCAGAAATTCTTTGTCCTCTCCAAGAAACCGGTTGGCTTCCGTACTTGCCGATGCACGGCTTTTACGCGACCAGTAATTGGCAATGCCCAAACCAAAGTTGGGGTGAAAGCGGGCAAACATCCATTGACAAACTTTGTTGGCAAACACTTTTTTGATGAATTTATACTTTAGATCCCCCGGCCCCAGACCATCGCCGTGTCCGATAAAAAACTTTTTACCATTATACGTTTTGATAATGGGGGCTTTTTGAAGGATAACCCCAACCTCCCGAGGCAGGTAATCGAAGCACCACATGTCGTGATTGCCTGTAAAAAAATAAACCGGTATCCCGCTATCGCTTAACGCGGCAAGCTTGCCCAGCAAACGCACAAATCCACGGGGTACCGCTCGTTTGTATTCAAACCACATATCAAATACATCGCCTACCAGAAAAATTTCTTCCGCATCGTGCCGGATGCTTTCCAGCCAGGCTACAATGCGTTTCTCACGTTGCAAACTCGTAGCATAGTCCGGAACACCCAAATGAAAATCGGAAGCAAAATATATTTTTTTATCCGGTTTCAAGCCGTTCAGAATTTACGAGCCATTTTTAACGGGTTCATCGAAGGAAGGTGAAAGGTAAAACGAATTCTTTCCAAAAAAGAAATGTCGTTGTATTCCAGATCATCCTTGATGTTGGAGCTAAAGAAAAGCGGAACATGAATTTCAAACCGATCTCCAAACAATGAAAGGCTGACGCCTGCATCGTACATAAACCGTATTTCGGAACGGGTTTCACGGGTAGTGGCATTAAAAACATGGTATGGACTCCAGCCCATATCCGCAAAAGCATTAAAAGGAATAACGGGCAACCAGGAACGGAAGTTAACAGCCCCCAACCAATCGCCGGAATTGCCAATGCTTACCGGTACTTTGAAGTTGCCATGGTTATTGATATATTGCTGTGAAAATACTTTGCCAATACCGCCCCTATCGGGAAAAACAGCCTGGTAGGAATAATCTTCAAACCCGTTCTGACCATCCATTTGCCAGTAATAACGGGAAGGACGCGGAGTTTCCTGACTGATCTCCAGGTTATTGTTAATGAATTTACCCGCAAACAGGGTCACATCCAAACCGCGTTTGTTTTGATTATAATTGATGTGGTAATTAAACGTCAACGCCCCTTTGAAAAAGCTCCGGTGCTGTTCCAAAGCAACGTGGAAAGCATAGGGGTTGAGCGGCAAATTATGGTGAAAAGAATAGTGTATTTCATTGTAAATATGATCATTGATGATGCGCTCCGTCCACGAAACGGGAGCATCCGGATGTTCAATGGTAGCATCTTCCCGTACAAAAACACTGCTCAATACCAAACGGTGACTTTTGGGATTCCGGAGGTTTTTCTTCCTAAAGCGAAGATCGGCTTTTGGCGTGAGTTTGGAATACAATTGCGTATGGCTATGGGTATAAGCAGAATGAAACGTAGCTGCTGATAAAGAAAAGCGGATGTTTCCGAAGGTCTTCTTTGGGAACAGATTGTAAGCTATTTCTCCATATCCGGTAACCGAATTGCTCACAATGCTGTACATCGGTGCTACTGCAAATTCGAATTTCCTTTGTGGTAAAACACCGTTGTACAAAGCAACGCCCGGCATAAAATGATCGCTTTCATTCCATCCGGATATGGGCATCCAAAAAAGGGTACTGCGTTCGGGATCTTCCGTTACTCCTGCAAATTGCAACCTCGGTTTTTCGAGTTTCGGGAAAATACCGGTAACGCGAAAGGTATTGTTGTTCCGGTTGGTTTCCGGCATATCCAAGCCAGGGTCAATGCGATAAGCATGGGCATCCGGTAAAGGATCAAAATCGATCAGGCGGGTACCTGCTTTGTACCATTGAGAAGCGAGTACTTCGTTCTTTTTATTAACCTGGCTTACCACAAACGGACCATTGATCTCTCCTTTGTTCCGGATCAGAAGTTTCATGCCTGAACCTCCTGCCTCAACCCCTTTATAGGTGCCTTTGCCGGCAATCTTATAGTCAAGGTGTTTGGTCGTTTTTAGTACATCATCAAAAAACCAGGCTAAATTTTCTCCGGAAACCTCTTCAAAGACAGCACGGAGGTCCTCCGGCCTGGGGTGTTTAAACTTCCATTGTTCAAAATAGGTTTTCATGCATTTGTCGAACTTTTCTTCTCCGAGGTAAGCCATCAGATAATCAAAAACCAACGCACTTTTTCCATAAACAATGCTCCCGTAATTCATATCGGTATAATCGCCGGAGTGTATCCCATCGATGGGCTGATCGATTGAACGGCGGGCATTGATCAGGTACCCTATATAAAATATGCCTTTGTGGTTGAGCCAGTTCAGCCGGAAATGTTTTGCGATGGGCTCAGGAACCATCAGACGATCAGGGTATTTGGTTTCCATGTAGCGGTTTTCGTTGAAGGAGTTAAGGCCTTCATCCAACCAGGCATGGGTGCGTTCGTTGTTTCCCAGAATGCCGTAAAACCAGTTGTGGCCTACTTCGTGCATGATGACCGTTTCGAGCCCTAAGGCATTTCCGGAACGGCCAATCACCGTAATGTTGGGGTATTCCATTCCTCCACCCGCACTGATCGTTCCGTCTACCGCAGTAACATGTTGGTAAGGATAATCACCGTTCCAAAGGGAATAATAGTAAGTGGCATCGTTGATGTATTCGATGGATCTCTTCCAGAGATGTGCTTCCGAATTGGTGAACATAGCCCAGGTAGTGACCTTGTTTTTGGAGTACGGCAATTCCACTTCACCTTTTAAAACATGATAGCGTTTATCGGCAAACCATGCAAAATCGTGTACGTTGGATTGCCTGAAACGCAACGTCTTGTTTTTTTCACTTGATACCGGGAAACTCATATCGTCCGGGAAAGTGGTTATGGCCTTGGTTGCATCTGCTTTTTGCGTAAGCCAGGCCATTTCTTTCTCGCCATCCGCCAGATCGCCGGTAGCACTTAGCACATAATTTTCGGGGAGGGTAATGGAAACATCAAACGAGCCAAACTCAGAAAAAAATTCTCCCTGGTTAAGGTAAGGCATCTGATGCCAGCCTTCGTTATCGTAAACCGCCGGTTTAGGGTACCACTGGGTAATTTGATAAGATTGTCCTACATGGCCCAGGCGTGAAAACTTCCCATCAGGAATCTTGACGTGAAAGGGGGTGGAAATGGTGATCTTTCCTTGCGGTTGAACCGGCGTGGTGAGGTAAAGTATAGCAATGTCGATATGTTCCGGATCAAGTTGCCATTTGATTTTTGCACCGTCCACTCTAAAATCCATTTCATCGATATACCCTCTATCAATGGAGTCGGCATAATAAAGTGAAAGGTTACCATTGGCCATCAACTGTTTACACAGTGCGGTTTGCTCATTTTTGTATGCGTTAGGCCAAATGTGCATGTATATTTTGTCCAATGCCTGAGGAGCATTGTTGATGTATTCGATGGTTGCTTCTCCGCGGAGTTCATGCGTAGAGTCGATCAGCGTTACGTTAATGTTGTAATGCAATTCCTGCTGGAAATAGGAAGTGGTTTGGGTTTTTCCTAAGAATGGGATCAGAAAAAAAACCCAAAAGCCTGAGGTTTGAAGCAGTTTCATAAAATTCCGATTGTATTTTTTTAAACCGGTCCTCATAGAAAGAGAGATAAGATGATGTCAAAAACCGAATGTCTCATGGAGTTTTTTTTCAAGTGCCTGGCCGCGTAAATTTTTACCCATAATTTTTCCTTTGCGATCGATGAGTAAAGTGAAGGGAATGCTGCCCACTCCATAAGGTTTGGAAAGTTGGCTTTTCCATCCTTTCAGATCACTGACATGATTGGGCCAGATCAATTCATCTTGTTGGATGGCCGAAACCCAACGGGATCTGTTTTGGTCGAGCGAAACACTATACACGGTAAATCCGGCATCTTTGTATTTTTTGTAATTCTTGACCAAATTAGGGTTTTCGATCCTGCAAGGGCGGCACCAGGAGGCCCAAAAATCAATTAAAACCACTTTTCCTCTCAAGGAGGATAATCTGATCTCATTGTATGCAGTATCTAATCCGACAATTTCAGGGGCTTCCGTGCCAACCCGGGTGCGTTGGTCAACCAGTACACTGGCTTGCATCCGGTTTTCTACCAGCTGAACCATTTTGACCAACTGTTGTGTATATTCTTTGTCCGGATATTTTTCCTGCAAAGCATCACACGCCAACGCAAAGTACTCAAAGTCGTCTTCGATCCGGAGTTTTCCCAAGGCAAACAAAACAACCGGAGTATGGGCATACGTTTCGATAAACTCTAAAATAAAAGCCCGATATTCAAGGTTAAAGTCCTCCATTTCTTGTTGTGCGATAAGGATCTTTTGCGGGTCGCCGGAAGTTTTTGCTGCCTCCTGGTTTTGCCGGGCTTCTTTATTGCAGTCGGTAAATCCGGCATCCATGTTATGAAAATCGGAGATCGCGGTTGCGTGTTCGGAACCTTCCATGTAAAATTCAGACGGTATTTCGCTGGCGTTGGCCATCAGTTTAAGGCGATCGCCCTTCTGAGCTATCAACGGAATAAATTGTTTGGAGTTGAGTGAAATACGACAAAAGTTAAGGGATCCCATTTCCGTCTCCATTTTAAACCTTCCTTTTTTATCACTCATAACAGAGTCAGCACTTACTACTTTTTTGTCTACAAGCCGATCAAAATAGACCATTTGGTTGGAAGCACCTTTTAAGATCCCTTCTACGATCAGTTGATCGCTTTTTTGAGCAAAAGCTGGCGTGAGGGCTAAAAGGCAAAATCCTGTTAACCAGAGTGCAATGTATTTGTTCATGGTTTTATTTTCTTATGAGCCTAAGATCTCAGCCAGTTTGGCTTCCAGCTTTTCTCCTGTGAGTCGGGTGGCAATGATATTGCCGTACCTGTCGAGAAGTACTGTAAAAGGAATGGAACGAACACCATAAAGTGCAGCAGCAGCAGATCTCCAACCTGCAAGATCACTCACATGGTTGTTCCAGATCAAACCATCTTGTGCGATCGCATTTTTCCATTTCTGCTGGTTTTGGTCCAGCGAAACACTAAAAATATCAAACCCTTTGTTTTTGTATTTGTTGTACAATTGAACAATACGAGGGTTTTCCGCACGACAAGGGCGGCACCAGGAAGCCCAAAAATCCAGCAATACCACTTTTCCTCTTAGTGCCGAAAGCGACATGGGAGTGCCTTCAGGGTTATTCATCGTAATTTCAGGAGCTGCATCCCCCCCTTTCAGCGCTTTCGCCTCTTGCGCTTCCTGCGCTTTCTGTTGAGCCAATTGCTGCTCAATTCCCTGAATTTGAATGGCCAGCCGATCTACAAAAAAAGGATGGGCTTTCATCCGGGGGCGCAAACCGGTTTCCACTGCTTTAAAACGTGCTATGTCTTTTTGTATATCCAGTTTGCTCAATACAGCAAGTGCAGCCAGGCTCGAAGAGTGCATATCTACAAAATTCTGCAAATAATCCTGGTATTCAGCCTGGCCGGTAATAATTTTTTTGTTCAAAGCATTGAGAGCAGCAGTATCCGATTTTTCCAACACCTCGCGCTGATCGCGAAGTTGGAGCATTTTGTCTTCATAGGCATCTGACGTTCGATAAAAATCCAGCAAAAGGCTCGTTTCCGGCGAACCGGTAACCGCATAATTGCGAAGCATATCCGGAAGATCGGCTTCGATGTAAGGCGTTTCGGTACTGTCGGTTGCCAGTATAAAGTATTCCTGAGCAGAAAGGCTGATGCGATAAAAATTCAACGCAAGCTTTTCTTTCATTTTAAAGGTGAACTCACCTGTTTTAGAAAGCGTAAGCGAATCAAGACTTACAGGGGTGGTTCCGTCAAAAAATTCGAGATACAGGGTTTGGTTTGCTGCACCCCGGATAATTCCATCAATCGAGTAACCCGGATCAGCGGAATTTCCACTTCCGCAGCCACTCAATACCAAGCCTGCAAGGGCAAATTTTAAAAAAATACGTTTCATAATCAATTTTTTTCTAACATTTTACGTACCAGTTCGTTGGCTTTTTTAGGATCTGCTTTACCACCGGTATGGCGCATTACCTGGCCCATAAACATGCCCAAAAGGCCTGTTTGACCACTGCGGTACTTTTCTACTTTGTCTGGATTTTCGGCCATTATTTTTTTCATGGCCGTTGCAATCTCATCGCTTTTATCTTCCTGCAACAAGGCATTTTCCCGGGCAATTTCCAAAGCCGATCTGTTACCGGAAGTGATCAGAATGGGAAAAATTTTCTTTTCGGCCATGTTGTTGTTCACTTTGCCTTCCTCGATCAGTGCAATCAGTCCGGCCAGCCTTTCGGGAGATACCGGGAATTCTTCTATGGTTACCGCCTGTTGGTTGAGGTAAGATTTTACGGCTCCCATCACCCAGTTGGCTGCGGTTTTGTAGCTCGAAGTATGGCGGATCAACTCTTCGAAATAAAGGGCAATGGGTTTGCTGTCGGTCAGTACACCGGCATCGTATGGCGAAAGGCCAAGTTCCGTCGTGTATTTTGCAAACAACTCCCTTGGAAGAGGGGGCAATTTTTTACGAACGTTTTCGATGTATTCTTCCGTAACCAGGAGGGGTTGTAAGTCAGGCTCCGGAAAATAGCGGTAATCGTGTGCTTCTTCTTTGGAACGCATCAAAGAAGTGGTGTTGCTTACGGCATCATAGCTACGTGTTTGCATGGCAATGGTCTCCCCTTTTTCAATTAGGTCGATTTGCCGTTTGGCTTCCGAATCGATGGCTCTGGCTACATTCCGGATGGAGTTCATGTTCTTGACCTCACATCGCTCTCCAAATTTTTCCGTTCCCTTCAGCATCACCGAAATGTTGGCATCGCAACGCATACTGCCTTCCTCCATATTGCCATCACAAATTTCGAGGTAACGAACCAATCTTCTTACTTCCGTAATGTAGTAATAAGCTTCGGCAGCCGACCGAATTTCCGGTTCCGAAACAATTTCAAGCAGCGGTACTCCGGCCCGGTTGAGGTCTACCAGGGTATGGTGAATGTCGAGGTCGTGCATGCTCTTACCGGCATCTTCCTCCATATGAATGCGGGTAACGTTGATGCGCTTATCAGCATCATCTTCCGTTTTTATATCGATGTAACCACCGGTGCAAATGGGCGTGGTATCCTGGGTGATCTGATACCCTTTGGGCAAATCGGCATAGAAATAGTTCTTACGGGCAAAATGCTGTTCGGGAGCAATGTTGGCATTTACGGCCAACCCAAGGCGTACGGCATAATCCACTACTTTTTCATTGAGAAGGGGAAGGGTTCCGGGGTGCCCGAGAGAAATGGCACTTACATTGGTGTTGGGTACCGAACCATATTCGTTAAGATCAGCGCAATAAGCTTTGCTTGCGGTACTGAGCTGGATGTGAATTTCCAACCCGATGACCATTTGGTATTTATCGTAAACGGACGAACCCATATCTTTTTTATATCAAAATTTCACCAAATTTTCCGTTTGCAAATATCCATCTTTTCGAACACTTATGAAATATACGTTTGATGCAATTTTCGCAGGCCATTTCAATTCCCGAATATCGCCCGGTTGCACGAAAATATGGGTCCGAAGTATGGTTCTTCCCCATACATCGGTAACGGCGATATCAAAGTCTCCGGTGGCATCCAGCGAAAGCAACGAGATCAGCGTTGCTGACGGATGGTGTACTATCTTAAAATCAGGGCCGGAAGTAAAGTTGGTTTCTTTGATATCCAAAGCCTGAGCAACATCAAAAACATACAACCCTGTTTGCATATCCGAGATCAGCACCACTCCGGAAGGCAAAAAAGGATACACCCCCCAGGCCCCTTCAAAGCTGGTATGACCGCTATGGTGTGTGTCATAATAACCGGCTATGCTTGGATGGGCCGGATCATGCACATCAAAAATATAAAGACCATCGTGGTAATAGCTGACATAAAGAAAACCATCGTGTACCATCAGGTTATGCGGAATGGATTCCATATGTACACCGGAGCCAAAGACCGCCAGTTCACGGATGTCACTGAGGTCGGAAATGTCGAAAGATTTGATTTCAAGGCCATGGTTTTCATCGGCAAGAAAATAGGTTTGTAGGTCGGGAGTTGCCCAACCGGAATGGTTGTAACCCCGATCGCTGTAAAAAGTCTGGTTGCCCAATATTTGCGGATTGCCGGCATCCGAAAAGTCCGCCACAAGCAGGCCTGATCCGCCGCAGTTGCCAAAGGCCGTATCGTTTTGAACGTAAATGTCGTGGAAATAATCATAGCCGTTGTACACCGCAATTTCCACCGGATTTTCAGGGTCGGCCAGCGAATAGATCTCCAGATCGTTTGGAACGGAACTGGCGTTGCGAACGCCGCAAGCATATAATCTGGCAGATGCCGTATCGATAAAAATATTGTGGGATTGCATCAGCAATGCATCCGAATCATACACCACAGAAACGGAATCGGGTAGGTAGGAAAGGTCGGCAATCTGAAGCGTGCTTGAGCCTTCGTCGCAAACCATATATAAATACCCTGCATAATCGTGGTAATCCCGGTGTACAATTTCGTTGCCTTGTGCTGCTCCGGGAATGTAATCTACCATGTGGCCGTTTGCCGGATCGGTGATGTCAAAAATGTGGGTTCCCATGGTAGAACCAATGATGGCGTATTCGCGGCCATTTTTGGCATATCCCCATACCTCGTTGTAGGCATTGTTCCAGGTCGAAGAGGCAGGCAGCGTAAGGTCCTGCCAATTGAAGAGCAATTGTACGTGCAGGCTGTTCTGAGCGGAAACAGGCAAAAAAGCAATCAGTACCAGTAAGAGGGATATGCCTTTTTTTATCATATGGCGAAAGTTAATGCTTTCATCATGAAAAATATTTCGGGTCGGGTTTGGATAGTTGCTTTAATTTTTTCCGACATAATTTAGCACCTGTTGGTCAAATACAGCACCATCTTTCCCAAGAAATGCCACTTTTATTTCCAGATAAAACAGAGGTAAGCCGGAGAGGGCGGGATGGTCGTGGTAAGAAAGCAATCGGGCCGTATCCTTTTCTGTGGTCAGAACCAACTTGTTTTCTCCTGCAATGTTATCAAATATTTTTCGGATCCGGCGGAGGTCGTTGCTACGGTATTCGTAATGATCGGGAAAGCGTACGGATCGATGTTGTACCTTATGGGATTGGAGGTAATGTACCAACGGTTGAGGGTTGGCTATTCCGGTAACCAGCACCACCTGCCAATCGGTCCAGTTCTTCGGGCAATCAAAGGTTCCAAAAACAGATTGGGGAGCACTGTAAGTAAGGGTGGAAAAAAATAAGGATTGTTCTTTGCGAGGCCTGATCTGTGTTCTGATCCGGTTTTGTTCTTCTTGCGATAACCGGGCCGGGCACTTGGTTACAACAATGATCTGCGATCGTTTCGCTCCCGACCGGCCCTCCCTTAACCTTCCGGAAGGAAGCATAAAATCATGGGTATACAAGTCGCCATATTGGGTAAGCAGAATGGCAAGACCCGGCTGAACTTTGCGGTGCTGAAAGGCATCATCCAATAAAATAATTTCGGTTTGGGGTTTGCTCTTTCGCAATTGTGCAATGCCATTTCTTCGGTTGGCATCTGCTGCAACCTGAAGGTTGGGGCCAAATTTAAGGTGGTATTGCATCGGTTCATCGCCCAGGTCTTTATGATCGCTTTTTTCGTTTGCAAGAACAAATCCGGAAGATCGTCTTTTGTACCCCCGGCTTAATACCGCCACACGCCGGCTTTTAAGCAAACGGATCAGGTACTCAATGTGAGGGGTTTTTCCTGTACCGCCTACTTTCAGGTTGCCCACGACAATAAGCGGAAAGCTGTAAACAGCAGACCGGAACAAACCGGTGCGAAAGCCAACGTTCCGCAAAGCAACAGCCGTCGCATAAAGCAACGTAAAAGGAAAGAGAACGATCTGAATAAAAGTCACCGACCGGAGTTTTATCGCATTCCTGAACCAAAGGCAGGCAAACGGGGCTAAATTAACAAAATTTTGACGCAGAAAATTCTGCATCTTTGGATCAAATTACAAAACATGAAAATCCGAGACCTGATCGCATGCCTGGAAGAAGTGGCCCCACCCGCTTATCAGGAAAGTTATGACAACTCCGGCTTAATTGTAGGGCACCCCGACGATGAAACAGAAGGGGCTTTGGTTTGCCTCGACAGCATTGAAGCAGTAGTGGACGAGGCCATTAACAACAATTGTGGTTTGGTGATTGCCCACCACCCCATTGTGTTCAGCGGACTGAAACGCTTTAATGGCAAGAATTACATTGAGCGAACCGTCATGAAAGCCATTCGGCACAACATTGCCATTTATGCCATCCATACCAATCTGGACAATGTATTAAAAGATGGAGTGAACAGCATGATCGCAGAAAAGCTGGGATTGAAAAACACCCGCATTCTGGCTCCCCGAAAAAACCTGTTAAAAAAGCTGGTGGTTTTTTGTCCGGATCAACATGCGGAGGCCGTTCGTTCGGCCCTGTTTGCCGCAGGAGCCGGAAAAGTGGGGCATTACGACTCCTGCTCCTTTAACCTGGAAGGTGTTGGAACGTTTCGGGGTTTGGATGGGTCTGTTCCTTTTGTTGGAGAAAAAAACCAGTTGCATCAGGAAAAAGAACAACGGATCGAAGTACTTTATTCCGCTCCTCGGGAAGGAAAAATAGTTCGGGCACTCCTGGCGGCGCACCCTTATGAAGAAGTAGCTTACGATACCTATGCCCTGGAGAATGAGCACCCGGAAGTTGGGGCAGGAATGGCAGGAGAGCTGCCGGAAGCCATGGAAGAGATGGCCTTTCTCCGATTTTTAAAAACCACCATGCAAACGGATGGTATACGTTATACGAAATTGTTGGGTAAACCGATCCGGAAAGTGGCAGTATGCGGAGGAGCAGGAAGTTTTTTACTGGAGAGGGCCAAAAGTTCCGGGGCAGATGTTTTCATTACGGGAGATTACAAATACCATCAATTTTTTGATGCCGACGGAACCATTATAATTGCCGATATCGGCCATTTTGAGAGTGAACAATTCACAATTGATCTGGTGGCTCGGCTTCTGAAGAAAAAATTTCCTAAATTTGCGGTTCGCTTAACCAACGTGAACACAAATCCCGTAAAGTATTTATAAACGACCGAAGTAACATGGCGAAGAAAAAAGGGGCCAAAGACACTACTGTAGAAGAGAAACTCAGGGCTCTTTACGATTTACAGTTGATCGATAGCAAGATTGATAAGATCCGCACCATTCGCGGAGAGTTGCCTTTGGAAGTGCAAGACCTGGAAGATGAAGTTGCAGGTTTGAATACCCGCCTCCAAAAAATTCAGGACGAGATCAAAACACTGGAAGATGATGTGACTTCCCGAAAGCAGGAGATCAAAGATGCTACTGCTGAGATCAAACGGCTTGAAGAACAGCAAAAAAAAGTACGCAACAATCGGGAGTACGATGCCATCAACAAAGAGATGGAATACCAAGCTCTTGAGATCCAGCTAAGCGAAAAACGCATCAAAGAGATCCGGGCTAAAGTTTCTACCCAAAAGGACGTTGCGGATGAAACCAAAACCAAAGTGGAAGAACGGCAAAATGATCTGAATGCGAAAAAAGGAGAGTTGACCGAGATCGTCAATGAAACCAAACGCGAAGAAGATCTGTTGGTGGCACAATCAACAGAGGCCGCTTCCATTGTGGATGACCGTTTGCTGAATGCTTACCATCGCATCCGAGGTGCTTCCAAAAACGGCCTTGCTGTGGTTTCGGTAGAACGGGGTGCTGCTGCCGGTTCTTACGTAAAGATCCCTCCGCAACGCATCCTCGATATTTCCAGCCGCAAACGCATCATTGTAGACGAACACAGCGGCCGCATTCTGGTGGATGCCGAGTTGGCCACAGAAGAAACAGAACGCATCAATAACCTGATCAACAATCTGATCGGTTAGCGTTTTTTCCTATGATATGGAAAGAGGCTGTTCGATCGGACAGCCTCTTTTTTTTGATGTGTCTTGTGCTAATATCAAGTCAAGCTTATCATTTCGGGTAATTAATTTATATCTTTGCAAAAAAGGGTATGAAATTTTATAGAATAACATTAACTGATTCTGAAATCAAGTTTCTTGAAGAAATAACAAGAAAAGGTAAGCGCAGTGCTTTAATTATCCGAAATGCCTACATTTTGCTCAACGCCAATGAGGGTGCTCATGGAAAAAGGAAAAAAGACGAAGACATTGCTAAATTTTTGAGTATAACGACACGTACACTGGAAAACATCAGAAAGAAATTTGTGCTAGATGGGTTTGAGGCAGCCCTCTATGGCAAGAAGAGTGAACGTGTTTACT
>CALLUQ010000125.1 GCA_938010565.1 uncultured Flavobacteriales bacterium
GTAAAATACAACTTTAGCGGTTGTCAATGTGCAAAGTTCGCTTTCTGGACTATGGGTTAATCCATACAACAACCGGTCATCGCCGGCACCGGAGACAAAAGTAAGGGTAACAAGCCCTCCCATCGGGATGGGGCCGGGCCGAACAGTTGTAGGGTTTTGTGTTCTGTAACATTCCAGATCAGTCGACAACAACTCCCGTTCGGTTCCCAAAACGAATAGTTGGGCTTGGATCATGGGGAGATTTAATTGACAATGGATAATTAGAGGAGTGAATATCATTTCATATCACTAATCCTCAAAACGCTTTCGATAGCAACACCATCAAATTATCCATTGTTCATTCTCCATTAAAAAAAGATGTTTCATATTGCAAATCAGACCAAAACATCACCAAATTTGCTTTGCCCATACAAAGTTGCCGTTTTGGGCGCGTAAAAACGGTGAAGAAAAGGCGCATAAAAAGAAGAGTGTAAATGCGCTTTTCATTTGTTTTAAGATTAAATGGTTCATCGTTTGTTTTTAATTTATTTTGTACTGTGCATTGATCCCATTTTTTCATCCTTTATTTTGCTTTTGCTCCGGACAGTCTTTTTTTCGGAAATCCTTTTTACTCGTTTTTGCTTCCGGCTCTTGGTTGATATTTCCGGCAATGCAGGGGCCTTGCCGGAGTGCTTTTATTTTTTTCACAACCAGACAGTTAAAAATATATTTTTAGACGAGTACCCGTTGAATGGCGATAAAATATAGGTGATTTATGCATCAAAATACGGGAAAAGACGTAGCGGGTAAACTAGGCTTAAACCATGAGTGGAGTTGGACAATGCAATGAATACTTAATGCTCTGTAATTTTTTGATTGTTAGTCGGAGTGTTATCAAGCTCTACTAATTCCAAGTTTTTTTCCATAGGACACCCACTTAGCGTTGATAATTTATCCATTGTCCATTATCAACTACCCGCATCTGTTTCAAGCGTCCGCTTGGAACCCTATTTATGACGGCTCACCAGCCAAATGGTATTTTTTCAATCATTTGCCTGGAACGGCATAGCCATCCTCTCACAAGCGAGATGCTTGCGAGAGAACGTTGAAATAAGTTTACATACAAGCATATTTTTCATTGCACGATATGAAGCAAGGGCTGCCTTGTGACTCATAAAAGAGCCCTCATCTCTGCAAGGTTTTCAGTTTTATTAATACAAGAGCTTAACTGATATAATTCTTCAACACTCTTGAAAGAGCATCTTTTAAATCATCACTATCAGCTCTTATCATTGATTTATTATCATTTTGAGAAGAAGAAATAAAAACAGTATACTGATTTTCAATCCGTTCTCCGTCAAATTTAATTACTGCTACATCTCCGTTTTCCTTAACTTGCTCAAAGCAGGCTAGCAAATCATCAAAGGACGCAGGTTGTTTTTCTAATATCTTCTTTATTTCAACCATCTTATCTTATAAGCATTTTGGCTATTTGTGACACATCTGTTACTTGTCCTGTTGAGACCTTTACTACAACATTCATCATTTGTTGCTGACTTACCGTCTTTAACTCATGCTGACGTGCAAATGCTTGAAGCGCTGCTACTGCTGTTCTTTTGTTGCCATTCATAAACATATGCCCGTGAGAGATTGACCTAAAAATGGAAGCTCCTTGTTGGGCTGTAGTCTCATAATATATTGCTAAATGTATAGCTGAAGCTGGGTTTCCGTTTAGCAAAACACCACCTCCATCAGTCGCTTTATTAAACTTAAATATATCGTCAGCAAACGATTTTAGGCTAAATGCCCACTTGGCGTCTCCCAAAACCACCTTCTGCCCCTCTTTTTCACGAGCAACATTTTTATTGGGAAGTACTCCGCTCTCCCGCCAGGGTTTTACCCAGGTTATTCCTTTGATCTCCAATATGGCAGCAGAAATAACCAACGTTACCGTCATCGGCATTTCACCGGTGGCACTAAACTCCTCCTTCCAATACACAAAAGCCGCATCCTTCAACCGATACTCAAAAAGCACCACTCCATCCGAATCTCCGGCATAAAATACGATTTTCGCGGTTATTAATGTGCAAAGTTCGCCTTCCGGGCTATGGAGGAATGCATACAACAACCGGCCATCGCCGGCACCGGAGACAAAAGTAAGGGCAACAAGCCCTCCCATCGGAATAGGCCCGGGCCGACCGGTTGTAGCGCCTCGTGTTCTGTAACATTCCAGATCAGTGGACAACAACTCCCGTTCGGTTCCCAAAACGAATAGTTTGGCTTGGATCATGAGGGGAATATAATGGACAATTGAGTGTTGAATGAATATCGTTTCATATTGTAAATCAAACCAAAACGCTTTTTCTCGCAAGCGTCTCTCTGCTCATAAGGTAAAGGCAACTATTTGAAGGTATTGGCGATGCTTCCTGCCGTATCTGTTTCAAGCGTCCGCTTGGAACACTATTTATGACGGCTCACTAGCCAGATGGTATTTTTTGAATCATTTGCTTGGAACGGCATGGCTATCCTCTCACAAGCGAGACGCTTGCGAGAGAGTTGAGTAAACTACGTTTAAACCATGAGGTTACACAATGCACAATTATCCATTATCAATTCTCCATTCTCCATTAAAAAAGTATGGCTTTGCGGCTTTTTTTCAGATCTGATCTAAAAAAAGCATCCACAGGGTTGCAATCTCTTGTGGGTAAAGCTTTATTTGCGGAGCAAATGCATCGCATGAAACTGAAGCATACGGCAACCTATCATTACGATGGGCCAAAAGCTTGCCTGCATCCATCGAAGGCATTTCATAAAAGTTAGAAAACAGAACAGTTACTCACCGATATAAAAAATAACCTCCGGAATGGATTTTACCCCCGAACCCCGAAAAAAAGAACAACTATGGCTGGGTTTGCTGGCCGGCCTTGCTACCTATTTGCTGTGTGTCCGGTTTTTGGAGTTGGAAGAGCCCGTTTGCCGGATGGCGGGCATTGGCGTTTGGATCGCCTGGTGGTGGGTAACCGAAGCCATCAACATTTATTTTACGGCCCTATTGCCGGTGGTGCTTTTCCCGTTTTTGGGCATTCTGGAAATGAAAGCACTGGCACCGCTTTATATGAAGGATATCATTTTCCTTTTTATCGGAGCCTTTTTGATCGCCTATGCTTTGGAACGCTGGAACCTGCACCAACGCATTGCACTTAAAATCATCGTATCGATCGGACATACACCCGCACGCATTCTTTTGGGTTTTATGCTGGCCAGCTGGTTTTTGTCGATGTGGATTTTGAATACGGCCACCGTAAGCATGCTGATACCTGCTGCAATTGCGGTCATCCGGCAAATGGAAGCCCGTAACCCCAACGGTACAACAGCACTTGCAAAACCCTATTTGATCGGGATCGCCTATGCTTCTTCCATCGGAGGCATTGCCACGTTGATCGGTACGGCACCCAACATGGTGTTCCGCGATTTGTACAACGAACATTTTTCATCGACCCGGGAAATTGATTTTACCAGTTGGTTTGTGATGGGGTTTCCGGTAAGTGTACTGCTTTTTCTGGTGTGTTTTCTTTTGTTGCGGTTTCAATACCGGAAAGCATTTGCTCAGGAGAAGATCGATCGGGAAGCTTCTCAAAAAGCGTATACCAATCTGGGGCGCATTTCCAGGGAAGAGGTATGGGTACTCATTTTGTTTGTGCTTACCATTCTTCTGTGGTTTACGCGCAAAGGGTTTGATTTCGGAAGTTTTAAAATACCGGGCTGGAGTGCTTTGTTGGACGAAAAAAATTTCATTAAGGAAAGTACCGTTGCCATGTTAACGGCTTTGGTGCTGTTCCTCATTCCTTCCCGAAAACAAGGCGGAGGAGGGTTGTTACGATGGAAAGACGTAGAGCGCCTGCCGCTGGGCGTACTCTTTTTGTTTGGAGGAGGTTTTGCTTTGGCCGAAGGGTTTAAGGTTTCCGGGTTGTCTGATCTGGTGGGCGAACAGTTGCGCGACATCGGAACGTGGTCGCCCGTTCTCATTGTACTCGTATTGTGCATGTTCATGACGTTCTTCACGGAACTGACCTCCAATACCGCCTCTACTTTACTCATTCTTCCCATTCTGATCTCCGTGGCCGGTTTTGTAGAAATGTCGCCCCTTCAATTGTTGGTGCCCGTTACCTTTTCTGCCTCCTGTGCCTTTATGCTACCCGTTGCCACACCGCCCAATACCATCGTTTTTGGGAGCAATCGCCTGCGCATTGCGGATATGATGCGATCGGGCATTTGGATGAACCTTGCCGGCGTGACGATCATTACAATGCTTACCTTTATCCTGTTGTAATCATGCCTGTTCGAAAAACAAAATGCTACAAATATTAGTGTTTGCTATTTATATTTGCCAAATAAAGGATCTTTTTTTACCTTTATCCAACCCAAAACCATCGCCTTGAGCAAAAACACCACAACACAAACAAAAGGAAAACCACGTTGGCCTATTATGCTACGGACAGAAAAGCGTATGGCCACCTCCTTTCGGTGTGAAATGGGAACCGTATGGCGACCGGAGCGTTTTGGGAAAAGAACGTATGAAGTAAATATACAACGCGATCATCGCGATTTTTTTTTGAGGAAAACAAATCTTGACAAATATGGTATTTAGTAGGATCAAAAATATGTTCCGGGCCAACAAAGGGGGCACCGATGTGACGATCAACCACACCGTTCGCGATCTGAAAAAAGGGTGGATCCTGGATTATGACTTGCGGTCGTGGGAAGTGAAAGGAACGGCAATTTACAAGTGGGAAAACGGATCGACAGACCACGAATGCACCCTCAACGATGGAAAAACAACGCGTTATCTTAGTTTTTCTGTCGGAGACAGCCTTAAGTTGAGTATTTTTGATGATGCCAACCTTGATGCCATCAACGGGCAACTGCGCAGCCGGGCATTGAGTGGCAACCCTTTACAGGAATTTGTTTACCGGCAACGGCAATATCGTTTGGTGGATGGCGGACGAGCATTTGTAAAAAGCGATGCGGAAGAATACGAAATGGAAAACTGGTTGTATGCCGATACGGATCACCAACAATTGGTGTCGGTTAACTCCTATGGCGATCATTCTGCGGAAGCATTTACAGGACAGTACATCAAAGAAATTGACGTATCCAATATACTGCCACGTTGAAAAAAACGCATAAAATAATGCCCCCCGTAAAAATTTTCTACCTTTCCTTTGGACTGTTCTCAGTCCTTCTTATGGGGTGCGGAGGGCGTAAGGTTCCCAAAAATCCCCTTCCCGGGATTGTGGAGGCACAAAAGAACAGTTCGTCTTACACCATCCTGTTGCAGGATATGGACCTGGACAATAAAGTGTTCAAACACCGCTACAAGATCCTCACCGACAAACCCAATGGATTGCCCAACGAATCGACCACCCCATGGCTTCCGGTAAGCGATGATCTTTTCAAATTGCACAAGGAAGATCTGGGCATGGAAGTAGCAGCCAAATCGCCCGCCGATGGCCTAAACCGCCTGGTTACCCCACCGGGTTTCACCAACTATGTCGACAATCCGAAATACGGAAGCTGGAAACCGGACAGCCTTTCCGGAAAAGCATATTGGGTGTACCATGCCGCTTATGCGGGATTGCCGGGAATGCTGGGTACGGAAAAGCTGAAAGTTTCCAAACAGGAGTACGATACCTGGAAAAAGAGCTATTACCGTTCGCGCCCTTACTACGGGCAGGATGCCAGAGGCCGGCACCTTTATGGTACCAGCAGTGCGTGGATCTTTTTTTACCGCCCCGGTTTTTTTGACCGCAGGACAGCCAAAGGAGGATTTACAAGAAGAACAACCAGAAGTACACCCGGTTTCCGTCGTGGCGGCGGAGGATGGGGAAAATGATAGGACATGAACATCATCGATTTTACTTTTTTATGGCAATCCGGGTTGTACCTGTTGTTATGCCTTTGCCTTTTTTTCATTGCCAAACTGATCTTGCGTGCTTTCTGGCCCGGGCTTTCGGTCGATCACGAATTGGTAGAAAAAGACAATGTAGCCTATGCACTTTTGTTTGTAGGCTATTTTGTGGGCGTTTTGCTGTCCATGCTGGGCGTTTTGAGCGGCGAGGGCGGAGCTACCTTTTGGGAAGAGTTAGGTTTTACCGCAGTTTATGCCCTGGCATCCATCCTCATTCTTCACCTTTCCGGCTGGGTGTACGATACCGTATTTCTTCGTAAAGTTTCGCTCCGCAAAGAAATTGTTGAAGAGAAAAACCTGGCTGCCGGATTAATCAAAGGAGCAAGCCTGGTAAGCTCCGGAGTCATCCTTTACGGGGTTTTGCTGGTAGATGCGGAACACCCACAGATGGCGCTGCTTTATTGGGGAGTAGCACAAATACTGGTGCTTTTTGTAACCGTTTTTTACGAGCTGATCTCTCCCTTCAAAATGGCGGAAGAAATTCGCAAAAAGAACCTGGCCTTGGGCATTTCCGTCGGTGGCGTACAAATTGCTTTTGCCATCCTCATCCAATGGGGCATTCAGGTGGAACATACCAATTGGGTAAACACCTTATTAACCATGGGGATCGATGTAGGGGTCGGCATGGTTTTACTTCCGCTCATCCGTTTGGTGGTCGATAAAATATTCCTCCCTTCACGCAAGTTAACCGATGAGATCATTTATCAGGATACCCCCAATGTGGGTGCCGGCCTCATCGAAGCATTTTCCTACATCGGCGGAGCATTGCTCTTTGTTTGGTGCTGGAACCTGTAATCCGAAATCTGTTCAATTAAATGTGGTTAACTCCTTCCCGGACACTTAAGGTTTCCTTATTTGCTACCGGTTTGTCGGGCATTGTGGCCGAATACATTCTGGCCACAATGGCCACTTATTTTCTGGGCGACTCCGTTTTTCAATGGACCATCATTTTGTCGCTCATGCTTTTTTCCATGGGGCTGGGAAGCCGGATAAGCCGCATGTTTAAAACACAATTGCTCGAGAAATACATTTTCATTGAGTTGCTGCTTTCTGCGATCACTTCTTTTTCGGCTTTGTTCATTTATATGCTGATGCCATACACCACTTCGCTCGATGTGATCATTTACGGGCTCGCCACTATCGTAGGTTTCCTTATCGGGATGGAGATCCCGCTCGTTACCCGGATCAACAGCGAATACGAAGAATTGAGTGTGAACATTGCCAACATGATGGAAAACGATTACTACGGAAGCTTGCTGGGCGGATTGTTTTTTGCATTCATCGGCATTCGTTTTCTGGGGCTTACCTATACGCCTTTTGTGGTGGGCGGCGTCAACCTGATCGTGGCACTTGTGGTCATGTGGCGATTCCGGAATTTACTCCCTGCCCGATCCAAACAACGCTACACCATCAGCGGAATTGCAGGGATCACCCTCTTTACCGGCGGGGTTATTTTTGCCAAACCCATCGTTCAGTTTGGCGATCAGAGCCGCTACAACGAAAAAGTAGTCTTTACCCAAGAAACCTCCTATCAGCGAATTACCGTTACCCAGTGGGAAGATCATTACTGGCTTTACCTCAACCAAGGAAAACAACTCAGCTCTTTTGACGAATGGTTGTACCATGAGCCGCTCGTGCATCCTGTAATGGGGTTAACAAAAGGCCCGACAGATGTTTTGGTGATGGGAGCCGGCGACGGTTGTGCCCTTCGCGAACTGCTCAAATACGATCGGATACGCTCCATTACATTGGTCGATCTGGATTCCATGATGACCAAAGTGGGAAAAGAACACCCCATTTTCCGCCGGATCAACAAAGATGCCTTTTACTCGGATAAAGTAACCGTAGTAAACGATGATGCTTTCCACTATCTCGATACGGCTCAACGTTTTTTTGATGTGATCATTGCCGATTTTCCCGACCCCAAAACCGTAGAGCTGAATCGCTTATACACCACCGAATTTTATAAGATCTGCTACCACAAAATTCGCCCGAATGGTGCCTTTATTACCCAAGCCACCAGTCCGTACTATACCACAAAAGTTTTTCGCTGCATCGAAAAAACCCTGGAAAATGCCGGTTTTAATACGCTGCCCATTCACAACCATGTATACACCTTTGGCGAATGGGCCTGGATAGCAGGCAGTAAAAAACTGTCCCGAAATCAGATGAAAAACCGCCTGCAACAACTGGATTATGAAAACCTCGATGTACGCTGGCTTACCCCTGAAGCTTCGAACCTGATGACTTCCTTCGGGCAAGATCTGATAAAAGTGGATACCGCTCAAATGGATGTCAACTCCATTCACCACCCCGTCATTTACCGATACTACAAAGAAGGCAGCTGGTCTTTCTTTTTCTGACGATGAAAAATACCTGGCTCATATCCCCTTACTTCGATCTGGCAGGCTTGTTTCTGCCGGTTTGGTTGTGTTGGGGGATTTTGCTCTGCCTTCCGGCCGAAACCTTGCAAATGGATGTTCCGCTTTGGGTTTGGGTAGTGTTTATATTGGGCATTGATGTCAGCCATGTGTGGAGCACCCTTTACCGAACCTATGCCAACAAAGAAGAGTTTGCTTTTCACAGGGTGTTTTTAAGTGCCATGCCTTTGGTACTTTTCGTTGGCTCCTTTACCCTACTCTGGTTTTCCGAATTGTGGTTTTGGAGAGTGATGGCTTACATTGCCGTATTCCACTTTATACGCCAACAATATGGCTTTACGGCCCTTTATCGCATCAAAGAAAAACGACGAAAACAAACCATCGGCGATAAGCACATTATTTATATAGCCACCCTCTACCCCGTCATTTTCTGGCACCTGACCACAGGCCGGCAATTCGATTGGTTTGTGCAGGGCGATTTTTTTCCCATTGCGGCCTGGCTGCAAAGCATTCAGCCCGTTTTGCAACCGATCTTAACCGGATGCAACGGCATGTACTGGCTTTTGATCGGTGCCTGGTTGTTGCAGGAAATAAACGCGTATCGCAAAGATAAAACAGCCGTTTCGCCGGGAAAGCTACTTTGGGTGATCACCACCGCCTGGACCTGGTACGGAGGCATTGTAGCTTTTAATTCCGATGTGGTTTTTACCGTAAGCAATGTGGTGGCACATGGAGTGCCTTATGTGCTTTTGATGTGGCATTACCGCCGGAAAAAAGAGGCATTGCAACAACAAGCGATTGATACCACCGGCCGGAAATTAAAATGGACCCTGGTACTCCTGGGTTCAATTCTAAGCCTTGCCATCGCAGAAGAATACCTGTGGGACATGCTGGTATGGCAGGAGCACCGTGCTTTTTTTGAAGCTTTTTTGCCCTACATCGCAGAACCTCTGTCTTCTCATGCGGCTTACAGCGCCGGCGTAGCCTTGCTCGCCCTTCCGCAATTGTTACACTATTTTATCGATGGAGTGATCTGGAAAATGAATGCCCGCAACCCGCACATGAAAACCGTTTTTATCCCTTCCGATGAAAAGGCGTGATTTTATACGGGTTTCGGCAGCAGGCTTGCTGCCCCTTCTCCTCCGGGTAACCGAAAGCAATCCCCAAAATGCGGCCGAAAAATACGAGATCGAAGTGTTGTCGGATAAAGAAGCCGGGCATACCCTCTTTCGCCGGCACGAGTTGCCTGTTACCGAAAGGTATGCGGTAGAGAATTTAATTGTTGGCGGCGGTGTTGCAGGCGTTACCGCCACTTATTTACTCCGCCATCAAAACACCTTGCTTTGCGAAGCATCGGAAGTGTTGGGAGGTTCTTCATCTGCTCATCATTATGAGAAGTTGCGCTTTTCCATGGGCGCACATTACGACCTGGCTTATCCGCAATATTATGGCACAGAAGGACTTAAATTGTTGCAGGAAATTGGCGTAACCGTTTACAACCCCCACAACCAATTGTACGAGTTCAGGGAAAAAGACCTCCTCATTCCCGAAGAAATTCAGGAACGTTGTTATGAAAAAGGCCAATTCAGAGAGGATGTATTGGGCCATGGAGAAGAAGCCCGAATCTTTCAGCAGCTGATGGCTCGTTTTATGGGGAAAATGCCCATGCCCACTACCGAAATTGATGCGGCTTATCACCATTTGGATGCCCTTACGTTTCAGGATTGGTTGTCGGAAAGGCACCCCTTCTCTCCCGATTTTATACGAAGGGTGGATTACCAGATGCTGGACGACTGGGGCGCTACCTGTGCCCGGGTTTCCGCTTTGGCCGGCATACACTATTATGCCTGCAGGCCCTATCAGAGCAAAAGTGTGGAGCTTTTATCACCCCCCGAGGGCAATTATTATTTTATTGAAAAGATGCTGGCCAAAATGCCGAAGCAGGCCATTAAAACAAGGCACCTTGTATCGGGCATCAAGGAAACGGAAGGAGGCGCGTTTGAGGTGGAAGTGATCGATGTGGCAAAAAAATCCCGTTCGATCATCCACACACAAAACGTGGTGTATTGCGGCCAGAAACATACCCTGCCCTACCTGATGCCGGAAAAGGCAGACCTCTTCAAACACAATGTGTATGCCCCCTGGGTGGTGGTGAGTTTTGTACTGGATGCCAAGGTTTGGAAAGGCAACAACTGGCAAAACGACATGATTACCGATCAAAAGGCATTTCTGGGCTTTGTAGATTCCGGCTTTCAGTCCGGAGAAAAGGACGATTTTACCGTACTTACCGCTTATTTTTGTTTTGATCCCAAAGAACGGAAAATGGTAGCCCGCCTCGCCGATCATCCCAACACTATTGTGGAAACAGCCATCGCTTACATCAACACCTTTCAGGCAACCGACATTCGGCCTGCCATCAAAAAAGCATTTGTAAAACCCATGGGCCACGCCATGCCCGTTCCTTCGCCGGGCTATCTTACCCGCGATAAAAACCGATTTCAAACCCAAAACCTTGTTTTTGCAGGGGTGGATACCGGGCGTTTACCCGTTTTTTTTGAAGCCATGGATTCGGCCATTCAGGCGTGCAAGGCCCTGCGTACCGGACCTCTCAAAAGCGAAGGAGAAAAAATCCGGTAAAATTTCTGTTTCGCAGCACAAGTTCTCTGTATTTTAGCCGCCGGTTTAAAACCATGGCTATGAAAAACGACCCCTTGTCCCCGCCGGTTGGTATGCGTGACTTCCTTCCGCAAAAAAAAGCATTGCGCAACCATGTTCGCGATACCCTGATTCGTCAGTATGAACAGTTTGGTTTTGGAGAGATCGAAACTTCGTCGGTCAATCGCATTGGTTTGCTGAACAACGGAGAGGGCGGCGACAACGAGAAGTTGATCTTTAAAATTTTGCGCCGTGGCGAAAAACTGAACCTGGAAACCGCAAAAACCGGATCGGACCTTGTTGATCTGGGGTTGCGCTACGACCAAACGGTGCCTCTGGCCCGGTTTTACGCCAAGAACAAACACCTGATGACCCCGGTTGCCAAAGTAATTCAGATCGGAAAGGTATGGCGGGCCGAACGGCCGCAAAAAGGCCGTTACCGCGAATTTGTACAGAGCGATATCGATATTTTAGGCGATGGTTCCTCTTTTGCCGAGGTGGAATTGATCACCGCTACCATCAAAGCGTTAAGTGCGTTCGAATTGCCCCGTTTTAAGGTATTGATCAACGACCGCCGCATTCTAAGCGGGTTGATGGATAAAACCGGCTTTGCGGAGGCTGAAATGCCCCAGGTGCTGATCGTTTTGGATAAGATGGACAAGATCGGTTTACAGGGGGTAAAAAGCGAACTCGAAAAAGAAGGATATGCCGCAACGGCTGTTCAATCGATTGCCAACATCATTGGATCTTTAACCGGCGACAACGCCCTGAAAACCCTGAAAGAAAAGCTGGACAATGTGGATTCGGCTGTATTTGAAGAGATGGAAGGGATCATCTCTACGGTACGACAATTGGGAGAAGGAGATTTCGATATTCGGTACGAATTGGCTCTGGTGCGTGGCATGGGGTATTATACCGGACCCATTTTTGAGGTACAAACGGAGGGCTACCCTTGGTCGGTGGCCGGAGGAGGGCGTTACGATAAGTTGCTCGGAAAGCTTTTGCAATCAAAAGAGGATATTCCGGCCTGTGGCTTTTCCATTGGTTTTGAAAGGTTGGTGATGATGCTCGAAGACCGCAATTTCGAGGTTCCCCGATCCGGAGAAAAGGTATTGGTACTCTTCGATAAGCGCGAAGCCGGCATGCATGCGGAGATCATGCACATGTGTACCCGGCTGCACGCCAAAGGCTACCACACTTTTGTGGATAAAAAGCGAAAAAACCTGAAAAATCAGCTCAAAACCTACGGCGAAAACGGTTTTCGTAAATACACCTTTTTCCGTCCGGAAAATAACGACGCAGCGGTAATGGATATTCCAGCGATATAGCACCGCTGCCTGCGGGCCTTTTTTGATCGTTATTTGTTCTGTTCAAAAGCGGAGAATCCAATTGGCATTTTAGAACGTATGGCCCAAGGGAGTTGAAATGCCTTTGTGCATTGCGGGTAATGTTGGCAATGGCTATGCGATCTCAATTTTTATTTGCCTGTCATTTCCAGCTGTTCTTAAGTGGATGACGGAAGGCCTGTCAAGCTGTACCCCGGGCGTATCGATATCAAACCTTAACTGAATGGGCACAATGGCCTGGCAGGGGTCATATTCGCTTAGATCAACTAAGTTAAAATGGTATTGAGGCGGAGAACTTTCAAGGGAGGAGCCGTCCCACTCTAAAGAAAACGAATGAAGAAAACAACCGCCACTGTAGGTAAAATCAACCACTAACTGATTTGCTGGTTGGTCAAAAAAGGCACCTTTTAAAGCAGTAAGATTGGCTTGTTCGGTGGTAAAGGTTTTTACGCTTTTGACCTTAAGTTGGATGATCTCATCATCCGGTTCGTTTGGATGTAAAGCCGGTTGTGTGATCCTTACCCCATTCGCATGTTCATTTCCGGCCCAGGGTGCTTCTACCGAAAAAGGAACCATCATATTCGCTCCAAAAGCGGAACAGGGAAGTACTTCAAGCGTGTAGCCCCATATTCCATCTTTGGGCTCCTGTACATAAACATGTTCAACGAGGTTCGCTTTTAAGTTGGTTCTTGAAAGTTGGCCCGACACAATGACTTTTTTATCATTTGTAAGGTCAATTTTTTGAATGTAAGCGTTCATCTTATGTGTTTTAGATTAGTTGCCAATATCCGGGGTAAAACCATTAGAAAACCTCAGAAAAACCATCGCTTCAGCCACGGCAATTTATTTTTTGCCCGTTTGATGTTGTCATCGTAAATGATGATCTCATTGTCGTTTAAAGAAACCTTGATGGCTTTTTTATAATGATTGATAGCCTCTTTGATCAGCCCGCGATATTCTGCATTTCGTCCTCGTTCATTGTGCAACGCAGCCCGGCTTGTACCGGATAGTTGTATGGCTTTTTCGATCAGGTCGAGGTGGCCATCCAGGTCTTTTATATCAAAAAGCAGATAAGCGTAATTGATGTACAGGGAAGGATATTCGGGACTAAATTTCAGCGCCAGCCGGTAATAGTAGGCGGCCCGATCAGGATGATCGAGTTTTTGAGCATAAATCCATCCCAGATGATGATGTGCCCGGCCATACGAAGGGTCCACGGAAAGGATCTCATGCAGGGTTTCTTTTGCCTCTTTCAGTTTACCTTCTTCCAGCGCTTGCTCGGCCTGGAGAAACAGGCCTTCGACATAATCTAATTCTATCATAATCAGTGGTTTTAGGCTTTAATAGAGAGGGAGTGAAGCCATCCGTACAGCATTTCACCACAACCTGTGTGGAATGCAGAAGTGTAATATTAAGCTCCACATAACATCTAAGAATACGCATAGAAGAAACAAAGGTTGCCTTTCCGTATGCCCCGGAAGAGATCAGAAACACATGCATCGATTGGTGTTAGTCATGTCGTCTATTTGTAAGTGTTGCGGGTGAAAGATGTTGAATTTTATTTTGTGATCAAAGTACGGCCGGCATACCTGTTGAAAAAACGAGTTGAGAAGAACAAAGCCACGGCAAATATCCGATGGCAGAGGCCTCTCATAAAGCCGAAGGCAAATGGGCTACAACAACTCCTTTAAAGCCATCTCATCTCCTCCGATCACGATGCCTCGGTAGCATGCAACGGTTTTGAATAACCCTATTTTCAATAGGCTTTATTCTTGGCTATGTATAGCCGTACTTTCTCTGTATTTCTAAAACCTAGTAATTTATATATAAAAATGTAGCCTTTTCCGGTTGCTCTTGAAACAACAGGAGCAAATTTGCCGGGGATATATTTTTTAAAATAGGACAGTGCTTTTGTTGAGTTATGGGGATACAACATTCGAATGCAATTAAACAAAACCTGCAACAATTCATCCGTAACAAGCCTTGTCTTTGTTTCTTTCAGGAAATTGAGAATATCTACCTTCAGCTGAACATATGTTTCCCACTTTTTGTCTATGTTGCTTTGCGAGATTGAACCTGAATCGCGCACACGTATGGTTGTATTTATTTCAGGATCAAATACAATATTTTCATTTTTCTTTAAGCCCTGAAACATCAATTCATACTCCTGGCAACTTTGGAGGTTCTCATTCCATTGAATACCGTTTTTGAATACTTCGTATTTGAATAAATTCGAAGAAGTGATCCCTAACCGATCATCAAATAAATGATGCCAAACATCGCCACAATTGTTTTGATCGTATATTCTTTTAACAAGTAATTCGCCTTTCATGCTTACCCGTTGGTAACTTCCGATAATTATATCCGGAAGCTTGTTCTTCAAGGATATATCTACTTGATTCTTAATTTTATCCGGCGTTAAAATATCATCGACATCCAAGAATTGAATATAATCTCCGCTACAATTTTTTACCCCGATATTTCTGGCACTTGGAGCTCCGTTGTTTTCCTGGTTAATTAATTTGATGGATAAAAAAGAGGTTGAGATGATTTCTTTTATGATCGCTTCTGTTCGGTCACTGCTTCCGTCATTTACACATATAACCTCCATGTCTTTGTAATTTTGTTGTTCCACACTTTTAATACAATCGGATATGTATTTTTCAACATTATAACAAGGAATTATTACAGAGACTTTCATTTTATCATTTTTAAGATTGTACATAACGTTTCAACGAAAAACCCTGAAAGCAGGCTTATTATTTTTAGCTGCCTGCCATCATCAATTCGTTCATTCGAAATCGGCTCTCATATAAAACTATTCATTTAAAGATGAGTAAAGCAATCATACCCGATAAAGTTTTACACCCTCGAAATTCTTCATTCGGTTGATCATAACCAGCAAATATACACAATTGTATGATTCGCCTGATCCGGGCAAACCGGAGCCCAACCGGTTGATCTTTTTTTACCAAATGCTTGTTCAAGCCAGCATAATGATGGGCTGTCGTGGCGATCTTTCGGACTCGCCTGATTTCGTTGGTTTAAACCATTAAATTACTAAAGGTCAATTGTTTATCATTTATACCAGGCACTACGTCTGTTTTTCTAAAATTTAATCCGGCTTATGGATCTATTGATTTGATCCGGAAGGGTACGTCAGAGAGCCTGCTCCTCATGATCGGGTGTATTTTGTTGGCCGACATTGTTTTTTTGGGGGGTATGGCGTAGGAGTTTTCGCTATCCGACTAAAAAAGAACGAAGAAATGGCGGAAAAGATACGCTAATCAAATCGAAGTAGCATTTCCTGACCGTTATTAAGGAATTAGACCATCACAATAAGACATTCCGTTACTTCTATGGGAGAAAATGCACCAACTGGTCAGATCTCTCTCGCAAGCGTCCCGCTTGTGCACTGATAGCCATGCCGTTCCAAGCAAATGATTGAAAAAATACCATTTGGCTATTGAGATCATAAATAGTGTTCCAAGCGGACGCTTGAAACAGATACGGCAGGAAGCATGGCTAACTTGAACGAGACGCCTGCGGCAACATTGTAAAAGAAAGCGGTTTTGATGGTCTCTCCTGCGCCTACCGCCACAACCCCGCAGGGCAAGTAGCTAAAGCCTCTGGAAAGCCTTACCACCTGGGTTTTTGAGGACGGCCCAACTCTCTCGCAAGCGTCCCGCTTGTGAGCTGATAGCCATGCCGTTCCAAGCAAATGATTGAAAAAATACCATTTGGCTATTGAGATCATAAATAGAGCCTGTCTATAAAGTCAGGAATTTGCTTTTAAATTTCAGAAAATTCCCCCTATCCAACTTAAGATTTCATTCATTTATTCCATTTTCTTCTTATTTTTATTCTAAAGCGGATATTTTGGTTGCTATAGCGTCACC